>CAYUFW010000321.1:0-2528 GCA_964443915.1 uncultured Pirellulaceae bacterium
GCGGCCGCCGCCCGCGATCTGCACGAGGACTAGCAGTAGCGCGGGGGCAGGGATGAAGGATGAGGGATAAAGGATGAAGGATGAAAGATGAAAGAGAGGGTGAACCCATGACGTTCTTCATGTTCGGCAAGTATTCCGGGGAAGCGTTGGAGGCAATCAGTGCCAAGCGGACCGCCGCAGCCCGTGATCTGATCGAGAAGCTGGGCGGATCCGTCAAGGACATGTACGCGCTGCTGGGCCAGTACGACCTGGTGCTGATCGTCGAGTTGCCCACGATGACCGACGCCATGAAAGCAGCGGTCGCGCTGGGTCGCGAGACCGGCATCTCGTTCTGTACCGCCCCCGCCATGACCGTGGCGGAGTTTGACAGGCTGACGGGCGAGACCTAGCGACGCCTCCAGTCGCCAACTTCCCTGCTCGATGGCATGACGGGACGCAGGCCGGAACAAGTCCGCGCCGTTCCGGCAGGAACTCCAACGGTCTTCAGGTGGTTGGCCGCGCCGGAACTGCGCGGACTTGTTCCGGCCTACCTGCCGCGCCTTTATGGGACGACAAGATGGGCGAGCCCACGCCTCATGCCGGCCTTGTCCACCATTACCGCCAGGGTGACCCGGACGCGAGTCGAGCGGCCGCGAAGAAGACTGGCTGGCAGCCGCAGTCGATCGTGAACCAGGGCCCGAAGCCGAACTGCACGTTGCCCGTCAGACCGTGTACCGGGCGATGAACGTGTTGCAGGACCGGCTCAAGCAGAGCCTGTAGCACGCAGGTCAAGAAGCCCCGCCTTGCTGCGCGCATTTTGGAGCGGTAGGCGGCGCAGCCGGCTGCAGCACGCCGCGGCGCAGTCTCCTGGCGGCTTTAGCTCGCCGGACGGCGAACGCACCCACCCAACAGGACAAAGTCCCGTCCCCGGGACGAATGCGGCCTCGGTCTGCGGACCTTGCCGAAGCGACCGGGGCAAATCCGAAAGCACGGGCGGGGCTGGTAGCCGAACACGGCGAACGTCCCGCTCGTGCGGTTTTAGGTAGGTGGAAAGGGGAATGCGTAAACATGGGACGGCTGGCCCATCGTCTTCCTATTGGTTATAATCCTGGCAACGAGCGATGACGAGCCGTTCTTGATTTGGATTCGGGAGGCAAAGCGCATGTCGTCAGCAATTCCCGCGCCTGTCGATTGGGTGGAATCCGTGAGCAGCCTCAAGCTGCCTGCACGCGCCGACCGGCGTCTGCACGACCTCATGGACCGCAACACCGAGGGGCAATTGAACCGGGCCGAACGCGCTGAATTGGAGACGCTCGTCGAACTTAGCGAATCGCTTTCGCTGGTGCGAGCCGGGGCCTTCCATTTGCTCGGGCGTAAGCCGGAATGACGACCTCGCGTGAAATCGAACGGGTGGTGGCTGCGCGGGCGGTGGGGCGGTGCGAATACTGCCGCATGGACCAATCGCTGCAAGGCGCCACTTTTCACGTCGAACACGTGATTCCCCGATCGCGTGGCGGATCGTCCACGCTCGATAATCTGGCCTGGGCGTGCCCGCGCTGCAATCTCCAAAAGACGAATCGGGTCGAGGTTGTCGATCCGGCGACGGGAAGGCAAACGCGACTGTTCAATCCGCGAACGGATGTTTGGCAAGAGCATTTTCGTTGGGACAACTTTCAACTCTTGGGGCTGTCCGAGATCGGTCGTGCGACCATCGCGGCCCTGGATCTGAACCACCCTCGGCGAATCCGAATTCGCCAGGTTGAGGAATTGCTCGGCTTCTTTCAACCAGAAGAGCCACCGCAGTAGTCGCTTAGCATCCAAGTCTGGCCGGTAGGATCTCGTCCGTGCCCTGGCCCCTGGCTTCCCACTTCAAGGCACGGCCTCGGCGATTCGTGCGTTTGTCCGAGAGTCACAGGACCGGCGCGAGCATTACGATCGTATCAGCGAGTACCTGAGAACCCGCCCCTTGCGCTGCCTGGTTGATTTCGAGTACCGCGACGCCGCCATCCGCGCCACGGACGGGCGCTGGTATCCGTTGGTGTGATGGATTGGGTCGAGGGCCTAACGCTGTTCGAATGGGTGCCAAGCAAGTGCCGGGTGGGCAAGGGAGCATCGATCGCCAAGGCCGGTCTGAACTAGCTGAGACTGGTGAGCGAACTCAACGCCGCCCGAATCGCCCACTGCGACCTGCAGCACGCCAACGGTCACGCCGCGGGGCTACCTGAAGCTGGGCGACTACGACGGGATGCGCGTCCCGACGTTGGAGGGCCGACCGAACCCGGAATCCGGCTTTGCGCCGTACCAACACCCCCCAACGCAACGAGCAGACGCGGCTGATCGCGTTTGCCACGGAAACGTGGACGATGTCCCGCCCCTGGGACAACTGGTGGCCGGCTAGGCCTCGGCCAGCGGGCAGGCGACTTGGAACTGCTGGCCCGGCACTGGCTGGGAAGGACCGTCCTACCTGAGCAGTTCGCCGGGAGAATTCTGTCGCCAGACTTCGTAGGCGACGATGGCCACAGCGCAGGCCAGGTTCAAACTGCGGGCTT
>CAYUFW010000321.1:2538-8967 GCA_964443915.1 uncultured Pirellulaceae bacterium
GGGATCCGTAGCGCGCGGTCGCTGGCGGCCTGCAGCAGAGACGGCGGCAAGCCTTGCGTTTCACTGCCGAACACCAATACGTCGCCAACCTGAAACGCGGCCGTCGTGTACAGCCGCCCAGCGGTCTTAGTGAACAGCCACGGTTCGCGTTCCGGTAGCCGCTGGCGCAGCGCCGCCCAATCATCGACAGCCTCCCAATCCAAGTGCTGCCAGTAGTCGAGCCCGGCGCGGCGCAAGTGCCGCTCGTCCATGCGGAACCCCAATGGACGGACCAACCACAGCTTGGCCCCCAAGGCCACGCACGTGCGGCCGATGTTGCCGGCGTTCTGCGGAATCTCCGGCTGGTACAGGACAATGTGCATGGGGAAAGTCAAAAAGTCAAAAAGTGGAAAAGTCGGAGAGTCGGAGAGTCGAAAAGTGAAAGAGTCAAGAGGTCAAGAAGTCGAAAACCGAGAAGTCAAAGGGCCGTATCGTCGGGCCGGGTCCCGGCGGGATCGTGCGTAGCTTCCGCTGCCCCCAGAACTCCCGCACTTTTCGACTCTTCCACTTTTCGACTCTCCGACTCTTCCACTCTTCCACCTTTCCCCTTTGTCACTTCCCGCCTCCTATCCTTCCTCCGCGAATCGGTCGATCTCCTCGCGGGTCATCCGCTGGTAGACGCCCCGCGCCACGTGGGCGTCGACTTCTTGCTGGCTCAAGTGCAATACGAAGTCGGGCAAATCCGCCTCCATGAAACGCCGCAGGGCGGAACGGTCGTGCGCGTCCAAACGCCGCTGGTGAGCGGCCAGCAGAGTCGGCCAGTCGGCGTCCTGCAGGTTTTGCACGTCGTGAGTCGGCAAGGGGTCGAGTTCGGAGCGGCGCGTTTCGGTGACCAGCAACTCGTCGCGCGGCAACACGCTCACCAGCGACGCTTCGGTCAGCTGTTCGTCGCCGTAGGCGTCTCCGTCGTCATCCGCCACCCGCATGCGAACCCGCGCATACAGGAAGAAAGCCAACACGTTGCCCTCGGCATTACGGAGCACGACGCCAAACGCTTCCTGCCGTCCCAACATCGGCAACGTGTACCACAAGCTGGGTGCGAAACCGCTGGCCGTCGCCTGCTGGACCCAAGGGTCGATCTGTTGGCGCACGTGCGGCGGAACATGTTCCCCGTCCAGCAGGATGAGCCGCTGGACGCGCGGTACGGGGATCGTCGGTCCGGGGGCCACGCCGAAGGGCGCGAGGCATTTGATCAGGCACGCCTGCCAGAGCGTGGTCCCGCGCCGCAACTCGCGGAACCGCAGCTTGCCCAACCGCAACTGGTAGAACTCCACGCCGGCGATTTCCTCGGCGCGCAGAGGGCGGTGCGGCCCGAAGCGGTCCGGCAGGGGGCTGTCCGCCGGCTGGTTCTCCGAGGGAACGGACAAATGCCCGGCCTGTTCCAGTTGGTCCGTGGTCGGATAGCCGCTCCGCGTCAAGGCTTGATCCAGGATGGACCGCTTCTTCAGCAACGACGGCCCGGCACACATGGGCGCGTCCTCGAATCCTTCCGCCGTGGCCACCAGTCGCGCGACGCGCCGCCGCAGGCGAACAGCGGGAACGAGGAAGGCCAGCGCGACGATCGCGCACACGATGGTCACCGGGACGGTCCGCACCCAGGCGGCCACGGCGGCGGCCAGCAGCGCCGCGAGGACGGCCGCGCAGCCACATCCGGCAGTGACCCCGCGCGTCGCCTCGTGAATGCTGTCCCGCATGGCCTGTGGGTCCAGCCGGTCCTCGTCCAGCAGCAGCGTGAGGAGCGTTCCCAAGCAGGCCCGTTCGTCGGCCCGCAATTCGTCCGGGGCCTCGCGGCCGGACCAACGCAGCAGTTGCTCCCAACCGCCGCTGAGTTGCTCCACGCGCCAGCCGGCCCAAGCTCGTTCGACGCCCCGCGCGAAATCCGGACCGGCCTGCAGTTCCCAGTAGCCCAACCGTTGCGACACGGTGTCGACGACCGCGCCGCCCCAAACCGCCGACTCGGGCGGAACGGTCGTCGCCGCTTCGGCAGGCAGCAGATCCAGGAACGGCGGACCGCGCAGCAGGACTTCATCCAGCGCCGGATGGTCGAAGCCAAAGTAGTCCTCGACGGCACGGTCTGACCGCCGGACCGCCAGCCAGACGCCAGGCTCGGCGGCCGCCGGTCCGCCTTCCCGGCTTTCCGGCCGCGGCGCCGGGCGCAAGCCGACTTCCAAGTCGTCAGCCAACTCCGCACCGGAATCCGCCCAGCCCCCATCTTCGCCTTCATCCTCGTTGTCGTCTTGCGGTGCCGGTTCGGCGTCGCCGGGCCGCTCCGCGCCGCTGTCGATTTCCAGGTAGGCTGCAACGCCGGCGATGCCATCGTCGGCGGAACGGACTTCCCAATCAGACCAGATGTGTTCCAGGAGTCGGGCGTACAGCCGCCGTTGGACCGGCCCCGGCACGAGACGGTCGCGCTCGAACCAGATCAGCCGCCGCGCGTCCCAATCCACGACCGCGGCACCCTCGCAGACCGCGTCGTCCAGCAGTCCGTCGGCCGGGGTCAACGAGCGAATGAACCGCGTGGTCTCTTCGGGGCCCCAGAAGATGTCCTGGGCCAGGGACAGAGCGCCCCAGTTGCTGGAGAACAGCTGCGTGCGCCCGCCGCGGCGCAAGATGTAGTTCGCTTGGTGTCCCATCCGTCCTGTCGGCCCCCTGCGTCCCATCGGTCCCATTGCGCATCCTATCGCAAGGCCGGCTCGCCAGCGAGACCCCGTCCGCCGCTCATTCCGTCAGGGGCTTGCGGATGAACTCGACGCGCGGATCGCCCAGGGCGTTCTTGGCACGGAACGTCTCGGCCACGTAGCGTTTGGGAGCCGACTCGCCCGGTACGCTAAACGTGTCGCCCTTCTGAAGGATCGGCCGGGCTTCGTGGATCGAACCGAACTCCTCTGCTCCGGCCGCCTGGCACGGAAACCAGCGTCCTTGGCCATCGGGGGCCTCCAAGCAGAACTCCGGGTAGCAGTGTCCGGGAACCCAGACGGAGCGCGCCGGGATGCCGTTGGCCCGGCAGAGCGCGATGAACAGCGAAGTCAACTCTTCGCAATCGCCTTGGCCGGCCCGCAAGGCCGTCAAGGCCCCCTTTAATTCCGGGTCGAATTGGTACTTGACGTTCGCCCGCACCCAATCGTAGATGGCCCTCACTTTGTCCCAGTCGCTCGTCTTGCCTTGCACGATCTCGCCGGCCAGGCGGCGAATCTCCGAGTGCGTGGTCTCGATCGAGGGGCTGATGCCCAGATACTGGCGGAGACCAGCCGCAGGGCGGGCCGGAATCTTCCACGAACCCGTTTCGCCGGGCATCAGGATCGGACGCTTCGTTACCTCGAAGGTCACCAGCACGGACGCCGTATCGCCCGCTGCCAGTCGGGGAACCGCAATCAGCATCTGCTTCACGCCGTCCGCGATGGTCCGGTAGCGAAGCGGACTAACTTGGCCGGAGCGTTGCTCGTCGAGAACCTTGACCTGCTGCTCCGGCCAGTCCATCGGCACGGGGATGGCCGCCAGGATGCCGCTGCACGCCCCGGTCGCCTGGACGGTCATGCCGATCTGCCAGCGTTCGATACCGGGATTCTCCGTGTGGAGGCGATCGGCGCGGTCAGCCGCCGAAAGCCCGTTGCCGAGCAGGCAAACCGCGGCCCAGGTGACGCCAGCAATCGTGCGCATGATGAGGTTCCCCTCGGTCTTTTGGAGAGACTCAGTTCGCCGGCAGCAGTTTGCGGATGAACTCGACCTGCGGCCGGCCGCCGCGGCCGCCCTTGCCGGTGAGGAACTCGTTGACGAACCGTTGCGGGTCTTTGTATTCGGGCACTTTGATGCGGTCACCCTTCTGCAGAATCGGCCGGCGGTCCGAGATGCTGCCGAACTCGCGCGTCCCAGCCACCTGGCAGGGAAACCAGCAACCTTTGCCAGCCTGGTCCTGCAGGTAGAATTCGGCGTAGCAATTGTCCGCCACGAACACGGTGCGGGCCGGGACGCCGTTGGCGCGGCAGAGGGCGATGAACAAGCACGTCAAATCGTCGCGGTTGCCGCTGCCGTCGCGCAAGGCCGCCGCCGCGCCTTTGAGTTGGCCCTCCTGGGATTTCGTGTTGTCGCGCACCCAGTCGTAGATTGCCTGGACTTGCTCCCAAGCCGATTCCTTGCCCGCGACCAGTTCTTTCACCTTCGCCCGGATGGCGGGATGCCGGCATTCGATCGAAGGGCTGGCCCCCAGATCAGGGCGAACCGCCAGAGGCGGGTTCTTGGGAATTGCGTACTGGCTCGTGTCTTGCGGCGGCAGCGTCGAACTGCGGGTGATCTCGAAAGTCACCAAGGCCGTCGCGACTTCGCCCGGTGGCAATTGCGGAACGGAGAACTCCATCTGCCGCACGCCGCCCAGATCCCGATACGTGACGCGGCGGACCAGCGGGGAAACATCCTCCTCGACGACCCGCACTTGCTGTTCGGGCCAATCCGTCGGCACGGGAATCGTCCCTCGCAATCCCGCGCAGGGGCCGCCCACCGTGGTGATCTTGACGCCCACTTGCCAGCGCTGCGTCAGGGCCTTGTCCAGGCGGATGCCCTCGACGGGTTTCTGCGGTTCAAATTGAGCCAACGCCATGCTGCCGCTCAACAACACGGCTGACAGGGCCCAGGAGAAAGGCGACGTTCGCATGGAAGTACCTCCGGCGAAAAGAGCAGCGGACACGGTTCCGGCGCAGAGCCTTACGGACGATCTCGAACTCGGACACCGGTGGGCTCACGCCCACCGTTCGCTCTGTTCGCGACGCTCAGGCGGCTTTCGGACGATCTCAGGTCTTGCTGTTGTCCGGGCCGGGCAACGGCAACTCGTCGACCTTCGTCGGCGCCGGGGCCGGCATGTACTGCACGGCCGGGCTGGACGCGCCGTAGTAGGCGTTCGAATCGCAGCACTCGCCGTCTTCGATGACCTCACAGCAATCGTCGTACTGGTTGTTGCAGAACAGGCTCGGCCAGCCGCGGTTGCACCCCGTCAGACTGACCATCAGCAAACCGACACCGGCCACAAAATACAATCGCTTCATGACTTGCATCTCCCTCGACGTAAACGTTACAGACCACAGTCCCCTCTGCGGGCCTGACAAATCTAGCTTGCTCCTGTTGATGTGCAAATGAAGCGGTTGCGTTTTTTCAGCGGCGTTTTCTTTTTGCAACGCGTGGCGTGGAAAGTGAGCTAGAGTAGAGTGTGCGGACGTTCGCTCCGCGCGTTCTGTGCTCTGGTCACGAGCCCGATCCGAGTTCCACTGCCATGAAGCGAAGTGCGCTCGCGCCCCATTTTCTGTTTCTTCTGTTCGCAGCCTTCCCATCGTCAAGCCCGGCAGAATCGTGCGCCACGCCGCCGCCGTCGGCGCAGAAGCCCGGCGGGAGCGACAGTGCCGCGGACCAGGCCGCCGCCCGTCCGGACGATTCCGTCTGGATGATCAGCACCCGTTGTCTGGGCTGTCCCTGTGGGGGCAAGCAGGCGGAGCCCGATTTCCGGTTGCGGCGTTACGACGGCAACTGCGGCTGGCAGGATGCCGACTGGTCCGATTGGTCGGCGGCCGAACAGCCGGGGACCACGACTGTCGTCTACGTCCACGGCAATCGCGTCGAGGCCGGTGAGGCGTATGGCCGAGGTCTGGCGACCTATCGCGCCCTGACCCGCCATGCGACGGACTCGCAGTCGCTCCGGTTCGTGGTCTGGTCCTGGCCCAGCGACAAACTCAGGGGGCCCCGGCCCAAACGCGATGCTCGGGTCAAGGCGTCCCGCACACCTTGCGAGAGCTTCTACTTGGCCCAGTTCCTGACGCGGTTGAGTCCCGACACCCAGTTGGGACTTCTGGGGTACAGCTTCGGCGCCCGGATCGTCTCCGGCGCGTTGCACCTGACGGAAGGCGGCTCGCTCGGCTGCCTCCAGTTGCCCGAAGCCAACCCGCGGCCCGCCCACTCCGTGCGCGTGGCGATGCTGGCTGGGGCGATGAACCATGACTGGTGGCTGCCCGGTCACGATCACGGCCAGGCTTGGTCCGCCGTCGATCGGCTCTGTTTGATGTACAACACCTGCGATCCCGTACTGCGGTTCTATCCGCGGTTGGAACGTCGCTCGCGAGCCCAGGCGTTGGGGTACACCGGATTCTGCTGGCTGGCGAGCTTGGGAGACGACGCTTGGCGGCTGGAACAAACCGACGTCTGCTGCGAGATCGGCAAGACGCACGACGAGCAAGCCTATTTGGCCTCCGGCGCGATCATGGGCCGGGTCAGCGAGACGTTGCTCGCACCCTAGCGCATCTTCAAGGCTTCATGTTGCGGTGGCGGAGGTGGCGTAAGCTTCCAGCTTGCGGCCGTTTGTCGCTGGTAAGCTGGAAGCTTACCCCACTTTTCCGCGCAGTTCCGGCACTGCCA
>CAYUFW010000322.1:0-3661 GCA_964443915.1 uncultured Pirellulaceae bacterium
CCGAGCACCACCGCGTCTTTGCCCAGGCACATCAGGAACAGGTCCGCTCCGCCGACGAGGTCCTCGTGCGTCGTCCGCCAGCGAAGTTCGCCCGTCTTTAGCGCGCGGGCCACCACCGCCTGGTCCTTGACCGGATACACGCCTTGCGTCAGGTAGACCACCGTGTCGTCCGTCGCCAGCACTTGCTGCGCAGCGACGGGGTCCTTCCAGAGCAGCTTGGCCGTGGCCGCCTCGAAGGCCTCCACCGCCCCCTGGCCGGTGCCGCCGAAGCGGACGTCCCAGAGGGAACTTGCGGGTTTGCTCGCCGGATCCCACATCGCCTTACGCTCGACGGATTCCCAGCCGGCCGCGACTGCGATGCCGCTGGCCAAGACCAGCCGGTTCGTCGGGAATGCCACGGGAAAGGCTCGCTCGATTTGGCCGTCCGCCGCGCCGACGGCAACCAAGGTTTTGTCCTTCGCCGCCAGCACGATTGCGCCGTCGGTGGCCAGCGGCAGCGAGTTCAGCGTGTTCAAGTCCGACTTCGGGTCTTCGGTGCCGAGCGGAACTTTCCAGAGCGGCAGCCCGCTGGCGGAACTGCGCGCCGTCAACCATTGCTGCTTGGCCTGATGGTTGGCGGGATTGGTCAGCAGGTTCTCGGATTCGGTCATGCTGATGCTAAAGACGCGGCCGGCGGCGGCCACGTACGACCGGGCCGAAGCCCAGTGGACGATGTTCAAGGGCAGGCCATCTTGCCAGCGTATTCCTACGGGAAAGACCACCGGGTCGGCGGCGACGCGATTCCCGTCCGGTCCGCCCATCGGGTGTGTCCACGGCCGCACCGCGTGGAACGGTTTGGCCGTCTTCTTCCACTGGCCGCCGGACTTTTCCAGCAGCACGCCGCCGGGCGCCAGAACGCGGTCCAACTCGGCCGCATCGATTCCGGCCGACTGCAACGCGGTGGCATTTTCGACGATCATCAGGTCGGCCAGATCGGCGACGTACGGGAGCGCCTTGCCGGTCAGCTTCTCGACCTGTGCCTGGCCTGGCACACCCCGCTTGCGGATCGCCCTTCGCGCGCGATCGCAGGCCGCGTCGTCCAGCGTCAGGCCGTGGACCAGCATCCCGCTGGCCGCCGCCAGGTCCGCCGTCAGGTCTTCGCCGCCCGCTTGGCCGCAGCCGACGTGCAAACAAAGGCCCTTGTTGACACCGGCCTGGTCGAGCAACGCCTTGGCGTTCTCTGCCGCCGGCGCGGAAGAGATCCATGTCAGAAGAAACACCGAGCAGGCAACAAGGCGAGAAACGGTTCGCATGAGAAATCTCCCGGAGAATTGGAGCATATGTGGCGGCACGCCCCGTCCTGGACCACCGGACCCGGCGAACGGCGGGCGTGAGCCCGCCGGTTCTCCGCCGGTCGAGCCTGCTAGAGCCAAGGGAACCGGCGGGCTAACGCCCACCGTTCGCCAGCACGCGGTCGTTGACGGCCAACGATCTGACGCCGCCAAGGGAACCGGTGGGCTAACGCCCACCGTTCGCCGGAGTGGGAAGTAACAAGCCGCCAGTCACTTGGTCAGGCGGTCGATCAGGTAGTCCGTCGAGTTCTTGTACTGGGGATGCGGCTGTCCCGGATGGACCAGGACCACGTCGACGTTCAGGGCCTTGAGCCGCTCTTCCAGCTTGAGGCCCATAATGCCCGAGTGCGTCGGGTCCTTGGGTGAACCGCCGACGACGGGAACCTCGCCGCCGTAGAACATCCCGATCGGCGGATCATCTTTCGAGACGTGCTCGATTGGCGAATACTCCTTGATCCAGGGCAGGACCTTTTCGCGATTGTCGATCAGACTCTGAAAGCCGGACAGACCGAAGGCATGCGCGCCGTAGCCGTAGTTGGGCATCCACTCACGCAGTTCCTTCGGGTCGAGCGACACCTGCGCTCCGTTGACGGCGGCGCAATACAGCCGAGTCGATTCGCGGGCGACGGGGTCGTCGCTCTGGGGGTCGGCCAGATCGTCGTGAAAGGCGAGCCACAACGACGAGCAAGCGCCGGCCGAGCCACCGGTGGCCCCGATGCGCTTCTTGTCCAGGTTCCACTCGGGCGGCGTCGTGCAGCGAGGCCTTCACCGGCGGCTCCACCTTCTCCTCGACGCCGTTCTTGACGTAGCGGTAGTTGACGGCCACGACCGAGATGCCTTTGTCGAGAAATGCCTTCGGATTGGTTTTCTTGTCGCCGCCCTGCCAGCCGCCGCCGTGGATGTAGAACACGACGGGCGTCGGCTTGTCCGACTTCGCCTGGTAGAAATCGAGCACCTGGCGCGGATGCGTGCCGTAGGGCACGTTGAGGAGTTGCTTGGGCTCATCGGCAACGCTCGCGTGCGCGACGACCAGCAGGACGAGGAAAGGCAGGATTCGCTTCATGATGTCGGCTCCTTGAAAGTGTTGGATCAGCTTGCCAAAGACACCCGGTCCTCGGCTCAACAACAAGGCCGATTGTAGTGGCTCAGGGCCGGAAATCCACCGGGGCACTGTCAAGACGGCGGGTCTGGAGAAGATCAGGGCAATTTGTCCATCATGCCGCGCACGAAGCCGACCGTCGGCGGCACTTCCTCCAGCTTGAGATACTCGAACACGAGGTCGATCGGGCGGTTCAACTGGGCCAGGAGGCTCAGGAACGTCAGGTAGTCGATCATGCCCTGTCCGGCCGGAGGGTACGCCAGTTTGCCCTCGGCGAGGCGGACGTCCTTGGCATGAGCCAAGACGATCTGCGGGCCGAGCCGGCGAAAGATCTCTTCGAGCATGGGCTTCGTGTTCGGCAGGTCTTGGGGCCGGAAGTAGTTCGCCGGGTCGAGGGTCAGCTTCAAGGCGGGCGAGGGGATCTCGCGGAAGAGCCGTTCCGCCCGATCGATGGTGCCGATCACGTTGCGCCAGGACAGCTCAATGTTGACCACCGCCCCGCTCTTCTCGGCCTGCTTCACCAACCCGGCCACTTCTTGCTTCAGATCCTGGTAGCCCTCTTCCGAAGTGTTCTTGGGCGAATCGCCCTGATCGGCCTTGGTGGTGTAGGTGCCGGTCTCCGTCGTGACGTGGGGCGAACCAAACTGTTTCCAGTTGGCCAGCAGGAACCCCATGCGCTCGCGTCCCTTACGACGCACCTCCGGATCGGGGGCCACCATGTTGTAATAGCCGTACAGCCCGGCGACGGCCAATTCCTGACGGTCCAGAGACGCCCGCACCTTCTTGACAGCCTCCCAGTCGGGCTTGGCTGGGTCGAACCGCACATCGGCGAAGTTGAAGTTCGTGATGACCGAGCGGAATCCGTCGGCCTTCATGCGCGTGGTGGCCTCATCCAAGGCAAACTTGCCGTAGACGTGGGCGAAAATCCCCAGCCGAAAGTTCTTCTTGGCCTTGGTCCAGAGTTGCTTGGCCTCGCCCGAAACAGTCCAGGACCCGACCGCGGCCGCGCCGGCGATCTTCAGGCAATGACGACGGGTCATGCGGGATGCGCTATTCATGGTCAATGTCTCCTCTGCGTTATTCATGGTCAATGTCTCTTCGTTGAACAGGTGATCATGCTGCCCGGCCATGTAACGGTCCATCGGTTTGGTCCGAGGCCCCGGCTCCTCCAGGGCATCGATCACCGCCACCGGCGCCACCAACCGTACGACGCTAACGGCGATGATGAATT
>CAYUFW010000322.1:3671-8942 GCA_964443915.1 uncultured Pirellulaceae bacterium
TTGTTGCATGGAATCGTCGTCCCTGGAATGTCTATGCGGCATCCAGTTGCCGGAGAACCGGCTTGCCGTCCCGGAGCGTCGCGGTGTAGACGCTGCCGACGGCCCGCGCTTGCACGGTGACCGAGCCCAGTTCCGGGATCTCCACGGTCGCCGAGCCCTCCACACCGTCCGCAGCCCAGGCGGTGATCAGCCATTTCGGCTCGTTGGGCATCTTCCGGGCCAGCACTCGGCGGTTCGTCTGGCCGGTCGGGAACGGAGAACTCGACGGCATAGCCCCAGCGGTCCGCCAGCTCCTTGGCGACCTCGAACGACATGGCCCAGCCCCAGCGAGTCAGCGGCGGGAGCGTGGAATTGGGGGCAAAGTCGGGGTTCGTCTGGGCCGTGAGCCACTCAAGCGGCTTGACCTTGCCGCCCGCTGCCGGCGCGGCAGGCTGATCGGCTGCAAGCACGCTACCGGCTTGGCACTGGAGCCAGGCGGCCAGCGCTGTCATCAACAGGGCGACAGGCAACACGTACGACTGCTGGCAGACGCGTTTCACAGGAAATCTTCCTCAGAATTTCGTGTAATCATGGCGGAAGGACGCGGGGCACCAAAGGCAGGACGATGTGCGACGGGTGCTCGGCGTCGTGGTAGATCGTGTTGGCGGCCGCGATCATCCGGCGATGGTTGTTGGGTGGCTCGCCGGTGTTCGGGTTCACGTCGAACCGCGGAAAATTGCTGCTGGAGATGTCCACCCGGATGCGATGTCCCTTCTTGAACACGTTGCAGCACGGGTCGAGCTTGATGTGGAACTTATAGACTTCGCCGGGGGTCATCATCTTCTCCGCCTTGTCGGAGTCCCGATAGCGGGCGCGGATGATCCCGTCGCCCATGATCAGATCAAACCCGGCGGGGAAATCCGGGCTGGAAGGGTAGACGTCGATCAGTTTGGCCGTGAAGTCGGTATCGACGGCCGACGACGAGGCCCAGAGCTGCACATGGATCGGCCCGATGATCTCCGTGTCCTGCTCCAGCGGCGGCGTCGTGAAGACCACCACGTCGTTGCGGGCGGAGAGCGGGATCGGCCTCGGCCAGGTCCACGTGTGTTCTCCGCCCCACTGGTTCCAGGCCCCGTCGGTCATGATCTCCCGCGCGCAGCACGTGCAGCCGCCGATGGTCGGTACAGGGTTCCGGGGATCGAAGTCGTAGGTGGTCGAGGACGCTTTCTCCGTCGGCGAGGCGGTGGCCAGCCTGCCGTCGCCGTACAAGTAGTACTTCGTCGGCCGGGCGTCCGGCAGGGGGTAGTCGGGCGCTTCCCGCCAGTAGCCGCCGTGGTACAGCTTGCCGTCCTCCGTCTTGTGCCCGTCGCCGGTGCCCATCACGAACATCCGCACGGGCGTGCGGAACGGCACCTGCGTGCCGAAGCCGACCTCCATCCCCTTCAGCCAGCGGTCGTACCATGCCCGGCGAATCGGCGTCATATCCACGACGGCATCCGGGCCAAAATCAACCTGCCCGTTCGACCGGCCCTGCATGCCGTGAATCCAGGGACCGATGATCAGGTGAACCGGCCCCCGGATGGTCTTTTTGAGCGCCATGTAGGTCTCGGTCGTGCTGCTGCTGAACAAGTCGTACCACCCGCCGATCAGGAACACCGGGAGATCCTTGTGCTCGTCGGCGTATTCGATGATGTTGTTGAACCGCCAGAACTCGTCGTTGCGGCGGTGCTCCATCATCCGCAGCAGCATGTCCTCGTATTCGGACGCAACTTTCAGCGGCGTCGTGCCGCGGCGAAGCGGCAGATTCAGCAGGTAGTGCCGGCGATCGTCCGCTTGCTGCTTCAGGACGGACTTCACGGCAGGATCGCGCGCCTGCCGGCTCCCGGTCGCCGCTTGAGCCATGTGCCAGTTCCAAACCCTCAGCCGGAAGGCCCCGCCGTAGATGACGGCGCCGAGGCCGTGATTGATCGACGGGTCGGCGGGGATGATCGTCGTCAGGTGCGGCGGCCGCCCCATCGCCGCCAGATGCTGCGTGGCGCCGACGTAGGAACAGCCCATCATGCCGATCTTGCCGTCCGACCAGGGCTGGCCGGCGATCCACTCGATCGCGTCGTAGCCGTCCAGGCGGTCGTCGGTCATCCAGTGCCAGATCCCCTCGGAATCTCCCCGGCCGCGCGTATCCTGGCCGATGACGACGTAGCCGCGGGGAACGAAGTACTTCGCCGTGCCCGCCATCCCCGTTTTGCCGTACGGCGTGCGGCTGAGCACGACCGGGAAGCGGCCTTCGACTGCGGTCCCGTTGCGGCCGGGCAGGTAGATGTCCGTGGCCAGCTGGACGCCGTCGCGCAGCGGAACCATTACGTTCTTGCGGGTGACAATCTCGTACGGCGGCTCCTGGCCGTGTGCCTGGTTCATTCCGCACAACAACACACTCGTCACAATGGCCAGACGCAAGACCATCGCACCAGGATGGATTTGGCTCAGCACGGCGGATACTCCTTCTTGTCAGCCAAGATAGGCCTCTTGCTGCTTGAGAATCGCTTGAACCTTGGGGACTTCAACCTCGCGCGGGGTGCAACCATCCTTAGCGGCTACTGCAGCGGCCACGCCGGCCGCGTGCCCCGTGGCGAAGCACACCGGAATCAAGCGGATATTGTCGGCCGTCTTAATCGCCGCCGAAATACAGCGGCCGGAGGCCAATACGTTGTCGACCTTCTTGGGCAAGAGACAGCCATAGGGAATGTGCCACTCGTCGCGCTCGGGCCTCGTGAAACCGCCCACGGCGACGACGTCTGGATAGCGAGCGCCTTTGTTGACATCGTCGGCGGAGAGCGTCTTGACGCCGGCCAGGGCCCGCGTGATCCGCACGCCCAATTGCGGGCCTGTCTCCAGCAGGGACACCTTTTCATAGCCCGGCGTCTTGCGCATCTTCTGCAGGTTTTCCCAAATGAACCGGCGATGATTCATCTCCATCCGCGTCAGGACGGCCACGTCCAGTCCGTCCGTCTCCGGCCCCAGCATGTTGACCCAGTTGACGCCGGGAATCGGGGTGGCCGATCCGAGCCCGCGAGGCGGCTTGGGGTTCGTCTTGGCCCGAGCCCGGTCGACCTTGTCCAGATTGCCGATCCGCGAGACCAGGCCGATGTTGTAGGTACGGTGCTCGAACTCGGCGCCCGCCGCGGCGAACACGTCGCCGTCGCCGGTGGCGTCGACCACGGTCTTGGCCAGAATCGCCTGCCGTCCCGACTTGCTCTCGAAGACCGCGCCGCAAACGGCGTCGCCGTCCATCACGGCGTCGACGCCCCAGCAGTGCAGGAAGACCTTGACGCCCGCCTCCTGGATCATGTCCACCATCACGAACTTGAGCGCCTCGGCGTCCACGGTCGGGTTGCTGCCCGGTCCGCGTCCGATGATCCCGCCGTCGATCTTCTCCAAGCGGCGCATCATCTCCTCGCCGATCCCCATGCAGACCTGCTTGGGGCCCTTGACCATGTGCCCGATCACGATCAGCACCAGGCCGCCGGTCCACAAACCGCCGAAATGGTTGTAGCGTTCCACGAGCGTGACTTCAGCGCCGGCCCGGCGCGCGGCGATGGCCGCGGCTACGCCGGCCGAACCTCCGCCCACGACCAGCACGTCGGTCTGGTCCAAGAGCGTCAGTTTGCGTTGCGGCTGGATTACCTCGCCGTTGACCACGGTCGGGCACGTCGCCGTCGATTGCACGACGCCGTCCTTGATCACGCTGCCCGTGAAGCCGCTGCCTTCCGCCGGACGGGGCGGATCGTCCGCAGCGGACGAATGCCGTAGGGAGACGCCCAACCCGGCAGCCAATCCGGAAGAGCCCACGAGTTGCAGCAGTTCACGGCGCGAAAGTCGATGGTTCATCAAAGTTGCTCCTTTCCGAAACGGGGTAGGCGGATGATCAGCCGGGGCTCCGGCGGGATGGTCGGTGTGATGCCATGCGGACCGGCGCCGCCAAGACGGCGGATCGAGCCGCGGCATCGTTCCCGATTCTCGACCACGCGCCGGCCCGCGGTCAAGGTGACAATCCATCAAGCGTGTAAGATTTTTGCGGTCGCCCGGCAGGACAATGGGAAGAGGAAGATCGAAGAAGCGGACGAGTCGGCGGATCGAGACGCGATTCCCGAACGGCGTTCAGTCGCCGCCTCCGACAGGACGATTGCCCGCCAATCGCTGGTGCGAGGACATCGAGACCCGGATTCTCAGCTGCGTCGAGCGGCTGGCAAAATGACCGCTGGTCCCGGGTTGGAATCACTCCTCAGCCGGCAGCCGCTCGATCACCACCGCCTCGCCTGGGCCGACTTGGACCGTCGTCCGCGCCGCGCGAGCGGTTGGCAAGTCGGTTCTCGTCAGCTTGCCCTCGCGGTCGAAATGCCGCACGGCCACGCGGCAGGACTCGCCCGGCCAGCCGTAGCTGCCGGAGTGCAGCGTGATGATCCGCTCGCGACCGAGCAGATAGCCCGCGTGCAGCTCGATGGGCGTAAACGGGAACAGATAGCGGGAGATTTCGTGCGGGTAATCGTAGCGCGTGCCCACCGGCAGGCAGGCCATCTGCAGCGCCCGGACGACGTTGCCGAAATCCATCCGGCTGGACATGTAGCCCAGCGGCGTGCCCAGGTTCCCTTCGTAGCACCAGTAATCGTTGTGCTGGATCTCGACCATCCGCGGCACGCCCGTGGCCAGGATCGCCCGCGTGCAGGCCGGGCCGTTGCCCATCACGGCTCCGCCGTTGCGGCGGGCCCGCTCGATCACGGCCAGCCGGTGCGTTTCGCCCAAGAGCGTCGCGATGCCGATCTCACGCTGGATCGCGTACGTTTTCGGATCCAGCAGGCACGAATGCCCGTCGGCCATGTTGTACGTCAGCAGCGGCGCGCCGTAGGCCACGCCTTCCATTTCGTCCCAGTAGAGCCCGTCCGCGCCGATCTCGCCGCGGTAGCGGTCCACGGCATCCAGCATAGCGCGGCCGAAGGAGTTTTGCAGCGTGGCCACCATGCTCCACGTCAGACTGTAGACGCCGCCCCACTCGGTCGACAACGGCTGGCCCGTGGGGCCGACGAGCCAACTGTCCCGGAACCGCTCGTGCCCCGTCTCCGCCGTGTCGCGCTGCGTGTCGTAGTAGACCAGCACTTTCACCTCTGGACAGGCCTCGCGGATCTTGGCCGCGGCCTGGCGAAGACGGGTGCGGAAATCGGCCCAATAGTCGTCCAAGACCCCGGTCCCAAAGCCGATCCGCTTGCGGTCGTGCTTGGGATCCACCCAGCCGCCGCAGTA
>CAYUFW010000323.1:0-8851 GCA_964443915.1 uncultured Pirellulaceae bacterium
CGGTCGCGCCCCCACGCTAGCTGCTGGCATTTCGCAACGTTACGATCAAGGCCGTCAAGACCGAGTTTTCAACTGCCCAGGCTCACCGTGACTAATTTCCCGGCTGACGATTTTTTGCGCTACTCGGACGTCTTCTTCGCTTCCGCGTCTTTGGCGGGCTTTTCGGCAGACTTCTCCGCCGGTTCTTCGTCGGGCCCTTCCGCAGGCTTCTCTGCAGGCTGATCCGGTTCGGCCTTCTCGGTCGCCGGGGTTGCTTCCGGCAGCTCTGCCTCGGCCCCTTCCGCCGCGAACTTCATGCTCGCAGCGACGGCTGACACGGCCCACTGGTATTTTTCGAATTGATGCTGGTACACCTCCAACCGCAACGTGTAGGCTCGGCCGCCAACCGCCGTCTGCAAGGTCTGCTGAGCCACCACTTGGTTCCTGCGTTTTCCGAACGTCACGTAGCGAGCGAAGTGGTGCTTGCCCAGAGTGACGGCACGAACCGGCTCCTTCGGTTTCGGCTCGGGCAACGAGTCGGACACCTGCTTCACAAAAGCGTTGACGTTCTCCGGCGTCACGTCGTGAATGCCGACCGAGTCTGACTCCGCAACCGACAACAGCACGCGCGGTAGGCTATTGATTTCGGCATCCTTGGGTTTGAAGGCAACCAGGACATCGCCGCCGGGATTGGCCCAGTCCCACCCCTTCGGTGCGGCAATCTCCAGCTTGCCTCCGTCCAACGGCGGCATGTACTCGCCGATCTTGCTGGAGAGTTCGTCGCCGGAGCCTTTGCCGCCGGCGGCGGACTTGCCGCCGCCGCCCGTCGTTCCGGGGCCGGGGCATCCGTTGAGCAGGAGGGCCAAGCCAAGGACGATCAGGCTGCCCAGGTTGCCAACAACACAAGTTTTCATGCGTGCTGTCCTCCAGATTATGCCTCGGCGATCTCTTCCCGATGCTTGTGCAGGAAATGGGGCGTTTTGCCGCCTTGGCTCAGGTCGTCCGCCTTCTTCTGAGCGGCGGCTTTTTGGTGGTACTCGAACTTGGCAACCGGCTTCATCGACTGGTTCACGACGTGCCAGTACAATTTGACGCGGACGATTTTGGCCTCCGCCGTCCGACTTTTCCGTTTGGGTGCCTTGGGCTTGGCTGCCTTCTTTTCTTCGGGCTTTCCCGCTTCGGACTCAACGCGTGCTGCGGCCTCGGCTTCTTCGCGTAAAGCTTTGCGGCTAACAACTTTGCGTGCCATAGGACATCGCCTGAATCTAGGGCCGACCAGCGAAACCGGCTGCCGGCGCAAACGGATAATAGAACGTGTCACCTTACCTGGACCATAAAGATAACCGATTTTTCAACCGCTGGCCAGCAGTGGCTGGACGCGTGGCCAACGAAAGGACAGAATATCCTCCCCACGAAAGACGCTACCCTCCGCATCACTGATCAGGTTTCAGTGAAGGTCACGGTTTCGCGAGTCATTCCAGCCGACGGACCTCCCAAGGAAAATAGCCGCGGTGCTTCGCACTGAATTCTCCCCGTCGTAGATCGCGCGCTACGCTTATGAGAGACACAGTTCGATACACCCGTTTCGCGGAGTGAGGTTGTTTTATGCTGATGCGAGAATCTCAGCCGGAACTTTCCCTGACTTGCATCCCGAGTTGCGGGCCGGTCGTCAGCGAAGGCTGTGTGACGTTTCGAGTCGTCAGCCACGCGGCCACCGCCATGCGTCTGCTGCTGTATGACACCGTGACCGACACGGAACCCGCGGAAGAGATCGAGTTCGATCCCAAATTCAAGCTGGGCAGCGTGTGGCACGCGCTGGTCAAGAGCAGCGGGCACGGGCAGATGTACCATCTGCAGGCCGATGGTCCGCGCGATCCCGAGCGCGGACTCTGGTTTGACAGCCGTGCGCGGTTGATCGATCCCTACGCCCGCGCGCTGGCCGGCGATTTTCAGCCTGGTGACGACGGCGTGCTGCGGCCGCCCAAGTGCGTGGTGATCGACGACCACTTCGACTGGCGCGGCGACCGCTGCCTGAACCACCCGGTGGCCGACACGGTGATCTACGAGATGCACGTGGGCGGTTTCACCAAGAGCCCTACCAGCCAGGTTAAGCACCCGGGCACGTACCTGGGCGTTGTCGAGAAGATCCCCTACCTGAAATCCTTGGGGGTGACGGCAGTCGAATTGATGCCGGTACACGAGTTCCCGGTCCTGGGAATTCACGGCGCCCCGCGCCAGCACCCGAACTATTGGGGCTACGATCCGCTCGCCTTCTTCGCGCCCCATCGCGGGTACGCGGCCGGGAAAGAGCCCGGATCGCAGGTGAGCGAGTTCAAGGAAATGGTCCGGTCGCTGCACGAGGAGGGCATCGAAGTCATCCTCGACCTGGTCTTCAACCACACGGCCGAGGGCAACGAACGCGGGCCCGTGCTGAGCTTCAAAGGCTTGGACAACCAGGTCTACTACATGACGGACCACGGCGGCCGGTACTACAAGAATTACACCGGCTGCGGCAACACCGTGAACTGCAACCATCCGACGGTCAAGGAACTCATCATCGACTGCCTGCGGAACTGGGTCATCAACTACCACGTCGATGGTTTCCGCTTCGATCTGGCCGCCGTCCTCCGCCGTCACAATACCGGGGCGATCCTGTTTGACTTGTCGCTGGTCGACGAAATTGCCTCCGATCCCTACCTGGCCAGCACCAAGCTGATTGCCGAAGCCTGGGACGCGGGCGGTGCTTTCCTCGTCGGCAACTTTGGCGGCCGCCGCTGGGCGGAATGGAACGGGCATTTCCGCGACGACATTCGCCGCTTCTGGCGCGGCGATCCGGGGTTGCTGGGGGCTCTGGCCACCCGACTGGCCGGCTCCAGCGACTTGTACGAACGCAACGGCCGCTCGCCCAACTGCAGCGTCAATTTCGTGACGTCGCACGACGGTTTCACCATGAACGACCTCGTCAGCTACTGCTTCAAGCACAATGAAGCCAACGGGGAAGGCAACTGCGACGGGGACAATAACAACTGGTCCGACAACTACGGCTACGAAGGCCCCACGCACCGCGTCGAGGTGGAGGAACTTCGCATCCGCCAGATCAAGAACATGCTGGCCACCCTGCTGCTCAGCCACGGCGTGCCGATGCTGCTGATGGGCGACGAGTGCCGCCGCACGCAGCGCGGGAACAACAACGCCTATTGCCAGGACAATGAGATTTCCTGGTTTGATTGGCGGCTGGTGCGCAGCAATCGCGAGCTCGTGCGGTTCTCCCGGTCCTTGATCAAATTCCGCCGGTCCCAGCCGACGCTGCGGCGGGAGAGCTTCCTGACGGGCAAACCGCACGCCCAGGACGCGCGTCCCGACGTCAGCTGGTTCGACAATCGAGGCAATCCGGTGCATTGGGACAGCGGCGCCGCCGCGCTGACCTGCCTGCTGACGCGTCCGCCGGCGGACCTGGATCGGGAAGGCGCGGGCCGCGACATCCTGTTGATGGTGAACGCGTCGCACGGGCCCCAGGAGTTCCTGTTTCCCCCGCCCGCCAAGCTGTCGGGCGACTGGCGGTTGTTCGTGAACACGGCCTCGCACGCGCCCAACGATGTCTATCCGGGTCTGATTGGCCCTGCGCCGCCCAAGAGCGGCCGCCAGATTCTGCCCTCGCGCACCTTGGTCTGCTACGTGGCCGATCCCCCGCCCGCGCCGCCGAGCGAGACGGAAGACGCTGCAGAGAAATGAGGAACGGACGGGAAGTGAACCGAGAAGCCCGGCTTTTTCGAAAAGCCGGGCTTCTTTGGTTGCTCCCACGCCGCGCCGGAATACACTGAAGTAGCCCAGCGGGTCGCAGGATGGCCCTCTGCTGGCTTTCCATCCGTTCCCGTGCGTCCCATACTGCCCATCCGTCCCATGCCTGCCACCCCCGTCTACCTGGACAACCACGCCACGACCCGCGTCGATCCGCGCGTCGTGGCAGCCATGTTGCCGTACCTGACGGAGAAGTTCGGCAATGCCGGGAGCACGAGCCACGTGTTCGGCTGGGAAGCCAAAGAGGCGGTCGACGCGGCTCGCGAATCGATCGCGGCAGCCATCGGCGCGTCGCCGCGGGAGCTCGTCTTTACCAGCGGAGCCACGGAAAGCAACAATCTGGCGATCCGGGGCGTGTGCGAGCGGTCGCGGCGTCGCGGCAACCACCTGGTCAGCGTCGTCACGGAACATCGGGCCGTGTTGGATCCGCTGGCCAAGCTGGCACGCGGCGGCTTTGAGACCACACTGCTGGCCGTCAAACCGCAGGGCACCGCTGATGCAGGCACGATCGACTTGGATCAGTTCGCCCAAGCGATCCGCGACGACACCGTGTTGGTTTCCGTGATGCTGGCCAATAACGAAATCGGCGTGCTGCAGCCACTGGCGGAAATCGGGCGGATCTGCAAGGAGCGCGGCGTGCTGCTGCACACGGACGCGACTCAGGCCGTTGGCAAGATCCCCGTGGATGTCCAGCAGCTGCAGGCCGATCTCATGAGCTTCGCGGCGCACAAGATCTACGGCCCCAAAGGGATTGGTGTGCTGTACGTGCGGCGGCGTGACCCGCAGGTGCGTCTGGAATCGCAGATCAACGGTGGACGCCAGGAAGCAGGCCGCCGCAGCGGAACGCTGAACGTACCCGGCATCGTGGGTTTTGCGGCCGCGGTGCAACTGTGCCTGGAGGAGATGCCCGCCGAGGCGGAGCGGTTGCGGCGAATGCGGGATCGGCTCTTCGCAGGCCTGCGATCTCGCGTGGCCGACGTAGCGCTGAACGGGCCCGCCCTGGATCGGACGGAGTTGCGGTTGAGCGGCAACTTGAACTGCAGCTTTGCCGGCGTCGACGGCGAAGCCCTGATGATGAGCATGCGAGACTTGGCCGTGTCCGGCGGCAGCGCGTGTACGTCGCTCGAACCGGAGCCCAGTCACGTGCTGCGGGCGCTGGGCCTGAGCGACGACCTGTCGCGGGCCAGCCTCCGCTTCGGCCTGGGGAGATTCAATACGGATGAGGAAATCGAATTCGCCATCGACACCGTCGCCGCAGCCGTCGAGCGGCTCAGGAAACTCCGCAGCGAAGCCGTTTGAACGCGAACGCGGAGACCAGGGCGGAGGGTCCTGAAAACAGTCAAGACGGTCTCTGCAGCCACGCCAGTTTTCGCCGCTGTTCCTCCAGGCGGACTGCCTTGGTGTTACGGCGGACCTTGCTCTCTGAGGCCGTCCCGTCTCTGCGGTGTTTTCTGCCGTTGCAGGCCGGCTCGGCTTTTCCACACGAGGAAAACACCACAGAGACGGGACGGCCCCGGAGAAATGCGCGGATTCCTTGCAGGAAAAGGACATGCGAATCGACATCCGGCTTTCTCCGCTGTTGAAAAGGGACTGTGTACCCATCCAAGATTAGACGGCAGATCCGGCGTGGCACGTAGGGTGGGCCAAGTCTTCGCGGCCCACCAGATTGCCCCAGATCCCGCTCGGTGGGCCGCCAAGACTTGGCCCACCCTACTCTGGGGCACGGGCTGGATCGTCGCCCAGGCCCAGCTGTTTCGCCGCCAGACCGCCCCACTGCGATGTGAGCAAGTCTTGAACGGACAGCCGCAGCTTGTCCCGATTCTTGTCGATCTGGCGGTTGATCTTGCTCGGCAACTTCTGGTTCTGCTTGGCCAGTTCCTTGTCCAGCAGGTCGCGGGCCTCTTCGCCCAATTCACGGGCCACGGAACCGCCGATCTGGCTGATCCGGCGGACACGGAAATCGGCCAGCCGCACCTCGGCCTGACTGACCATCGGATCCAGCAGCACGTCGGGCGGCAGCTTGCTCGGGTCCAGTTTCAGCCCCAGGTCACAGCGTACGCGGAATTGCGTCCGCGCTTCGGCATTCACACTCAAACTGATCAACTGCACACCCAACTCCCATTGTGCCAGCCGGGCGAACACGTCCAACCTGGCGTCGGCCAACAGGTCGAACTCGACGCGGCCGTTGGGCAACTCCCGGATGTTCTGGACGTCCACGTGCAGGTACTTCTCCGGCTCGATGAAACGCACCCGGTACAGCTTCCAGGTGCCGTGATTGACTTGCTTCTTGCGCCGCTTCGTATCGATCCGTAGTCCGTCGAGTCGAACGTCTAACCCGGCCCAGATCTCCTTGGTGTCTCCCCAGTGGTCCCGCGATTCGTATTGGTCGGGAAGGTTTTCCCGCACGATCGCCGTAATCAGGCCCTGCAACGATCCCGGCGACGCGGTATTCCGGGACGCGGGAGCCGTAACGGACGACGGCACGGAGCCGGCAGGTTTGGGCTCCTGGCCGAACGCCCGCAGCCCGCTGGCGGCGACGATGGCGACGCAGACAGCGGCAATACGAATGCAGGTTCTTGCGGTAAGTGTGCTCATGCGCAAATTCGCGATCTCGCCTGAGAAGAAGATTACGGATCGCTGCTGAACAAGGCAAGATCGCTAGCAGCAGCAAACCAACTGCCGGCCATGGTCTAACCCTCGGCTCCGACAGACGCTATCATAGAGAACCGTGAAGCATCGTCGAGAAATCACCGTCAATCCAAAGCCATGATCCTGCTGATCGACAACTACGACTCGTTTACCTACAACCTCGTGCAGCGACTGGGCGAGATCGACGCCGGTCTGGAAATCGAGGTGTACCGCAACGACAAGATCTCGGTCGACGAAATCGAAGCCAAGCGGCCCTCGCACCTGATCATTTCGCCGGGGCCGTGTACGCCCGCCGAAGCCGGTATTTCGGTCGAGTGCGTTCGCCGCTTGGCGGGCAAGCTGCCGATCTTGGGCGTCTGCTTGGGCCATCAGTCCATCGGCCAAGCCACCGGCTCGAAAATTGTGCGGGCCAAGCATTTGATGCACGGCAAGACGGACCGGATCTACCACGACGACAAGGGCCTGTTCCAGGGGCTGCCGAATCCGTTCATCGCGACCCGCTACCACAGCCTGGTGATCCAGCCGGACACGCTCAGCGACCAGTTCGAAATGTCGGCCTGGGCCGACGGCCCCGGCGGTGAAGTCGAAATCATGGGCATCCGGCACAAGCGATACCCGCTGGAGGGTCTTCAATTTCATCCGGAGAGCTTCCTGACCGACTGCGGCCATGAACTGCTGCGGCGGTTTCTGGCGGTGAAGGTGGGATGAAGGATGAAGGATGAAGGAGCAGGGCTCGGATAGGCTGATGAAACCGCCTGCGCTGGAAGTCGATCAGGCGCTGTCCCTCGTTCTGGGGCGCGCGGAGCCGTTGCCGCCGATCGCCGTGCAGATCCCGGATGCCCTGGGACTGGTGTTGGCCGAGGACGTGGTCAGCCGCGTGGATTCGCCGCCTTTTGACAAAGCGCTGATGGACGGCTACGCCGTGGTGGCTGCCGATTTGGCCGAGGGGACGGCGGAACTGCAGGTGCTGGCCAAGTTGACCGCCGGCGATGTGCCTCGGCAACGCGTCGTTCCAGGCACGGCGATGCGGATCATGACCGGTGCGCCGCTGCCGGACGGCGCGGACGCCGTGGTGGTGCTCGAAGACACGGAATGCATCGCCACGGGACAGCGGCCGACGGTCCGCGTGAGCCACGGGCCCGTGTCCGTGGGCCGGCACATGCTGCGGCGAGGTACTCTGTTGCGTCAGGGCGAAACTGTCCTGCGCTCCGGCCGGCGGCTGTCGGCCGTAGACTTGGGACTGCTGGCGGAAACGGCAACCAGCGAAGTCCGCGCTCATCCACGTCCGCGAGTCGCCGTGCTGGCGACCGGCAGCGAACTGGTCGCGCCGGGCGAGACGGCCGGTCCCGGCCAAATCCCGAACAGCAACGGTCCGATGCTGTGCGGCTTGGTCGCCCAAGCCGGCGGACAGCCGTGTGACTTGGGAATCGGGCGGGACGACCCGGCGGAACTCCGCCGGCTGATGACCCGCGGCTTGGAGTCCGACGTGCTGGTCCTGTCCGGCGGCGTGTCCACAGGCGACCACGACTATGTGCCGCGCGTGTTGGCCGAGTTGGGTGTCGCGCAGGTGCTGCACGGCGTCCGGCTGAAGCCCGGAAAGCCGTTCTGGTTTGGCGTCGCTTCGCACGGCGGACGCCGCAAGCTGGTTTTCGGCCTGCCCGGCAATCCGGTCAGTTGTCTGGTTTGCTTCGAGTTGTTCGTGCGCCCGGCGCTGGGCCGGTTGGCGGGCGTCTGGAACAGCCAACTGCGGCGGCGCGGACTTCGCTTGGCGGAACCGTTCGAACATCGCGGCGACCGCCCCACCTACTACCCGGCGCGGCTGCGGCAAGAGCCGGACGGAGACCGCGTCGAGCCGCTGGCCTGGCAAGGCTCGGCCGACTTGCGGACCATCGCCGAAGCCGACGCCTTGGTCTTGTTCCCCGCGGGGACGCGCCGGTACACCCCCGACGAACTGCTGACGGTGCTGATGCTGGGGCGCCCGTAACTTCACGGCGGGATCCGGATCGTCCCGGCCGGTGTTACGTATGACACGGGCCGCGTCCAACTGGACTCGCCCCAACCTGCAAGCATCTGGTTCCCTTCTTCTGGTGCGCGAAAGCCCTTGTAACAAGAAAGGGCCCCCGGCGAACCGCCGGGGGCCACACCGATGACCGCTCACCGCTCACCGGGGGGCTTACGCCGCCCCGTTCGCCGATGCGGGATGCGGGATCTGAGATTCGAGATGTGAGATCTGAGATTCCGTGATCGCCAACCGGCCACCGATCACCGGCCACCGACCACCGGGGGGCTTACGCCGCCCCGCTCGCCGATCACCGCTCACCGGCCTCCATCGCCAACTCCGCAAACCACTCGTCCAGTTCCCGCTCGAAACGCTCCAGCCGGCTGCGGCGCGGCACGCGGGCCTGCGTCGCTTCGTCGCTCGACC
>CAYUFW010000324.1:0-5311 GCA_964443915.1 uncultured Pirellulaceae bacterium
AATTCAACCCAGGGCTTGACAAAACCCACGCGATCATAGAAGGCCGGAACAAGTCTTCGCAGTTCCGGCAGGAATTTCGGCGGTTCCGGAGGAATTCGAACTGCCGGAACGGCGCGGACTTGTTCCGGCCTACGCTTTACGCCTGGATCTGGCGGAGCATGTCGCCGCTGTCGTAGATTTCCCAGGCTTCGGCCAGCTTGCCCGCGGCGATGCGGAACGTGCTGATGGCCGGAACCCGGAGCTGGTTCCCCTTGGGAGCGACGCCTGCAAACTCACCGGTGTGTTTGAACAGCGCGACGAAATGGCAATCGACCCGGTCACCCTCGGCCAGCAGGAAGTCGATCTCGACCCGGAAATCGCTGAAAAACGCCGGGATGAATTGGGTGAAGAACCGACGCACGCCCGCGGGGCCCGGCGGCATGTCCGGCGGGAAATGGTGGTCCACGAAATCGGCCGCCACCAGATCCTCGATCCCTGCCAGATCGCCCGTCACCAAATCATAGTACCGCCGCACGAGTCCCTTGTTCTCTTCCAGCATGAGTAGCCTCCTCTTGCAGGTCAAGTTTCCATGGAAGAACCGCTCCGGATGTCGCACCATCTTGAATGCCGCCGCGCGTGACGGCAAGGTCACCATCACTGCTCGCCAAAGGGACATGGCAGCCTCCTTCCCCAGGACGGGTCCGGAGACCCGTCCTGCGTGACCTGCCGCGTCCGTTCTACGCCTCGGGTTTCTTCTGCTCGGCGATCGCCTTGCGGATCGTCTCGGAAGCCTTCTCCAGCACGTCGGCGGGGACGGCGAGGTGGGTGTCGAGGCCGGCCGGCGAGAGCTGCACCCCAAAGCCGATGGGCGAAGTTTCCGGGAACTCCGGAATCTGAGGCACCTGGGCCCCCGGCGGCGTCACGGTCTTGACCATCCGCGAGGCGAACGCAGCCGCACCGCGCGGACTCAAGAATCCCAGCCACTGGGCGCCCTGCGGCAACATCGCGGCGGTCTTGGCGACCCCGGCCTCGTCCATCAACTGCGGCTTGCCCTCCCGAATCGCCTTGACCGCCGGAGCCAACTGCTGCGGAGTCACATACGCGCCGATCACGGTGTGCTCGTCGGCCGCCGCCATGAAGATATTCATCTTGCCGCCGCCGCCGAACATCAGGTCCATCATCTTCTTGGCTTCGGGCACTTGCGCTTGCTGGCCCAGGAACGGTTCCATGTTCATGGCCAATTTCAGGACCGGCAGACCTTCGATTTCGATCCGTTCCGACTCGAACTCGAACAGCGACGAGTTGGCGTCCTTGAGGACCTTCGCCATGTTGGCCAGCGAGTCCTCGTAGCTTTCCAGATACGCCTTGGCGTCCTTCGTCCTCATGGCCAGCAACATCCGGCCGTACAGCGGTTCGTCCCCTTGGCCGACGCCCATCAACAGAGCCATGGATCGCAGGCCGCGCATCGACTTCAGCGAGATCTCCGACAGCTTCTTGATGTCCGCGTCGCTCAGCTTGTCTCCGCCGGGGTACGAGCGCATCATGCCGAACGACATCTCCATCCAGGATCTCATGGACGCGGCCGTGAAGACGCCGCCGCCGGCGACAAAGAACGGCGACTGGGGGAGTCCGGCCAGCGGGCTGACCTTGGCCGGTTTGGCCTGGGAAGTGACGTTGGCCAGCGCGCCGCCCTCGACGGGCAGTGTCCGGCTGACGACGTGGACCGCACCATCGTCCGCCATGCGAAGGCCGACGGCGCAGTGACTGAGTTCCTTGTCCATCGCTTTGATCAGCGAGTCGTACATGCCCAGGCCCGCCAGCGCCGTCTTGCCTTGCTCGCCCTGGTTGGCCAGCTGCGCCTTGGCGACTTCCAAGCCGGCTTGGATCTGTTGCTGGGCGAACTTGATGCCGCCCGGCGTGGCCACGGCGTAGGCGTCGTTCTCGCCCCGCCATGCATCCAGTCCCGGCGCGGCGACCGCGATGCTCTTCGCCGCCGCGAGGACGGCCTGCAGTGTCGCCTTATTGGCTTCCTCGGCGACCACGGCGTAACCATCCTTCTGCGCGGTGACGAATTCCTTCTCGCCGACGGAGACCTTGGCGATGCCGTCCGCTCCGGTCTCGGCCTTCAGCTGTTTGAGCAGTGCCGCGTAATCTGACGTGGGCACAAAGGAGACCAGGACGGGGACGCCGGTGGCCGTGCCGGGCACCGCCGCCATGGCAACGCTGCCTTTTTCGTCCAAACCTTCCTGCAACCCCAGCGTCAGTTTCGCGGTGCTCAGGAAATCAAACGGCGGCACTTTGAGCCGCAGTGCGAGCGTTCGGAGCTTCTCGTTCGTCTCCCCGACGCGATTCACCACGACGGCGCCCAAAGCGTTGTCGGGGACCAGTTTGAGAACATCCTCCGCCGCAGCCATGGCGGCGGGGAACACGATCAGGAAACAGCAAACCGCCTTGCGCAGAAACCTTGACCCAATCATCGCACTAAACCTCACTTTCGTCACGATGTGCGTGGAAACACCTGGAACACCAGCTTCGTCCAGCTTCGACTAGAACATCCGGCCGGAACGGGCATCGAATCGCCTGTAATTCGCCGGTCGCCCAGGGATCTTGGGCATTCTACACCATCCGGCCCCTGTGTTGACCAGCGGGAGTAGCGCGATCGTGTCCGGCCGAGATTTCCGGTCCGTAGCCGGACTCGCCAGAATTCGGCTACGTCCCCGTCGCCCGGGCTTCCGGCCAGACCCGTGTCATTGGCTGACTTTTCCCCACCGCGGGCCTTGTGGTAAGCTATTGGCTGGTCAATGGTTTCCTCTGCGGCACGGGTCCGGGGCCCAGTGCGGCTTTCCTCCCACAAGGTGTACCGTCATGTCAGCTACCACCGCCGGCCCGATGACGAGTCGTCAGCGTTTGCAGGCCACCCTGAACCACCAGCAGCCGGACCGCGTCTGCATGGATTTTGGCGCGACGGCCGTCACGGGAATTCACGTCAGTGCGGTGACGCGGCTCCGCCAGGCGGTGCTCGGCCAAAGCGATTACCGCGTCAAGGTGATCGAGCCGTATCAGATGTTGGGCGAAGTGGATGACGAACTGCGGGCCGAGCTGGGCATCGACGTCATCGGCGTGCCCGGCCGCAAGACGCTGTTCGGCACCGAGGCCGGCAACTGGAAACCGTTCACGCTGAACGACGGCACCGAAGTGCTCGTCTCCGGCGACTTCCACGTCACCAAGGACGAAGCCGGCGACACGTACATCTATCCCGAAGGCGACACGTCGGTGCCGCCCAGCGGCCGCATGCCGGCCGGCGGGTACTTCTTCGACGCGGTCATCCGCCAGAAGCCATTCTCGGAGGACGAGCTGAACCCGGAGGACAATTTGGAGGAGTTCGGGTTGTTGGGCGAGGAAGACTTGGCCTACTACCGGGCCATGCGCGACTGGCTGCTGCAGCATCCGGACTGCGGCCACATGCTGTGCGTGCCCGGCGCCGCGTTCGGCGACATCGCCCTGGTCCCGGCGACGTTCCTGAAACACCCCAAAGGCATCCGCGACGTCGAGGAATGGTACATCTCGACGGTGATCCGCAAGGACTACGTACGGAACGTGTTCGAGCGGCAGTGCGAGATCGCCGAGCGGAACATCGCCACGTTGATCGACTTGTTTGGCGACTTGATCGACGCGGCCATGATTACCGGCACCGATTTCGGCACCCAGCGCGGCCCCTTCATCTCCAAAGCCGCGTATTGGGATTTGTTTCAGCCCTTCCACAAACGCGTCAATGCCCTGATCCACTCCAAGACCAAGTGGAAGACGTTCATCCATTCCTGCGGCTCGGTGTATCAGCTGATCCCGGACTTCATCGAAGCCGGCTTTGACATCCTGAATCCGGTCCAGTGCTCGGCGGCCGAAATGGATCCCGTGCGGCTGAAGCAGGAATTCGGCAAGGACGTCGTGTTCTGGGGCGGCGGCGTGGACACCCAGAAGACGATCTCCTTCGGCACGCCGCAGCAGGTCTACGACGAAGCCCGCCAGCGGATCGACATCTTCAACGACGGCGGCGGCTTCGTGTTCAACTCGATCCACAACATCCAAGGCCCCACGCCCACGGAAAACATGCTGGCCCTGTTCCGCGCCGTGCGGGACAGCGCACACTGACGCGCCGAGGTAGACGATGCGTTGCCGACAAGTCACGGTGGTCTTGCTCTTTGTTCTTGCTTGCGCCGCGTTTTGGCTCTCCGCAGCGGAACCGCCGTCAGGCGTTCGTGACGCCGCTTCACGGGCGGCGATCCACCACGACTGGATGCTGCAGGATTCCATGCGGGTTGCGTTGGACCCCGCCCTGGAACTTCAGAAGGACCAGTGGCGGAAGACGTACTTGAAATCGCCCGAGTCGCGGCACGGACGGGACGAGAAAACCCAAAGACGCTGTATCCAATCTCGTCGGTTGTGCGAAGAAGTAGGTGTCGGGCAGGCGTCGTAGGCAGAGCCTCGCCTGTACAGAGTCCTTCACCGCACCTATTGGAGCGCAACACCATGCTTCGAGCCGTCATTGGATCCGCTTTGTCGTGTGCAGTGCTTACCGCCATTTTTTCCGGATTCTTGCTGGCTGAACAACCGGCAAAGACGAACGGCGAGACTTCCGGGGACGCCGCCTTCAAGCCCATCGTCGAGGCTCCGCTGGAGGGTCATTCAACTCGGCTGCGACATGCCGATCCCGGATCTGGCCCAGGCTGTCGAGTTCTATCAGCCCCATCTGCTGGCATTGTCCGCGGCTCTCCACAACCAAAGCCGATCCAAAACGAAAAGCCTTCATGCGAAACTCCACTGCAAAAAATGACTCGCGGCGTTCACGTTGCCGCATTGATTTGCCCTACTGTCATGCTCTTCGCCAGCCGACGCCGTCCAGATTCGAATCCGCTGGAATTCGTCCGGATTTTTTCACGGTCACGTTGCGGTGTCAGATCCCGCTCCGCGCGAGGAAGATGGCCGCGGGGTCGCAGACAGCGGGGCTGCAATCATGCGTGCGCGGCGATGGCGGGTTCGAAGCGGAATTCGGGGGTCCCCAGCGTGACCACGTCTTTCGACCACGGCCACTTGTGCCCGGTCCCGCGCCGCAACTAAAGTATGGCCATGTTCACCGAAAACGTGCTCATCGGCTTTGCGCTCACGCTCTTCGCTGGTCTGGCGACCGGGATCGGCAGTCTGCTCGCGATCCAGGGGAAACGCACCAATGTCCGCTTCCTGTCGCTGGCGTTGGGGTTCTCGGCGGGAGTCATGATCTACGTCTCCTTCGTGGAGATCTTTAGCAAGGCGAAGGAGGCATTGACCGACGGCCTGG
>CAYUFW010000324.1:5321-8848 GCA_964443915.1 uncultured Pirellulaceae bacterium
AGCTTGTGCCGTCGGTGGAGAACCCCCACGAAATGCACCGGGTGGAAGAAATGGAGCACTTGCCCGCCGATCGGAACCAGAAAAAGCTGATGCGGATGGGCCTGCTCTCGGCGCTGGCCATCGGAATCCACAATTTTCCCGAGGGCATTGCCACGTTTGCAGCGGCCCTTCAAGACCCCACCCTCGGCCTGACCATCGCTGTGGCCATCGCGATCCACAACATTCCCGAGGGGATCGCCGTGGCCGTGCCGGTGTTCTATGCCACCGGCAGCAGAAAAAAGGCTTTCGCGTACTCGTTTCTTTCCGGTGTGGCCGAGCCAATCGGTGCGGTGCTGGGATACCTCGTGCTGATCCGCTTTTTCGGCGACGTGCTGTTCGGCGTGCTGTTCGCCGCCGTCGCCGGGATCATGGTCTTCATCTCGCTGGACGAACTGCTGCCCTCGGCGCAGGAGTACGGCGAGCATCACCTGTCCATCTACGGCCTGATTGCCGGGATGGTCCTGATGGCCGTCAGCTTGCTCTTGTTCCTGTGAACACGGTATCGCGAAGAAGGAGATGCTCCATGAAAAGAAAACTCATCGCGTGCGTCGGCGCCGTCTTGGGCTTGGTCCTGGTCGTCGCAGCCCACGCCGAAGAGGCCGTTCAAGCCCGCGGCGGACTGGCCAATTGTTTTCGCATTCTCGCCGAGGCGCGGCAGGCGGCCCAACCGGCACGCATCGTGTACCTGGGCGGAGTGCTGACCCAGGGCCAAGGTGCCAGCCGCGAGTCACTCTGCTACCGGGCGCTGACCACCGCTTGCATCCGCCAACTGGCGCCGAAGACGGGTTTGGTCGAATACGACCACTCGGTGGCGGGCGCGGGTTCCTGGCTGGCCGCGTTCCGGGCGTCGACCGACGTGGTGCAACACTACCTGCCGTTGTGCCTGGCCGTGGTCGAGTTGACTGCGGCCGATACCGCCGAAGATCCCCAGCGGGGCCGGGCGGCCTTGGAGGGCCTGGTGCGCCAAATCCGCAAGGCCCATCCGCAGGCGGATCTGTTGTTCGTTTACGCCTGCTCGCCCCAGTCGCCCGCGATCGTCTGGCACGAGGAGATCGCGCAGCACTACAACATCGCCAGCGTTACCGTCGGCGACGTTCCGCTGACCGACCAGGGCCACGCTTCGTGTGCGGCGGCGATCCGCCCGCTGCTGGAGAAATCACAGGCCGAGGCCGGAGACTCAACGCCCGGCGAACGGGGCTGCGTTAGCACCCCGGTAAGTAGTGATAATCTTCAGGCCGAGGCCGGGGACTCAACGCCGCTGAAGCATCCGCTCGCCCAGCCGCTGTGCCAGGCGCCGATGGACGCCGCGCGGCTGATCGCCTACGAAGCAGCCGACTTCGAACCGGGCTGGAAAACGGGCCAGGAAAACACGATGGACGAGCGGCTATACCGCAGCGCGGTCGGCAAATTCCGCAGCGTGCTGGTATGCGACACTTCGGGCCCCACGGCTATGCTGCGGTTCCGCGGCGACGCCGTGGGCTGGTTCGGCGCGGTGGGCCCCGACAGCGGTGACCTGGAGTGCTCGATCGACGACGGACCTTGGCAGCACAAGGCATGTTTCCAGCCCGGCCGGGAAAGTCTCTGCCCACAGGCCGGGCTGTTGGCCGACGGCCTCGCGCCGGCAAGCGAACACGTGCTCCGGCTCCGCGTGGCGGAAAAGACCCCGGCGGGCAGCACCGGCCGGACGGCGCGGATCGGCTACTTTCTGGTCAACGGCACGGTCGCCGACCGCTACCAGGGCCTATCGCCTCTGGAGCGGATCGACGCCGTCTACCGGGCCATGGAGCCGCTCCACTACACGCCGCCCGCGGACCGCTGGCAGTTTATTCCGAAGACCATGCAGCGGCTGCGCGACGGCGGCACGCTGCGGATCGTGATGCTCGGCGACAGCATCGTCAACGACACCGGCTCGTCGCAGTACGAACTGCTTCTGGAACGGATGTACCCCCAGTGCAAAGTGGTCAAGATCCGCTCCGTGCGCGGCAGCACCGGCTGCTGGTGGTACAAGGAGGAGGGCCGCGTCGACGAGTGGGTGCTGAAGCACGAGCCGGACCTGTTGATGATCGGCGGGATCAGCCAGCGGGACGACACCGAGTCGATCCGGGCGGTGATCCAGCAAGTCCGCGCGGCCCGGCCGCAGGTGGAAGTGATGCTCATGTCACCGGTCTTCGGCAGCTACGATCCCAGGACCGACCAGCAGTGGGCCTACGACGCCGATCCTCAGGGCGACAGCTACCGCAGCCGGCTGATGCGTCTGGCGGCCGAGGAAAAGGTCGAGTTTGTGAACATGACGGGCCCCTGGGGCGAGTACATCCGCCGCTCCGACCAGACCCGCGGCTGGTTCATGCGCGATCCGGTCCACGCCAACGAGCGCGGGTTCCAGATCCTGGGGCGGATCCTGGAGAAGTACTTCGCCCCCAAGTAGTGCCTCGCCCCCGGCGACCGGTGGGCGTCAGCCCACCGGTCCAAGCAGCGCGGAAATGCATCCGCCCTCGAAGTGCAGCCCAACGGAGTCCGCATCGCCAACATCACGCCCGTGAGACAAGTCCAACCGGAGGTCACTGATTCCATGAAAACACTGCTTTCGCAAAACCGTTCGGCGCCGGCAGGCTTGGCAGCCTTCGGGGGTTTGACGCTGTTGGCCGGTCTGCTCATTTCCGCTCCTGCGTCATCCGCCTGGGCCGCCGTTCCGGACGCATATCAGCAGATGTGGGACGGCGTAGCCGGGCAAATCGACGAGGGCATCGAGCGTCACCGCAAGGGCGACGCCGCGATCGAAGTCGTCGACGCGGACGGGCAGCCTGTGGCCGGGGCGTCGCTGCAAATCCGCCAGAAGACCCATGACTACCTTTTCGGCTGCAACCTGTTCGCGCTCGGCCAACTCGATTCGCCCGAGTTGAACCGCAAGTACGAGGAGGCATTCGCCCGAATCAACAATTTCGCCACCTTGCCGTTCTATTGGCGGGAATTGGAGCCCGAGGACGGCCGGCCGCGTTTCGCCGAAGGATCGCCGCCCATCTGGCGCCGCCCGCCGCCGGACCAACTGGTCAAGTGGTGCCGGGCTCGCGGGATTACGGCCAAGGGCCACGCGCTGATGTACGTCAAGACCATGTTCATGCCCGACTGGATCAAGCCCGGCGACCCGCAACGGCTGAAGACGCTCGCTCAGCGTCACATGGCCCAGATCGCAGAACGCTACGGACGCGACATCGCCGTGTGGGACGTCGTCAACGAAGAGCTGCCTCGGCTGGCGCATCCCCAGCAATGGTACGCCGTGCCGGACGATTATCTGGCCTGGTGTTTTCAGGAGGCAGGCCGGCTGTTCCCCAAGAACGCCACGCTGATGATCAACGACGGCATCGACCAATCGCACGTCACGACGGACCAGTACGAGAAACTGGTGCGGGGACTGCTGCAACGCCAGGTTCGAGTCGAAGGGATCGGCATCCAGTTCCACACCAGCCGCGGCGCCATGTTCAGCGGCAAGA
>CAYUFW010000325.1:0-8822 GCA_964443915.1 uncultured Pirellulaceae bacterium
CCGATGGAGCGGTTCCGTGCGCCGCCCACCGGCCGGCTTACGCCGGGCCGTTCGCCGCATCCACGTCCAAGGTTTCCAAATCCAGCCAGCGGGCCACGCGCCGCAGGTCGTCGCGGATGTCGGCATGGACCAGCGCCGTGTGATGCTCCAGTCCCTGGCCGATCACGGCGTCGACCACCCGCCGCACGGGCGTGTCGAAACGCACGGCCCAGCAGTTGCCGGGCAAGTTCGCCCGGACCGGCACGGATTGGCCGCCCACGAAGAACAGCCGCATCCCGCGCGGGCCCACGCCCAGCCGGGCCATCGTGACCGGGCCTTCGCCGGCGACGGGGAAGTTGACCGTCACCCCCCGCTTGCCGCCGCCCTCCACCGTCGCGTGTTTGCCCAGCCGGTTGTCAACGCCGGGAGCCTTCAGGCACGTGGCCGCGGAGCCGCAGTGCCAGGCGAGCCCCTCGTTGCGCTCGTCGTCGATGGCGATAAAGTCGGCGAACATCGCCGGGCGGCCGCACAAGTAGTTGGCCATCAGCATGGTGACCGTGCCGTAGATGTCGCCTTCGCACGCCGTGAGCAGCCCGGTGTCGTTCAAGCGGCTGATGGTGCTGCAGGGCATGATCCCGTAATGAGCCGTGAATTCCGGCCAACACTTGACGGCAAACCCGCTCAAGCGGTGCCGCTCGGCGAGATCCCGGAACGCCAGCATCAGTCCGCCCGCCTGGTCCAACTCCGCGTCCGTCACGTCGCAACCGGCCGCGGTGGCCCGGATCGCCGCCGCCTCCTGTTGCCGGCGCGCCGGCTCGATGGCCCGCGCCACGTCGAACAATTCGGCCGTGGTAACGTGATGCACCTCGACGCCCAGCAGTCGCCGCAGGCCCATCTCGTCGAACGTCGACGTGTAGAACCCCGGCACGCGATAGCCCACCAATCCCAGCCGCACGCGGCGGAGTCGGCGGAGACAGTGCAGCACGCGGAACGTCGGTTCCAGGGCCGCGGGCGCTTCGTCGGGGTTGCAGAAAATATAGTCGTACTTGCGGCCCAGTCGCATCAGCGTGTGGGCGTTCATGTTCAGGCCGCAGAACGAGTTCGAGCGGAGCTTGTGCCAGTCGAGCGTCGGCTCGGGCACGCCCCACAACACGATCGGCGCGGTCAGCCGGTCGGCGAAAATGGGTATCAGGGTGCCTAATGCGAACGTGCCGTATTGCACCAGGATCACGTCCACACGCTGGTCGATGAACCGCTCGACCAGCGCTTCCGCGTCCTGTTCCGTCACGGTCAGATCGGGACCGTGGATCAACTCGACGTCCATCCCCGACAGGCTCTTCAAAGACCGCTCGAACAACTGCTGGGCGTAATCACCGTCGAACGTCAACCGCGCACAACACACGAAACCGACACGTAACTTGTCCATTGGCATTCCCTCACGATTGCCCAACCGGCACTCACACGCCGTGAAGGAAGAGACGGAACACTAATTCTCGCTAATTCCCGCTGATTCGTCTTATCAGTGTTGATTAGCGAAGATTAGTGTTCCTCTCTTCCTCCTAATCCTATTTTGGTCGTCACTTCCCCGGTACCTTGGCCCAATCGTTGTTGAACTGGGTCAGGATCACGTCGGTCATCGGATGGTTGTACAACTGCTCCATCACGTCCATCGGGATCGTCGCGATGTCGGCGCCGGCCAAGGCCGATTCGAGCACGTGCAGCGGCAGCCGCACGGAAGCCACGATGATCTCCGTGCTGAAGCCGTAGTTGTCGTAGATCGTCTTGATCTGGCGGACCATGTCCATGCCCACCTGGCCCATCCAATCCCAGCGGCCCACAAACGGACTGACGTACGTCGCCCCGCACTTGGCGGCCAACAGGGCCTGCAGCGGCGAGCAGACCGCCGTGACGTTGGTCTTGATGCCCAGCGCGGCCAGTTGCTTGACGGCGATCAGCCCTTCGCGGATCAGGGGCACCTTGACGACGACGTTCTCCGCGATCGAAGCGAGCTGTTTCGCCTCCGCCACGATGGCGTCCGCCTCGGTCGCCAGGCACTCCATGCTCACCGGCCCGGGGACGATGCCACAGATCTCGGCGTACAAGTCGCGCGGCTCGCGGCCGGTCCTCGAGACTAGCGTGGGATTGGTCGTCGCGCCGTCGACGATTCCCCAGCGGACCGCTTCGCGAATATGATCCAAATGAGCGGTGTCCAGAAAGAATTTCACAGTCGTTTACTCCTCAGGGGTTGCGATTTGTCATTCGTAGCATGGCTCTCCGAGCCGTGCTGTTTCCGTCTGGCGAACGGCGGGCGTGAGCCCGCCGGTGGTCCGGGCCGGAGCTGCCATTACCGGCGGGCTCACGCCCGCCGTTCGCCGATGCCGCACCGGAGTTCACAGCACCTTCGTCACGCCGGGCACGGCGCAGGCGTAGATGCCGTCGGGGCCAGGCAGCACGGGCGGGGTCCCGTCGAAATCGTAGCGGTCGGGGGCCAGGGCCAGCTCCGACTTGAACGCTTCGTCCCACGTGATCAGCTTGCCCGAGTACGTCGCCATGCGGCCCATGATCGCGGTCATCGTGCTGATCGCGCCCTGCTCGGCCTCGTTGAACGGCCGGTCGTTGCGGATCGCCTCGAACAGCCGGTCGTGTTCGACCTGGTAGGGGTTCGTCTTCGGGCCGCGGTAGCGCCACGTGTCGGCGCCGGTCTCGATCCGGCCGGCGTTCACCTCCGCCTTGCCCTTGGTACCCACGACGAACTCGGCCACGCTGCCCCAGCAGCCCGTCATGTGGCGGCACTGGCTGAACAGCTGGCTGCCGTCTTCGTACGTGAATTCGACGTAATGGTGGTCAAAGATGTCGCCGAACAGCGGCCCGATGCGGACTTGCCGCCCGCCCTGCCCTTGGGCCGTCACCGGATGAGTTTTCTTGATCCAGTTGCAGACGTCCAGGTTGTGGACGTGCTGTTCGGCGATGTTGTCGCCGCTGATCCACGTGTAGTGATACGGATTGCGCAGCTGGTAGGTCATCTCGGTCATGCCCGGTTCGCGCGCGGGACGCACGCGGTAGCCGGAGCCGTTCCAGTACGCTCGCTGATAAACCACCTCGCCGATCTCGCCGTCGTGAATGCGTTTGACCGTTTCCTCGTACAGGGCGTCGTGGTGCCGCTGCAGGCCCACGCCGACCTTCAGGTTCTTCTGCTTGGCGACCTTGGCCGCCGCCAGCACGCGGCGGATGCCTGCCGCGTCGACCGCCACGGGCTTCTCCATGAACACGTGCTTGCCCTGCTGGGCGGCGTACTCGAAATGGATCGGCCGGAAGTGGGGCGCGGTCGTCAGGATCACCACGTCGACGCCGCTGTCGACGGCCTGTTTGTAGGCGTCGAAACCGATAAACCGCCGTTCGGGCGGCACTTCGATCTTGCCGGCCAGTCCCTTGTGCGCCGCCCGGTCGTATTGGGCGTCCTGGCCGGTACACAACGCGCTCAGACTGGTGTCCAGCTTGTCCGCGAACAGATCGGCCATCGCCCACAGTTTCACGGCCCCAGATGTCGACAGGGCTTGGGCCGCCGCGCCGGCCCCGCGGCCGCCGCAGCCGATCAGGGCGACCTTCAGCGTGTCGTTGCCCGCCGCGTGGACGTGGCGGGGAAAAGACAGCGCGGACGCAGCCAACACGGCGCCGGTCCCGCGGACGAAGGTCCGGCGTGTCAACGGTCGAGACTCGATGTTCTTCTGCGAACTACTCATAGGAGCGTTAACCTCCGAACGGTGGCGAGAGTTTAGGACATTCGACTTTGGGCTTCGGATTTGTCTTGGATCTATGTCAGATTTGCGATTCCAAATTTCCAAATCTCGGATTTCGGTTTTCGGATCTGAAATCTCAAATCTGAAATCTGAAATTCGTAATCTCCGATTTCGTGCATCGAGGCCGCGTCAACCTCAACGTTTGGCCAGGGTGGCGTCGAAGGCGGTGGCCGACGGCGAGAAATTCAATCGTCGCACGAAGGCCAGCGCGTCGCGGGCGCCGTCCTCGCGGAACATCCCCGAGTCTTCCCATTCCACGGACAATGGCCCCTCGTAGCCGATCGCCGTCAACGTGCGGAAGATGTCTGCAAACGGCACGTCGCCGTGGCCGGGCGAACGGAAATCCCAACTGCGGCGCGGGTCGCCGAACTTCAAGTGCGAGCCCAGCATACCGCTGATGCCGTCGGGCCGGATCGCGACGTCCTTGACATGAACGTGGTAGATCCGATCCGAAAACTCGCGCAAGAAACGGACCGGATCGACCTGTTGCCAGAGCAAATGGCTGGGATCAAAGTTGAAACCGAAGGCCGTGCGGCCGCCCAACGCCTCCAGCGCCCGCCGGGCTGTGGTCCCGTCGAACGCGATCTGTGCCGGGTGGACCTCCAAGGCGAACTTCACGCCGCACTCGTCGAACACGTCCAGGATCGGGTGCCAGAGTTCGGCGAACCGGGCAAAGCCCGCCTCGATCCAGGCCTCGGGCACCGGCGGAAACCGGTACAGCAAGTGCCAGATGGGCGAACCGGTGAAGCCCGTCACCACGCCGACCCCCAGATTCCGCGCGGCCCGCGCCGTGTTCTTCATCGCCTCGACGGCCCACGACCGTTTCTTCTCCGCATCGCCGGCACAGCCCGCCGGCGCCAGCACGTCGGTCCGGCTGTCGTCGTTGGGATCGCACACCAAGTGCCCCGCCGCGTGGTTGCTGAGCGCAAAACAATTCAAGCCGTGACGGGCCAGCAGATCCAGCCGTTGGCGGCAGTACTCGCCGTCGTTGGCCGCACGCTCCGCGTCGATGTATCCGCTGCGGCAGACCATCTCCAATCCATCGTAGCCCCAAGCCGCCGCCTTGCGGGCCAGCTCCTCGGGTGCCAGATCGGTCCACTGACCCGTGACCAGCGTTACCGGCCTGTTCATGATCGGCTCATCCCTCCCCCGCAGTCTGCAATCCCCCGTAGCATGGCTCAACCACTCTGGACGACTCCGATTTTCGGCCGTCTACCGGCTGGCGGTCAATGCAAAGATGCGTAAATATTGTAAGATGATTTGCCGCCCAGCCCGTCTTCACATCCGCCCTGACCGCCCCTGGGAGATCCACCGATGACCTCACGCCGATGTCCGCAGATCGCCTTGCTGGTCGACACCGCGACCGACTGGGGCCGGCGCATGATTCGCGGCATCGGGCGGTACGCGCACGAGCAAGGCGGCTGGGACATCTGGCTCGAACAGCGTTGCCAGCACGCGCCGGGCCGACTGCCGCCCGGCTGGCGCGGCGACGGAATCATCGCGCGGGTGGCCGACCGGGCCATGGGCCGCTACTTGGCCGATGCGCCCGGCGTGGTCGTCAACGTGTCGGCGGCCCGCATTCCGGGCGTCGAGTTTCCCACCGTCACGGCCGATTTGCGGGCTGCGGCGCGGCTGGCGGCCGGGCACCTGCTGGATCAGGGCTTCCGGTACTTCGGCTACTATGCGCCGCTGGGCCTCTCCTACGTCGACATTCACTACCACAGCTTTGTGGAACACTTGGCCGAGGCCGGCCTGACCTGCGACCTGTTCCGTGCCCGCCGCAGCAAAGGTCCCCGTGCGACATGGCGCCGACAGCAAGACGATCTTCGGAACTGGCTGCAAGGGCTGCCCCAACCGGTCGCCGTTTTGACCTGGACCAGCGACCGGGGGCGCGAGGTGCTGTACGCTTGCCGGGCCCTCGGTCTGCTCGTGCCGGAACAGGTGGCTGTGATGGGCGGGGACGAGGACAGCCTGTTGTGCGAGACCTGCAATCCGCCGCTGTCGGGCGTGGCCCTGACTTCCGAACGAATCGGTTACGAAGCGGCCGCGCTGCTGGACCGGATGCTGCACGGCGAGCCCCGCCCGACCGAACCGATTCTGATCGAGCCGACGCGGGTCGTGGTGCGGCAATCCACCGATACGCTGGCCATCACCGACCCGGACCTGGCTCGCGCCATCGCCTTCATCCGCACGCACGCGGCGACCCCGATCCAGGTGAGCGACGTGCTCCGCGACGTGGCCGTGTCGCGGAGTTGGCTGGAGCGCCGCTTCCAGGAAGCCCTCGGCCGCAGCCCGGCGGAAGAGATCCGCCGCGTCCGCCTGGAGCGCACCAAGCAACTGTTGGCGGACACCGATCTGCCTGTCCCCCAGGTCGCCGCCGCCTCCGGCTTCGGCTCGCGCGAATACCTGGCCTACGCCTTCCGGCGTGCCACCGGCTTGACTCCCCGCGAATTCCGCCAGCGGGTCCGCGGCCGATGACGCGGCCGCGAAGCAGGCGGTGCCGTGCGAAACGTGACATCGTCAACGGCGCGAAAACCTGACAAAGACCCGTTCGAGGCTAGTGCGTCTTCAACGCTACAAAGTGGGGTAAGCTTCCATCTTGCCAGCGATAAACGACCGCAAGCTGCAAGCTTGCGTCACCTCCGCTACCCCAACATCTAGCCGTGACGACGCACTTGGCAGCAGCATCTGCCGGACGCACTGCGGGCAAGGCTGCCCAGCCAGCGTAGGAACGTCCTCCGAGCGGGGTTTGGGTTCTAGGCCGCCGACGGAACCGCCAGCGGCATGGCAACGACACAATGGCAATGTTAGCATGATTCTGCACCGCCAGCCGACGTGGGCTGGCGAATCGGCACCGCCGGGCAGACACCGCCGAAGGACTTCGACACGAGGCAATGCCAAGATCATGAAGACCATCCCGCTGATCCTGCTGTTCATTCTGGTTCTGCCTACTCATCTGGCCGCTGCGGAGCCGCCCGTTGAACTGGATTTCGCCGCATGCAAGGACGACGTCGCGATCGATGCATTCCTTCGCAAGGCGAGTCCGCTTTATGGCGCAATGGCCAGGATCGTCGAGTTCCGTGGAGGATATACGATCTCAGACAGGAAGGGCATCAGCGGTGGGCAATGGAACGCCGCCGAGAGAACGATCGAACTAAACCCCATGCTGGCCGGGGCCCATCGCGCGTCGATCGTCGCTTTCGAGATGACTAACGCCTTTCAAGAACGGCTCCACAAGGAGGTCGATTTGGGGGTAGTTGCCGGTGAGATTACGACCAAAACAGAATTCGCGTTGCGCCACGAGTTGCTCGAATACGACGGATTACGACTGCACCGTGAGATTCTCGTGGAAATCGAAACCCACCTCGGCAAGATCCCCTCGGAGTTCTTCTTCGTAAGCAACCCGAAGCCTGATACAGTGGCCAAGTACCAACTGCCGTTGGTGATGGATTTTTTGAAAGAAATGAACGCCTCCGGCCACACGGCCTCCTACTATCAGTGGTTTGAGAATCAGAAAAAGCAGGCTCCGAACCTCGACAAATAGGCGTCATAGATTCTGGCGTTGGCACAGTTCGGCGAGTAGCGCGGCCTTTGGGTCAGATTTGAGGCATGACATGCACGTGAGCCGACATCCTCCGTACGTTCTCGGCGTGGTGGCCGTCCTCCTCGCCACCGGCAACGTCACACGCGCCGATACCAAACACCGGTTCCTGTGCATTGACAACGCCAGGAATCACCTCCTGTGCGTCGACCAGTACCAGCCAACGACGAGCTGGTGCGTGAGCATTCCGCCGGGCTCGCGGGATTTGCAGCTTCTTGCTGGAAACAGGGTTCTCGTGAGCCACGGCAATGGAGCGGCGGAGTACGACCTGGAGACGGGAAGAAAACTGGACTGATCGCCACGGGCCTGCTCAAGCAACTCGACGCCGGTCCGGGAATTCGGCCTGTCCCTGCCGCCGGACGAGCCGGCGGGATGGGACTGTTTGGTCAGGCTTTTTCCATCAGCTTTTTGATGAGGGTGGCGACCAGTTCCGGCTTGTTTTGGGCCACGAGGTGGTCGACGGTTTCTGGGGCGACGCCCAGTTTCTGCAGATGGGTGGCCAGGTTCTTCCAGTGTTTGTCGCGTTTCTTGCCTTCGCTCAAGTACAGCTCGGTGACCAGCTCCTGAACCCGCTGCAGGGCGATGCTTTCGCGATTCTCGTAGAAGTTCTTGATCGCGCGCTCTTGGTACTTGGTGCGTTCCGGCATGGCGGGCGGGACTCCTTTCAACAAGATACTGATCGGACTGCCGCCCGGGAAACTTCACTGCGGGCGGCAAGTTCAATCCCACCACCAGGCCTCCGCGGGCAAATCGCGGGGCAGGCTGGCGGTGCGGCCCGCCTGCAGGGCTCCGTAATCGTCGATCGTGATGGCCGGTTTCTGCACGTACGGGCTGGGGTCGGCGGACACGCCGCCGCTGACGCCGGCCACGATGTGCTTCTGGCCGATCACGCGATGGTTGATCACCGTTTCCACTTCGGTCGGCGCCGGCCCCCGTTCCACTTGGTACCGCTTTTCTTCCAGAAAGTGAATCGCGGGCCAATTCAACTGGTTCGGCACGTCCTCGGCGACGATCAGCGCGGCGACCAGGGCCAGGTCGAACACGTTCCGCAGATCCGCGTAGATCGGGTACTTGGCCGCCAGTTCGGCGAAGTGCTTGGTGAAGCTGTGGGCGAACTGCTCGTTCAGCTCGTCCGACTGGCCGGTGTGAATACGTTCGCCGCGCTGGGTCAGCATCTCGTTTTCGCTCAGCACCTGCACGCCCGTGCCGCGGAGTTCAAAGGCGTCGCGGGCCGGGGTGGCGCGGAGGGCTTCGTAGTTCATCGTGAACCACCACCGCAGAACGCTCATCGGCGGCGGGGCGCCGCCTTCCGGCACGGTGACGGAACTCAGGTAGCTGCTGACGCCCAGCACGCCCTCTTCCAAGCCCATGCCGACCAGCTTCATGCGGTAGTCGGCCTCGACGATCACGCGGGCCGCCCGCGTTTGCGGATCCAGACCCTCGAC
>CAYUFW010000326.1:0-8790 GCA_964443915.1 uncultured Pirellulaceae bacterium
GTCGAACTGCTTGTGGTCATCGCGATCATCGGGATCCTCGTGGGCCTGCTGCTGCCCGCCGTGCAGAGTGCCCGCGAGGCATCGCGGCGGGCGAGTTGCCAGAACAACCTCCGGCAGATCGGGCTGGCTCTGCACAATTTCGAAGGCGTGAACAAAGTGTTTCCGGCATCCGGCTGGACGACGGTCGGACCGGGGAACCCGGCGGGGAAGTACGTCGGCTGGCGGCCGCTCACGCTGCCCTACATCGAGCAAGCCAGCACTCAGGACCTGTACGATTTTAACTTGAACTGGTGGGAGGGGACGAACGCGGCGGTGGCTGCGATCCCGGTCAAGGCCTACCAGTGCCCGACGGTCCCGACGCGGCCCGACGTGCTCTCGGCCATCGCCCATCCGCCGCGGCCGGCCATGACGTTTGCCAACCCGATCGCGTCGACCGACTACGAAGCCATCATGGCGGTTCAGCCGAGTTCGATCAACCCGCACCTGCCATCCCCGCTGTACACCAGCTCCAACCGCTACTCGGTCATGTACCGCAACTCGACGACGCGGATGGGAGACATCCTGGACGGCACATCCACGACCATCATGGTGGTGGAAGCCGGCGGACGGCCGCTGGTGTACCACGGGCGACGGTTGGACTCGACCTTGGCGAACGACCAGGGAATCGGCTGGGCAGACAGCGAAGGCCCGTACAGTCTGGACGGGGCTGGCCGCCGGATGTGTCGCGGCCATGAATGCCAAGAACGACAACGAGCCGTACAGTCTCCATCCCGGCGGCGGTAACTTCCTGTTCGCCGACGCGCACGTCCAGTTCATCCACGAGTCGGTCGCCCTGCCCACCCTTGCCGCCCTCTGCACCATCTACGCTGGCGAAGTGGCGAGCGATTACTAGCGTCATTCGGCTTGGATCGTTCCCAGAACTTGATTCACAGCCACGACTTCCCCCTCGGCGACGAGTTTTTCCACCAGGCGGCCCGTGGCGGGGGCGGGCAGGTCCACGGTGACTTCGCCGGCTGCCAGTTCCAGCAGCCGGTCGCCTTCGAAAACCGCCCTGCCCAGGGGGACCAGCCAACAGCTGACGATGACCGCTTGTTGCGGCGGCAGGTCCAGGTCGGGCATCACCAGGAGCACACGCATCGACAAATTCTCCGCGGCCGGCCAAGATTCGGCCTTGGCCGGCGAAACACTGTTCGGGCGACTTTCCATTCTTCGATGCCAACGACTCGGGGCTTCAATATGAGCAACTCTCCTTTGGTCGGCAAGCCGTCAGTGGGCGGCAGCAGCGATGAACGCATGTGGGGGATGTTCTGCCACTTGAGCAGCCTTTCCGGCAGCGTGATTCCCTTCGGCAACATCCTGGGACCGCTGGTCATCTGGCTGATCAAGAAGGACGAATACGCATTCGTCGACGATCAAGGCAAGGAGTCGCTCAATTTTCAGATCAGCGTCTTGATCTACACGGTCGTTCTCGCCCTGACCATCATTGGGATCCCGTCGGCAATTGGCGCGTTGATCTTTGGTCTGGTGATGACCGTGGTCGCGGCCATCAAGGCCAACGGGGGCGAGTACTACCGTTATCCGCTGACGATTCGGTTCGTCAAATAGCCTGCCAACTTCGCAGGAGGCGTTCCGCCACCGTGGCCGACGACCCGCACGTCGCGCAGCGCGAACTTGCCGCCCGTCGGCATCTGTACGCTGGCCACTCGCAAGAATCGCAACGGGAGCGGCTCCGGCAAAGCGACATAGTCATGCGACCCGCACAGGCGGAGTTTACTCCCGGCTGCAACGTTTCTTCCACGCCCGCCCCGCCGCATCCGCCGCCATGATCGCATCGGCCACCATGTCCGGCAGCACGTCAAAAGGCTCATTGTGGATCGTTTCGCCCTCCGCTGTTGCACGGACGGCAATCGTGTGAAGTTGCTCCTTTGACAGATCCGTCAGGCCGATATCGGCCAGGGTGATCGGCAGCCCGACCTGGGTTGCGAAGTCCAGAACCCGATTCAGCACTGACCGGGGCTGCCCCTCAAGCACAAGCTGGGCCAGCAATCCGAAAGCCACCTTCTCCCCATGCAGGTAGGCGTGGGTGGCCTCCGCCGTGGTCAAGCCGTTGTGAATGGCATGGGCGGCGGCGAGGCCGGACGACTCGAAGCCAATCCCTGACAACAGCGTGTTTGCCTCAACGATCCGTTCGAGTGCCGGGGTCACAACTTGCGTTTGTACCGCTTGCAGAGCGTCGGCACCGTCAGCCAGCAAGGTGCGGTAGCAGAGCTTTGCCAACGCCAAGGCGCTCTGCGTCGATAGGCCCCCTCGCATGTTCTTGACACCGGCCCGCACGCACGTCACGGCCTCGAACCATGTCGCCAAGGCATCGCCCATGCCTGCTGCCAACAGCCGAGGCGGACTCAAGGCAATGACCTGCGTATCGACGAGCACCAGGTCCGGGTTCTTCCGGTAAGGCCGCAGGACTTCCACAACCCCTGCCTCCGAGTAGATGACGGACAAGGCACTGCATGGCGCATCGCTGGACGCCACGGTTGGGCAGTTCACGACCGGCAAACGCAGGTCAGCGGCGGCAGCACGGGCAGCATCCAGAACTTTCCCGCCGCCGGCTCCCACGATGACTTGGGACTTGGTCTGCTGGGCCTCTTGCTTGATCCGCTCGATCTCGGCCAGCGAGCATTCGCCGCCGAACTCATGGACGGCATACGCAATCCCGGCGTCTGCGAAAGTGCGCTTCCAGGTCTCAGCCAGCAGTCGGATCGGCGACCGGCCGCCCACGATCAGTGCTGGGCCATTCAGCCCCAAGCCAGCCATCTCTGCTCCCAGCATGGCGGTGGCGTTCTTGCCTTGGGTGTAACGGGGCGGAGAGCAAAAAACGGACAGCATGGTACGGCCTTTCAACCAGATTGGAGGGGTCCCCGGACGCCGGTCACTGCACCGAAATTGGATGGGGAAATCGATGAAGATTGTCACGCACAACGTGCTGTACGACAAGCCGGGCGTGATCTATTGGCGGAAAGACCGCGATGCTGCGGCCGCACGGCGCATGGCGGAATTGCTCGACTGGCCCGGCCGGACGCCGCGTTTGGAAACCGACGTCCCCGCCACGGTCGGCGTCAAGTTGAACGTCGGCAACGATTCGTTCGGTTCCGGACGTTCCGGCGGCGTGCGGTGTTGGGCTCAGCGCGGAGGCATCTTCCAGAACTCGTTGTCGACGCGGGCGGTGCTCATGATCTGGGCGATGCGGGCGACGACGTCGGGATGGTCGGCCGCCACGTCATGCTCCTCGCCGATGTCGTTCTTCACGTCGTACAGCTGGATCGGGGCGGTGGCTTTCTTCAGCCGGATGCCCTTCCAGCGGCCTTGCAGCAGCACGGCTTGGCTGACTCCGCCCTCGTAGAATTCCCAGTACAGGTACTCGTGCTTCGTCTGCGCGGCGTTCCGGCCCAGCAGCGTCGGCACAAGACTGAGGCTATCCAGGTTGGCCGGCGGCGAGACGCCGGCGAGTTCGGCGGCGGTGGCCATAAAATCGCCGAAGTAGCCGACGTGGTCCGACACGCTGCCCGGCTTGATCTTGCCCGGCCAGCGGGCGATGAAAGGCACGCGGATGCCGCCGTCGGTCAGGCTGCGTTTGATGCCCCGCAGCGGGCCGCTGGCCTGGAAAAAGTTGGGATCGTACTGCGGGCCGCCTTCTTTGTGCGGGCCGTTGTCGGAAGTGAACATAACCAGCGTCCGCTCGTCGATCCCCAACTGTTTGAGCTTGGCCAGCAACTCGCCGATCTGCCGGTCCATCCGCGTGATCATCGCGGCTTGGCCTTTCAACGAGCTGTGCCAGTCGCGGTCGGCGTACGGGCCGTAATCCGGCACCTCCTGGCCGTCGCCCAGCAGCCGTGAACGTTCGTTGTTGGCGTGCGGCACGACCAGGGCCAAATACAGGAAGAACGGCCGGTCGCGGTGCTGCTCGACAAACGCCGAGGCTTCCTCGGCGAACAGATCGCCCGCGTACTTCACGCGCTGCGTGGCGTAGCCGCCGCCGGCCGTGCCCACCGGCGTGACGACGTTCGGCAGCGGCGATTTTGCCTCGTTGCGCCACAGGAAATCCGGAAAATGGTTGTGCGCGTGATGCTGGCTGAGGTAGCCGTAGAAGTAATCGAAGCCTTGCCTGTTCGGCACGCCTTGGTCGCCCGGCATGCCCAGTCCCCATTTGCCGACCAAGGCCGTGGCATAACCCGCACCGCGAAGCACTTCGGCGACCGTCACGTCTTCGTCGCGCAGCATCTGAGCGCCGGAATTCTCCGGGCCCGCGTTGCCGCGGACGCGGGTGTGGCCGGTGTGCAGCCCAGTCATCAGGACGCTGCGGGAGGGAGCGCAAACGGTCGAGCCGGCATAGAATTGCGTGAACCGCATCCCCTCGGCGGCCATGCGGTCGAGCTGGGGCGTCTGAACGATCTTCTGCCCGTAGCAGCCCAGGTCCCCGTAGCCCAGGTCGTCCGCAAGTATTAGTACCATGTTTGGTACACTTCGAGATTCGGATGATATGGCGTGTTTTTCCGGTGCTATGGACAAAGCCATGGCGGGAGTGACAAGAATTAGTGTAGTTATTCTGTGTAGCAATGGACAAGGCAAACCGCGATTGGATGCGTGCCCTGCCACGGTTGATCGGGAAGTCATTGCAGTGCCTCAATCACAAGAAGGGCGGTGGATCGGTGGTCACGGGACGATTACGCAGCGGCCATCGCCATCCAGGCAGCGAATAGGCTTCGGCGCAAGGTCCGAAAACGCGAAGGGGTCAGTATCCCACGCTGCACCATGATCGTCAACTTTACAGGACGTGGCGAGTACTTTGCGGAGGCTTTGACGGTTTATGGGCAGGACTCGAAAACAAGGACGACCGGCGCACGGGTCGGCTTGGCGCTGGGAACAGAACAAGGAAGCCGCCGAGATGGCCCTGGCACGGATCAAGGTGGCCAGTTCGTCGGAATCGGCAGGTGGGTTTCCGGCGTCAGTCGTCGAACGTCACGAGATCTCTGAACCGGACGATCTGCTGATGCGCGCGACGCTCCGTCAGGAACAAGGGCCGGGACTGGGCTGCGAAGGCGACCCCCACGAGCTTGATCGGGTACTGCAAGGCGGCTCCGCCGCGGCGCAGCGTTTCGTCCGCGTTCACCTCGCCGAACTCCCAGAGATTGTCCACCGAGCCGGTGGAAAGATCCGGGATCGATGATTGGTCGGTGATTGGCATGCTGAGGAAGTTCCAGCCGTCGAACGAGATCGAAACGCGTCCGTCGTAGTCGAAGACGTCGGCCCGGTGGATGCGCGTGCCACACGAAATGCGGCGTTGCCCCCGAGCGTCTTCGAGCACCCAGTAAACCTGGCCCCATCCCGAGTTGCCCTTGACCCACATGCCCAGGGAATTCGGCTTGCCGGTCAGCGTCACGGGCCGCTTCAGCTTCAGCACCGCGTATTCATGGAAAACTGTGGGAAGCGCCAGGTTCGGCTGGACCAGCTCAAGCTCGACGCAGTTACCTTTCTCGGAGTCGGGGACCTGCCGGACTGCGTAGCGTCCCAACGTTCGATAGGGCAAAGCCGTGCCCCGGGTCTTTTCCAACAACGGCTCTTTCGTCTCGGCAAGCGTCCACTCGGCCGAGTCGTCCATCCGGTTGACGAGCTTGAGGTTATCGGGCGGCTGATCGTCGGGATACGTTCGCTTCCCGCACCGGATCGAGCGGACCACGGGGGCGCTGGCGAGAAGATAGGTCACGGCGCCGCCAGCGGTCAGCGGCAGGCCGGCCCGCGAGTCCGGGCGTTGGATCGGCCGGCCGTAGAAGTCGAAAATCTGGTAGTCGGCGGGCAAGGTCTCGATCGTCAGTTCCGCCGTGCCGCGGGAAGTCCAAACAGGATAGACGTATTGGCCGTCCTGCCGTTTGAATTCCAGCGCGTACACGGTGGGGGAGCCGGTCGGGATACTGCGCGACAGGGCGACCTGGTCGAGCAATTTCGTGGCCACGGCCACGCCCACGTAGGCTCTCTTGGGGTAGATGAACGGGCTGCGGGTACAAAGACCGCTGCCGCCCCAGAACGAGCCGGCATACGCGTTGCCCGTGTCCATGATGATGCCGATGAAGATGTCGCGAAATCCCCACGCCTGCGAGAGAAGAAGATCGCGCACGTACCATTCGGCCTGCCGCCGCTGGCCGATCAACGCATCGAGGCGGTAGTTGCTTTCGTAACAGGCATTGAGCTTCCAGCGGTTGTATCCAAACCGCCGCGCGGTCTGGAGCATCAACTCGCCGCCCTGGAGCGAGCCTTCCCATTGCCGCTCGGGGAGTGAGGAGCGGCCGACCACTTCCAGCCCGAGGTAATCGGCGCATTCCTCGGGAAAGCCGCGTCGCAGCCCCTCGGCGATCAGTTCGCTACAGGCCAGCGAGTTGCCTAGCGTAATGCGGAGTTGCGGGAAGTCGCGGCGAAGCAGGCGGCCCAGGCGCAGGGCGTAGTCCCAGCGCTTGTCGGCATCATTCCACTCGGAACCGGGCTCGGGTTTCCGTCCGATCAACTCCGGCGCCACCTGGTAGCCCCAGACGGCGTGTTCGTGGAAAATCATCGCGTTGGTGACGCTTGGATAGCGGTCCAGGCTCGCGCGAATGCTGGCAAGCAACTGCTCGTCGGTGCTTTCCAGGCCGCCGGTGCGGATCTGCGGGGCGGCCAGCTTCCAGGGGGCCAACTCCTTCTCGGAGTACCGGTCGACGCCCGCCGAGCGGCGAAATCCGGCCTTGAAGAGCACCGGCCCGTAGGTCTCGACCTCGGCCGGCGTGTAGTGGGCGCCGCCGTAGTTCCAGCTGCCGTAAGGCGAATCCGCCACCTCGGCCCGGCGGGTGTCCTTGCCGAGCAGGGCAAAGGAAGCCTCGTGAGTGATGAGTTCGCGATCGCCATCGAGCAGAGTCAGGCCGATACCGTACCAGCCCAGCTCCTTTTGCGCCAGAGAGATGGTCATCTCACGAGCGGCGTTGGAATCGATCTTGCGCTGGCCGGACCCGACAGGCCGGTCCTCGGCATCGCGGATCTTCCAGCGGACTGAGAAATCGCCCGGCCGCCGCGGCCGCACTTGCACGCGCAGCGCGGGCACTTCGTCGTTGTGAAAGATGTTGCCCGGCTGGACGGTCTTGACTTCCATCTCGGCGGCGGGTCTCTCCAGCGTAACGCCGAAGACGTGGACCGAGCTGACACAGGCGGGATCGGGGCGGCCACGCTGGTCGCCGCTGGGGCCGCGCCGCTGGATGAGCCGGCCGGACAGTTCCAAGTCCAGGTACTTGCCGAATCGCATCCGGGCGTGAGTCCCGCGGTTCTCGGTGAAGACCAAGTCCTGAATCTTGCCGATCGGGATCGGAATCTCGGCCCGCCACAGCGGCAAACGCTTCGCGCCGACGACCACGGTGCCGACCCGGGTGGCGTTGCCGGGGAGGGTGACGCTGGCGTTGGCCATGGCCTCGAAGGCGCGACCGAGGTAGCCCGGCCCTTCCACGTAGCGCGTGAGCCGCACGTTGAGGACGGGGTCTCTGCCCGGATCGTCTTCCACCGCGCAAAGCACCCATGCTCGCGGATACTGCTCGCAGGGAACCGTCAAGATGAAGGAGGCCGGGGTTTCGGCCAGGCTCAGTCGCTCGCCGCCGAGGGCCGCCTGTCGCGCGGTCAGGCCCAGGTCGAGATTCTCGCCAGTGGCTCCGAAAAAAGGGACCGCCTTGTCGGTCAGTTCGAGCCGCGCGCCGGCCATCGCTCCGGGCTTGCTTCGAGCGGAGATATCGACGGGCGTGAACCGGTCGGGCAAAGGGCCCGTGTGAAACGATGCGTCCTCCAGCCGTACGTTGCTGGCGACCGAAACCGCGCGGGCCGCTTTCTTGATCGTGCCGATGTAGGAACCGTTGACCCGGAATTCCACGCCGCCGGCCAGCTGCCGAAGCGACAGTACCAGGGGCATGCCCCAGATCGCGTTGCCGGCGGCCCAGCGGTGGATCGCGGCCTGCGTCGCCTTCTTCGCGTCCAACAGCTCGACGGGACAGAGCGTGTAACGCACGTCGAAAGGTTGGATCTCGACGCCCGCCCGCGGAACGATCCGTTCCTTTTCTCCTCCGTCGACTGAGCGGTCGAAGACGGTGATTCGGATGGCCCGCGACGAGCCGTCGGCGAAGCGCACCCACAGATCCTGGCCGTCGGCGCGAGGCTTGAGGCGAAGATTCGTCTCGACAGCGTCGTCGGCGATGGCAACCGTCCCGGCAGAAGCGATGGGCCGCTTCCCGCCGGTGGACTCAAAGCGGACGTTGCGCAGCGCGAGCAATGGCCCTTTGCTCGGCCCGCTGCTGAAGACGATCAACTGCACGTGGGCCGTTCCAGGCCGCCACCGGTTGCGGTGGTCACCCGGCGCGCAGCCCTCAATCGTCCCTTGGAGAGTCTTCCAATCGGCGGGGATCGGTTCGGCCAGCGCCCCGGAGTACTGGTACCAACCGCCGCGATGGGCGCGGATCGGCGTGCCGGCAGACGCTTCGATTCCGATCGGTGCTTTGCAGGTCACCTGCCAGGTCCCGTCGGGAAGCGCCTTCGACTCGATGACGGGTGCGCTGCGATTGACATTCCGGTTGGGCAGGTCTTGGAAGTCCGCTTTCGTGTGGAAGGCGATGAACGTTCCGTTACCGAAGGCCGCGCCGCTTCGCACTCGGAGGATGGTGTCCTTTGCGGTGCACGGCGCCGCCAGTTCGGTATCGGAGCCTTCCACGGCGTTGACGTGGAGGGCCTCGATTC
>CAYUFW010000327.1:0-2038 GCA_964443915.1 uncultured Pirellulaceae bacterium
CCCGAAAACGAAAGCTGCGCAGTTCAGCATAGTCCATTGCGCTGTACTACTAAATGAGAGACCATATTATGCCTACTCGACAATGTTCAACCGTCATCCTCCTCGTGCTGCTGGCACGTGCCGCTGCGGCTCAGACGGTCCCGCCGCTCTTGCAGGTCGGGGAGATCTCGCCGGCCAAGTATGAAGTGCTCGAAGAGCGGGACCAGAAGGCGCCGATGCGGGATGGCGTGCGTTTGACGGTCGACGTGTTCCGGCCGCGGGCGGAAGGCCGTTTCCCTGCGATCTTGTGGCAGACCCCTTACAACAAGAATGGCGGAGCGGGCCGCGCCCGGAAGTTCGCCGCCCGCGGATACGTGGTCGTCGACGTCGATTCCCGCGGCCGCTTCGAGTCGGAAGGCGAGTGGGATCCGTTCTCGCCGCTGCACAAGAGCGACGGCTACGACCTGGTCGAATGGATTGCCAAACAGGCCTGGTGCAACGGCAACGTGGGCACCTACGGGCTGTCGTACATGGGTTGGCAGCAGTGGTGGACGGCGTCCCAGACGCCGCCGTCGCTCAAGGCGATCGTGCCCGAGGTGGCTCCGCCCGACCACTTCTACAACTGTCCCTACCAGAACGGGATCTTCGTCTGCTGGATGATGGACTGGGCCGGCATGATGTCGGCGCGGCTCCCGCACAGCGCCGGCCCCGGACCGTACGGCGGCTTTGCCGTCAATCGCGAAGCGGCCTACCGCCAGTTGCCGTATATCGACTTTGACAAATCGCGCGGGTACAAGCCGACCGAGTGGTGGCGCAAGTGGATGCTGCAGAACATGGCCTCCGGCGAGTACTGGCGGGCGATCGCCTATCAAACGCCGGAGAGCTATGCCCGGGTTAAGGTCCCGTCGCTGGCCGCCACGGGCTGGTTCGACGCGAACTTTCCCGGTACTCCCATGAACTACCTGGGGATGAAGCAGCACGGCGGCACGCCGGAAGCGCGCCGGCCGCGGATGATTGTCGGCCCGTGGGACCACATCATCAACACGCGCCGCGAGGCCGTGGGCGTCGATTTCGGGCCCCAGGCGATCATCGACTGGGACGGCTACGTCTGCCGCTGGTTCGACTATCACTTGAAGGGGATCGACAACCAGGTCCTGGCCGATCCGCCGGTCCAGGTCTTCGTCATGGGGCGAAACCGGTGGCGAGCGGCCGGCGACTGGCCGCTGCCCGAAGCCGTACCCACCAAGTATTACCTGCACAGCCAGGGACACGCCAACTCGTCAGCCGGCGACGGGCTCCTCGACACCCGGCCGCCGGGCGATGAAGCGGCGGACCAGTACACCTACGATCCGGACGATCCCACGCCGTCGCCCGCGTTTGCCAACGGACACATCGATGGTCCGCGGGACGTGAGTCAAGCCGCCTTGCGGCCGGATGTGTTGGTCTATTCGACCCCCGTCTTGGATCGCGACGTAGAAGTCGTCGGTCCCATTTCGGTTCAGTTGTTTGCCGCAACCAGCGCCCGCGACACCGACTGGATGGTCCGCCTGGTCGACGTACATCCCGACGGCCGGGCGTTGTTCTTGGCGGAAGGCGTGATGCGTGCCCGGCACCGCGACGACCGGCGCCACGGCGGATTCAACCCGGAGCGGTTGAGCACGCTCGAGCCGGATCGCGTCTATCCGTACACCATCGACTTCTGGCGGCCGACCGGCAACGTGTTTGCCAAAGGCCACCGTATGCGGGTCGAGATCTCCAGCAGTTACTATCCGTACTACTTGCGGAATCTGAATACCGGTGAGGACAACCTGGCGCTGGCCACCAAACCGGTTGTCGCACGGCAGACGATCCGCCATGACGCCGATCATCCGTCGCACATCGTCCTGCCCGTGATTCCGGCTATGGCCACGGGTGGTCGTGGCATTGGTGCCGTCGAACCAGTCCCAGCGACACTCCGGACGAACCGTCAGGTTCGCTGTGGGGGTCCAGTTCAGACCGGCGGTGATCTGGTACACTGGTAGAAATGTCCGGAAGGGCCTCCAGGGGTGTTGTTCCCTGG
>CAYUFW010000327.1:2048-8765 GCA_964443915.1 uncultured Pirellulaceae bacterium
GGACGAACCGTCAGGTTCGCCGTGGGGGTCCAGTTCAGGCCGGCGGTGATCTGGTAGAAATGTCCGGAATGGCCCCCAGGGGTGTTGTTCCCCGGCCGCAAGCCGGCGACCCGTGTGCCGTCGTCGTCGCGAAACCATTCGCCGCGCAGGCCCGCCTTCCAGCAGTCGTTAATCGTATAGAACAGGTACTGATTCAGGCCATGCCCTACTTCTTCTCGCCAGCCGGCAGGCGACCACCAGCCCAGCGGATGCCTTGGCCCATCAGGCGCCGGAAACTGTCATTGGTCCACACCTTGGCGTCGTGACCACTCTGGCAGCCGAACACACGGGCTTTGCCATATTCATGGACCCAGGCGATCGTCTTGTCGCTTTGAGGATGGTCCGTGGAGACGAGCACGTGAATGCCGTCGCAGAACGTCTGGCGGTTGTAGGGCTCGTCCGTAATCTCGAAGTCACTCAGGCCCTTGGTGATCGGATGGTTCGGATCTTCGATGTGCATCTTGAGCGTGCCATAGCCGGTGCCGCTGCGGGCGATCTGGACCCCGTTTCGTTCGCCCGGCTGGAGCCAAAACTTGGCTCCCGCGATCTTCTCGAACTCCGGCCAGTCCTGGCAGTTCGCCAGGGCATGGTGCCAGACCACCAGCCCGACGCCCCGTTCGAGCAGTTTCAGGAAGTTCTGCTTCTGCTTCTCGGTCATGCCGCTGGAAAGGTTGTACATGACGATCACGTCCGCCTTGAACTGACCGATGTCTTCGAAGGCAGTATACGGGCTGCCCTTCCAGGTCCGGCTATCGATGTCGTCGTAGCCGCTCCAGAACTTGTCGAAGCTGGCCTGGTCAAACCCGTGGCCCCCGACCAGGATGAGCACGTTGGTCTTCGCGTCGGCTGGCGCGGGCTTCTCCGCATCTGCAGCGAAGGCGACACGGGCCAATGCCAGGGCGCAGACGACTGCGGCCAGGGACTTCGCGAATCGGGTGTTGTTGCTCATGCTTTGTAGTGTCACGATCAAGTTCCAACGCAGCGATGTCATCGTTGCCCCTCCGATTGTTATGGCTTTCGCTTGGAAACGGCTATGCGGTTTCCACTCGCACGGGTCGGCAATGCTCTCGGGTCCTCGTTCGTCACGGACGGGCGACTTCGTAACAAAGGACGGCGCCATGATCTGCGAAGCCGGCAACGTCCGCGGTGAACGTCAGTTCGCCGGCGGTCGTGCGGCAAGCTACTTCGGCCAACCGTCGACCGCCGGTCGACAGCGCCCACACCCGGTATGATCCCGGCTCAGGGAGTTGCAGGCGGACCTCGGCCTTGCCGGCGCGGGCCAGGTGCGGCAACTTGCCCCAATCGAGCAGGGTTTGCCGCGCCCGTTCGGCGTAGCGGATTTCCGTGTTCTGCAGGTCCGTCAAGTGCGTGACCAGCAGCCGCCGGCTGGCGGCGATGGGTTGATCGTCCAGCGAGCTGACCCAGACGGTCGCGTCCGTGTCCTGGACCGCGATCTGGACGCCCTGCGCCGTGCGGATGCTCTCGCCCGCCGGCGCGAAGCCGCCGGCCGTGCGCGGCGTATCGAGCGTCATGCAGTCTCGCGGCCCGTCGATCGTGATCTCGCCGGTCTCACACTGGAAGACATTTTTGCCCGGGTCGGTCGGGTTGCCTGCCGCAAGGATGCCGCGCTGGCGGAACAATTTGACCAGTTCTTCCTGGCTGATTTGGTAGGGATCGTCGGTCCGGACAGCACGGGCGTCGGCGGAATCGCCCGCACCCGTCGCCCATCTCAAGGGCAGCACTACGTCGTGGGACGTGGCTCGCGCTGGTTCGTCGACCACCTGGGTGCCGACGCGGGTCAACCAGGCAGCCCAGTGCCAGTTGGGCGCCAGGCCGGGGATCTGCGCCGGCACACGGCGGAAATCGGCTTCCGTCATCGTGATGCTTGCGCTGTGTGGTGCGGCCCGCATGTCCCCGCGCAGGAACAAGCAGATGCTGGCACGTTCGGCGGCTTGGCCGAGCGGGTCGGAAGCCATGTTGAAGTAATCGAGCTTGCCGGGCTGGAACAAGTTGTCGCGGCTGTGGCTGTAAGCGAACCGCCAGATGGCGTCCCAGCCTTGGATGGCGCCCAATGCGCCGGTCAGGATGCCGCCGACGCCCCGGTAACGCCCCGGCGCGGAGTAGTTGTATTCGGAGACGGTGAACGGCTTGTCGAACAGCCGCGTGAAGGCCAGATGCCGGCCGCCGCTCGCGCCGCCCGCCACGGGGCTGGTGTTCGGGCAGCGGCTGGGCAGCCGCCACGGCTGTTCCAGGAACCGCGGATGGTCGACGTAGAAGTGGTCGTCGACGTAATCCATCTCGCTCCGCACCCGCTGGCTGGTCGCGTGGTTCGTCCAGCCGTTCATGTTGGTCACCAGCGCCCGGCTGCCCAGTTCCTCGCGTAGGAAGGCCGTGGCGCGGCCCAGGAAGTCCAGTTCGACCTGCGCCAAGAACAGCACCAAATCACGGCCGCGCAGATCCTGACTGTGGACCGAGCCGTCCAGCGTCACCGTCCCGCGCGCCGGGTCTTCATCGGCTTTCAGCACCGCTCCCCACGCCGCCGCCAGACCGTCCCGGTCCTTGTACCGCCCGGCCAGCCAGCGGTTCCAGGCGGCGCGGTACTCTGGGATGTCCTTGGCCAGGTTTACGAAGTTGCCCAGGTTGCCTTCGTTGATCAACGCCAGCCAAGCCAGACCCGGCTCGTCCTTGTAGGCCCGCTGCGTATACGGATTGACGTGCTGGAGCAGGTTCCGCGCGAAAGCCTTCCAGTTTTCGTACGCTCCGGGGTGCAACGCCGCCAGCACCTTGAAGCGGTTCATCGCGTCGCGGCGGCTGCTTTCCGAGACGGGCAGAAACTCCGTCACATCGACCGGCCGCGACACGAACAGGTCGGTCGTCACGTAGATTCCGCGCCGGATGCAGGCGGCAACCAGGTAGTCCAGTTGATCCAGTTTCTCGGGGTTCAAGCTGGTCCGCCCGCTCTCCGGAGTGGTCAACTCGCCTTCGTAATGGTGCAATCGCACCGCGTTGTAGCCCAGCCGGACCAGGCGGTCGGCCAAGCGGTCGGACTGTTCGTGCGTGATGTAGTGGGCGGAGAAACAGAAGTTGACGCCGTAGAATCGCACCGGCTTTCCGGGTTGCCGCTCGAAGAAAAACGTCCCGTCCGGGTTCGCCTTCAGCCAGCCGTGCTTGCCCGCAGGGGCATCCTGCAAGCCCAGGGCCGAAAAATCCAGCGCGGAGCCGGGCGCGATGTCCAGTTCCAATGGAAGCGGGATCCAGTCCTTGCCCGCGACGATCGTCACCGGCATGTCGTGCTCGATGTTCACGCCGCCCGTAGCCGCCAGCGTGAAGGCGATGGTCACGGGCACACCCTTTGCGAACGGCTTCTGAACACTCGAAGAGCGAAAGATACGGACGGAATACGAGTCGCCCCATTGACGATTGTCTTGCAGTAGGACCGACGTCGGTTCGGGAAAACTCCAGCGCAGGCTCCCGCCCACGGGCAGTTCGACGGCCAGCGAGCGGATCGGCTCGCTGAAGATCTGGACCTTGCCGAAGTCCTTCGGAAAAGTCCCCGATTGCTGGTCGGCGGTCCAACGGCCGCCCGCCAGCGCCGCGATGCTGAATTCCACGCTGACGTGCAGCGAAGGCAGCACTACGTCCCGATCCGGCGTGAACACGTACTGGGCGCTCAGTTGCTCGCCGTCGCCGGCGATGGCCGCCCAGCCGCTGACCTCGCCGCCGCCGGGCACGGCGATCCGCAGGTGGCGTTTGCCCGCCTCGTCGGGCTTCTTCGCGTCGGCGGTGGCGTCCGCAAAGGACCATTGCGGATTGAAGAGTCCCGCGCCGACCTCGCCGATCTTCTCCTTCCCCCGCGAAAGTTGAACCCGGCCCTCCTTGCCCACCAACGCCTGGATGCCTTCGCCACGCGCCGGTCCCGCTGCCCACAGCCCAAAGCTGACGATCGCGACTGCCAGTACGATTCGAGTCATGTACGAGTCCTCCAAGAAATGTAACGTAAGTCATCAACGAGCATGACGGTTGCCGCGTTCCGCTGCAAGCGGTCGGCGGGAATCGTGCTCGGTTTGGTCACTGTAGCGACGAACGTGAGGCTCCCACGGGCAAGCCGTGGGCATCCGCCGCCGTTCGCTCGAACGTGTCGTACTGCGTCTCACTCCGCCACGAAGGCTTCCTCGGGCGAACGATAGGTGACGATCAAGTCCTTCAGGTAGATCTCCGGCCGCGAGGGCGGGAACAGCGAAGTCAGGTGGAGGATTTTCTCGGGCAATTCGAGGATCAACCGCTGGAACTTCAGCGGGTATTTCACCACGCCGTCGCCCGTGTGACGCCATTGGCTGCTGTAGGGCCAGTGGTAGCCTTCGCCCGGATAGTTGCCGGGCAGGGGGAAGCGGACGAAACGCCAGCCGTCGAAGTTGATGCGGCTCCGCTGCCAAGGATCGTTGGTGTTCCAGTCGCTGACGGACATCGCCTTCATGGCCTGCAGATCCTCTGGCCGCATCCAGTCTTCCATCCAGCGGGTCGGTTCGCCGGTCGCCGCGGCGCCGAGCGAAATCCAGCGCTGGCCGCCGGCGTCCTGCAGTTCGAAAATGACTCGGCCCCAGCCGCCGTTGCCGTACACCATCAGCCCGATTTCGGTTGGCTCGCCGGGCAATTCGACGCCTTGGCGATGAACCAGTTGCGAGTACATCGGCAGATAGGACGAACCGTCGACGGGCAGCTGCGGCGTGACTTGCAGGACTTGCTTCTCGCCCTCAAATTCGGCCAGTTCGCGGAAGTCGAAGTTTCCCTTCCGCCGCGGGCATTCAAAGTTGTACCACTCCAATTCGGTGCTGCGGCCTTCGTCCACCTGCCAGTCGGCGAGCTTGCCGAGCGACGAGATCAAAAAGGTCTTGCCTTGCGGGCGGCCTTCCAGCTTCGCCGGCCCGGGAACGATGGCGGTCAGGGGCTTGGTCGTAGCGACAAACACGGGCGACGCCGACAGCTCCAGTTGCGCCCTGCCATCGGTGACGTCGGCTTTGGTCTCGTTGCCCATCAGGTCCGTGACGACGGCGGTGGAGGTCCCTTCCGCCGACAGCGTGACCGGCCGCGTCCCGCGCAGCGTCCACAGCGCCGTGACGCAGCCGCCGTCGCGTTTGGCAAACTCGACCGCGTAAACCGTCGTCGAACCGGCCGGCACGGTTCGCCGGAACTTGACGCCGTCCAGCACCTGGGTCAGCGTGGCGATGGCGACGTAGGACGGCTTGGGCCGCACGTCCGGCTTGGCGAAACACAGGCCCGACGCGCCCCAGTTGCTGTAGTAGTACGAATTGCCCATGTCCGTGATGGAGCCGGGGCGGACGACCGGCACGCCCCAGGCCAGCGAGTGCAGGATGTGCCGGACGTAGTACGCGGCCTGGGTGCGCAAGGACAGATTGCCCGGATTGGTGTTCGGGTAGCAGATTTCGTAGCACTGGGTGATCGGCTTGTCCGCGTAACCGTAGTGGTCGAGGATCTGCCGGTCCATCCACAGGCTGGCGTTGTTGGCGACGAAGTCCGGAGGCTGCGTCTCCGGCATCCGCATGAAGCTGCCGGCCTCGTTGCCGCGCGAGTCGAACAGCTCGGCGGGGAACTTGCGTCGCAGGAATTCCTCCAGCAAGTGCGGATTGCCGTTGCCGAAGGCGAGTTTCGCGTCCGGAAACTGCTGCCGCGTCGCTTGGCCGGTCGCGAGAGCTTCCCTCCAAAGCTGGTCGAACCGCTCCTGTTCCTTGGCATCCAGCTGGTACGCCGAGCGGCCGGTGAACACGTCGGGCGTGCGCATGATGTGCGGCCCGCTGATGGCGTGTTCGTGGAAGATCAGCACGCGTTTCGGAGTGAGCGGATCTTTCTCCAACGCCTTGGCCAGCACTTCAGGTGAACGGGGCTCGTTGCCGGCCAACACGCCGTACTTCTGCCGCGCCTCGGCCGAAAAGCCGAACATGCCGTACCGCAAACCGGCTTTGACGTACAGCGGTCCGACGACGTTGGGGTCGTTGGGCGTGTAGTGCGTGCCGCTGAAGTCCCACGTGCCAAAGGGCGACTCGTCCCGATGACGCCGCGTGTCCTTCGGCAGCCAGGCAAACGTGGTCTCGCGACGGGCCAATTCGCTGCGCCCCGCGATGACGCGGACCGACAGTTCGTGATAGCCATGGCGCGTGACGGGGACCGCCACATCCCGCCGGATTGTGGCTCCGGGTTCCAGCGACAACTCGTCGGTTCGGACAACTTGTTGCTCGCCGTAGTAGTCCGCTGCAACGGCTTCGATCACGCACGTTGACTTGCGGCCAACACCGTGCAGTTGGACGTGAAACGTGGGTGTCTGAGGCTCGTTGAAGACGTGCCCTGCTTCGTCGCTGGACACTCGCACTTGAACCGGCGACCGCATGAACGTCATGCCGAACAGGTGGACGCCGCTGGGCAGTCCCAGCGGACGAATCTGATATCGGCACGGGTCCGGCCGTCGGATGGCCAGCCGCAACTGCTTGGTGACCTCCACGTCCAAGGCCCATTCGTCGGCGAAGTCTTGCGCGAAGGCTCTGCCGATCGGCACGCGGATCAGGTACAGGTTGCCCTGCGCGACGGGGAACATCGCCTGGGTGACGGTGTTTCGTTTGCCGTGCCAGCGGGGCACTTCGGCCGAGAAATCGTGCAGGGTCGTACGCC
>CAYUFW010000328.1:0-8686 GCA_964443915.1 uncultured Pirellulaceae bacterium
TTTTCTTGCCAAGACCAATTTCGTGAACACTACGTAGATCGCCTAAAGTGCAGCTTGCATCCCAATGCTGGGCAAAAGCGTGCGCAAAGGATGGTGGTCTACGCGTTGAGCGGGACATCCAAACATCCTGGCAGCAATTGACGATGGGAAACCAATGACGTATAAGAGAACTCGTCGATGGTTTCCTTCGTGAAGGACGCCCGTAATGAATGCACTTGAAGTGCGTGCCCGATTCGAAGAAGGGTTTGCCGAGTTGCGGGAGCGACTTCGCGAGCTAGACCCTTTCGACTTGCCTTCCGTTCCCGTCGAGAGAACGACACGTGATCTGCCGAACGTTTCTTGCGTTTACTTCGTTCTGGTGCCGGCGAGTCATCCCGAAATATTATACATCGGAAAAGCGGCCAATCTAAGGGCGCGTTGGTCCCCGAATTGGCAGAATGGCTACCATGCTTGCCACCTCCCAGCCCTTAAGCGTGGTTTCTGCCAGCTTGCTTGGTGGGAGCTCGGCAGAGTGTTGACGGACATCGCGGAGCGACTCTTAATTGACTTGCACCGACCGCCGTGGAATCTGCAAGGAAACCCGGACGGTAGCGGTGTTCCGTGGATCTCCGTTGAAGACTTGGTATCTCTTGGCGTGGAACCAACGCTTCATGAATTCCACGACTTGGCCCAATCGCACATCCACGAAATCCTCTCCTTTACTGGCAAGGATCGGGAGGTCACTTACGAAGATTTTCGACGCTGGATTGACTGGGTTCGCACACGGACGAGCAGGGAATCTGGTGGCACAGTCTCGAGCTCCTCGAGCGATGCGGGCGGTGCCGCAGGAAATGCTGCGTGATGAAACGCCTGAGCACAGTCACGAGCCTCGCGATGTTGGCGGCTTCGCATGGTGCGAACCAGCCGCGTTGGAAGACATCGAGGCGTGGTCGCAAGTGACGCGGATAAAGGACTCGAGAGAAGGGGACGCCGATTTGCCCCACCGTCTGCGCCGAAAACGCGGCAATGGAACGTAACTCCCGTCCGCAAACGCTGTCCGCTGGACTGCGCGCCATACTGTCGGCGACCGAACCGGTGAGGCTGCTGCTGCAAGAGCCCGTGAGGCAGCCGGAGGCGAGTAGTCCGTTCTGCGACCATCGATCCGCTCGGCCGTCTTAACCCTTTGTGGGCTGCTTCTTCTTGGCGAGATCTAGGCGATGCCGGGATGAACGCTGGAAGATAGCCTCCAGAAGGTGGTCGCGAATCGTGTCGTAAAGCCCATTCCAAACATCCTTCAGAAGATGTTCGGCCATGCGCCGTCGGACTTCGGGTGGGCCATTTGCCGCCAGCCAGACCGCTACCTCGTCAATCTTGTCGACCTGGAAACCGTCCCTGGAAACATCTTGGTCAATGCGGTTCTTCGTCCAACCTGTCAATTCGGCAAGTTGATCTCGCGTGTAGATATACTGTTGCTTGTTTCTGCTCATTTGTCTGAGCCTTTGCGGAAGAGCCATTCGAAAGGTTCGCGGGCATACCACGTAGTTCCACGACCGAGATTCTCTCCGTTTGACGTCCCGAATGCAACGGTCCTACAACGTTTTCTGACTTGCGCAGATAGAGCCTCGCCCAGCCCTCCCAATCGCACGGTCCAGCAGGGAACAAAGTGGACGGGAGTCGTTTGTCGCGAAACGGATCCCGTCCATCCCGCCTCTGTTTCCGTGCCCCACCCGATCTCGCCGCGATGGCACGCTGCCTGACGCGTCTCAGTCCTGCCTCAGTCGGCACTCGGCTGCAGGAGTTCTTGAATCTCGGCCCAGGTGCGCCGGAGGGCAATGGCATCGGCCAGTTGGTCCAGCACGTCGTCCGGCAGCTCTCGCACCCGCTCCGCATCGGCGGGCGTGAACTGCGGAAAAGCCGCCGACATCTGGCGCGTCAGCGTGGCCACTTGGCCGAGATGTTGGCCGAGCTTCTTGCCGAGTTTCCTGCCGCGTTTTTCGCCGCGTTTTTGCAGATGCTCCAGTAAGGTCATGAGATGCTCCTTGACGGGAAGGAATTCGTTTTGCACGGACTGCAGCCCGCGACGGACTTCGGCTTCCTGCCGTTCGTCCGTGACGCTCAATAGATAGTATAACGCACGCCGCAGTTCCCGGCGACGCCGCCCCGGAGGCAACTCTTGGCACACGTCGCTCAAAATACTGCGGAAGCGAAGCCATCCCATCGGCTGGCCCTCGCCCACGGCCTTCAGCAAGGCCAAGGCCAAGCGTCCCGCCACGGTGCCCTTCAGGCCGCTTTCCTCCAGCGGGGCGAGTTCCACCACGACCATGCGAAAATCCACCAAGTACGGGGCCAAGACCTGGGCTGCCTCGTCCGGCAGGCCGTACTCACCAGATAACGTACGGGGCCGATTCCACGTGCCGCTCTGAAGTAGGATCACTGTCAGGATGCTGGGCAACGGCCTGCTGTCGGGCGATTCGTCCATGATTTGAACGATATAGTGGAGCAGTTGGCGAGGGGTGGTGTAGATCGGTCGGTTCTTGTGATCGAACAACAGCGTGATGCGACGGTCGATCGTATCCCCGATCAGGCGGATCGTGAATCGCAAGTCGGCGAACCGGCGTTGGAGTTCATCCGAGATGAAATTCACGGATTCCAAACGCAATGTCCGCCAGTCGAACAGGACTTGCACGTTTTCGGGCAGGTAGGCTCGAAAAAACGCGCGGGCCTGCGCGAGTTCCCCAAAGACTTTCTTCACATACGTGTCATGAGGATCGGGGGCGGGTTTCGGCTGTGGTGCTTGGGGCGGCATCGGTACGGTGCTCCTGCACAGGGACGGGCGACTGATTCCAGACGCGACGCCCATGGTAGCCCCGCGGCCGGCAAGAGCCAAGTTCGAAGAGTCGATTTCGGCATCGGATTTTCCCAGCTTGCGACGCGTGCCGTTAGCAGCGTTCGTGTCGTTCGCTGCGATTCCGCACCGGCCGTCCACGGCGAGTGCCAGACGGCGGACGCTGCCTGGTCGAAGGCGTCTTCGGCTGCGGATCGGTTCTTGTCTCCTTTGGAACGTGACGAGCGTCGTGGCGAACTGGGAGCGTGCCGTGCGCGGGGGGAACGTGCCGAAATGCACGTGGACGCAGTCCCGCATCTCCACCTCTACCTGACCGTCCATTCCACGTGCTGCGTCCGGCCCGCGGCGAGATCGGTGACTTCCGCCCGGTAGACGCCCGGCGGAGCGTTCAGCTCGACGGGCAGGTCCGCGTTCCAGCTTCCTTCGGTGAACGCGCCGTAGCGGGACAAGTCGCTGGCCTGGCAGTCGGGGTTGGTGACCGTCAGCCGGAGCGGAGTGACGCCTGGCACGGCGCGGCCGCTCGGGCCGGACAGTTCGGCTCGCAGGCGGATCAGGCTCCCCCGCGGCGGTTCAGCCCCGCCGTCGAGACTCAAGGTCAACTTCTCGATCGGCTCGGGCAGCAGCACCAGCACTCGGCCACCTCCGGCCGGCAGCTCGACTCGCGCTGCTTGGCGTCCTTCCTGCTGCACCAGCGGTACGGCCTCGCCTTGCGGCAGAGCGTAGGCCGTCTGGCCCAACGCAGCGGCCATGCTCAGCTCCACCGTCTGCGGAACCCCCTGGTCCAGGACGCCGAAATGCCCGTAGTGCTTGCCGGGCACACGCAGGTCGTTCACGATCGCCACGTAGTTCGCCCCGCCGGCTCGCAGGTAGTTCAAGAAGACGTGCGACGACCGCGTCACCACCTCCGGTTCGATCGCCTCGCGCACCAGTTCCACGGTGCTGCCGACCGGCCCGCCCGCGGTGACCAGCGCCGTCTGCACTTCGTGCATCGCCTCGATGTACGTCGGCGACCCGGGCTTCACGCCCTCCGCCAGCAGTTCCTGCTCGCGCTTGCTCAGCGCCGCCGTGTCCTCGGACGCTCCTTGGAACTTGACCCGCGTGACGCCCGGCAAGTCCGCCTGGAAGTGGTCGTCCACGACGAGCTTGCCGCCGCGGGCCAGGAAGCCGCGGAGTTGTTGCGCGGCTGGCTCGGTGATGACCGGGGCTTCCGGCACCAAGACGACCTTGTAGCTCTCCAGCAGCTTCGGGTTCTCCTCGAAGTCCTGATCGTAGAGGATGTCGAACGGCTGTCCGAGCCGCTCGACGACGGTGTGGAGCGGCCCGCCGCTTGGCCAGCGGATGTTGTTGAACATCTGGCCGGCGAAGGACCGGTAGACGGCCAGCTGCCGCGGCCGGTTTTGCCAACGCGGCAGCAGCGCGCCCAACGGGTGCAGATCCTGATGGTGCAACCGCGCGATCTCGTCCTTGAGTTCGGGGATCCACAAGAAGAGGCTCGATTGCTCGCTCGTGGCCGTGATCTTGGCCTTGGCCTCCGCCCGGGTCGGCTTCGGGCCGAGCCGCGCGTCGATCTCCTCTTGCGTGTGCATGTCCTTCTGTTTGGTCAGAGCGCCCCACAGGTTCCAGTACGTCATGCCCACGACGGGCCGCGACAGGCACAGCCACACCGTTTCCCGCCACAGATCGGGCGTCGGCATCCCGCCGTACGGCGCGGCCATGCCCGGCTTGAACAGGAACTGTGGCATCCCGGTGTAACGCTGGCGCGTCCCGCGCGTCGCCGCGGCCAACGCCTCTTGCGTCCAGATTCCCGCCAGGGGATTCGGAAAGTAGTACCACTCCTCCAAGATGTCTTGTTCTTGGAAAACGCGCACGGCCGGTCGCCGCAGCGCCGGCTCCCAAATGCAATGCACCCACGGCGCCTGCTTCCGCACCTCGCGGGCGATCATCTCGTTCAGGAAGACTTCGTTGCCGGCCTCTCCGCTCTGCCACCAGCGGGAGTAGGCGTACAAGGGATCATTCAGCGAGATGATGCCGCTGTCCGGCGCCGGATAGTTACCGACACCGTGAATCAGCCGCCCGTACGGATGCGCGACCGAATCGTTGTTCTTGATCTTCTCGCCGTGCCAGCGAGTCAGGTCCAAGCCGAACCGCGTCCGGACGTAGTCGATGGTCTGCGGCCGGAAATCCGGCGCCCAAATCCACTGGTGCTCGCTGTTCTCGATCAGGTAGCGCACGTCGGGGAGCAGCGCCAAGCGGGCGGCCAGTCGGCGGGCCCGGGCTTCGGCGTCCGCCCGGGGACCGGGGCTGGCCTGGTCGTCGCCGGTCGGCTTACCCGTCGGGTCCCAGAAGCGTTCCGCGTCCGTCTCGGCCCGGCCCACGAAATGCGCCCGGTATTGTGCGTACATCCCGTTGCGTACGCACTCCTCCAGCTCGTGCGGCGCGGGCCCGCCCTCGCCGCCGGCCAGCCCTCCGGCGGTCACGCCGGCCTCGGAAAACTCCTGGCCGATCCCGCCCCAATTGATCACCTGGGCGTTGTCCAACGGCACCCGCGCCGGTGCGATTTCGATCGGCCGCGCCGTCTCCCGCCGCATCGCTCCGGCCTGCAGAGCAAGTTTCATGGTGTAAGTCCCCGGCCGCAGGAGATATGGCTGCCAAGCGAGCTGCACCTCCGCCTCGCTCCCCGGCGGGACTTCCCGCAATTCCACCGTCTTGTCGAAGATCCCTTCCAGGCCGTAGGTCAGGCGTGCGCCGCGCAGGGGTTCGGCATCCCGGTTGGCCACGGCGGCGTGCCAGCGCCGATTCCACAGATCGCGCGAAAAGACGCCGATCGGCTCGCGATCGCGGAGGGCCAGCCGCACGTCGAGACCCGCTCCGAGGCTTTGCGGCCGAGCGTGCAGCTCGACGACCTGGTCGGGGCTCAGCGCCCGATCCCATTGGGCGAACTCATCGACCACGCCTTCGATCCGTGTGGCCGGGTGGACCGGCAAGCCGCCCACGGTGATGTTGCCGAGGTTTCGGGGCCGCTCGGGGGCGTGGTTCACTGTGACCACGGGCTGGCCGTCCAGGTACAGCACGACACGAGGCCCCTCCCACGTCAGCGCGAAGTGATGCCAGGTGTCCAGCTCCAGGGGCTCAGGCAGGACGACCTGCCCGCCTCGCGCCTGTTTCTCTCCAGACAGCTGCGCCAGCTGCACCGCCAGGCGCCGCTGGTCGTACAGATCCACGCGGATGTTCGGGTACCAGCCCGTGTTGCCCACGGCCAGGAGTGTCCGCCAGTAGACCGCATTGGTCAACTTGGCCCACAGCGACAGCGTCCCGGACTGGGCGTTCACCGGCGGCGGCAGCGCGAGCACTTCCGCCGTCCGCGCCGCTTGCGCCGGCATCCACGTTCCCACGCCGCGAGGCCCCGCGTACCCGAAGCCGATGTCCAGCATGAACGCCGCGGCCAGGAAGGCCTGAGGCGCGTCGCTGGTCACGACGAACTCGAGCGGATCGCTGTCCGCGCCGGTCAGGTGACCGGGGACCGGCTTGTCGGCCAGCGGGAACGCCAGCCAGGCGCGCTGCCACTCGCCCGTCAGCCTGACCGGCGCGGTGGCCAGTGGCGTATCCGCGTTCTGTTTCCGGGCCGCAAGCGTCAGCGTCGTCCCAGGTTCCCCGCGGACGTAGAAGGAGAAGGTGGCCTTGTTGGTCGTGGGCGTAACCAGGGGCCGCGTAGCGAAGCCGCTGCCGGCTTTGCGGGCGGTGACCTTCAGGGCGGATCGGCCGTTCAAACCCGTCGCCTGCTCGAAGCCGGCGTCACCCAGCGGTTGGAACGTCTGCGGCGAGCCTTGCAGAATCGCGTCGGCGATGTCCGGCGGGAACTGGTTGCGTCCGGCCGGGCTGTATCCGTACTCCATCAGCAGTCCGTTCCCGAACTTGCCCGGCTGGTAGCGCGGCACGTGCTTCTGGACCTCGGTCAGATCGGGACGGAAGGCGATCGAATCGCGTTCGAATTCGGTCTGTACTTCGCGGCCCAGCGGGTCGAAGGAAACCAGATGGCCGTCGAAGCTCAGGTAGGTCATCAGACCTTGCCCGAGTTCTCCCAGCGGCGTGGTGGGCGTTTGGGCCCGTGTCGGCGCGCGCAGCGGTCTGATCTCACCGACCAGCTCCGCCGCGCCCGCGGCACTCACGACTTCGAACCCCAGCAGCCAAGCATACGTCGCCCACCGAAAAGCGTTCATCGCGATCGTCTCCGCGTACGCCTAGCGCGTCTTCAACGCTTAATGTTGGGGTAGCGGAGGTGGCGTAAGCTTCCAGCTCACGGTCGTTTGTCGCTGGCAAGCTGAAAGCTCACACCACTTTTTGGCTTTGAAGACGCACTAGCTCCTCTCAAGGTTTTTTGGCCTCGCTGAGAAACGCTTCCTCGTTGATCTTCAGCCTCAGCGGCACCGGTTCCTGCCACCCCTGCTTGAAGGCAAATCCGGCAATGACCCACAACTCGCCGGGACGACGCTCCAGAGCATAAGGATAACTCAACTGGCCGCCGTTCTGACGAGCCAGCACGACCGGCTTGGTCCAGGTCTGGCCATCGTCTTCGGAAAAGGTTAACAACAGGTTGGTGCGCCCCGCCTTGTCGTTGGAGACGAGAGCCAGGCGACCGCTGCGCAGCTTGACCAGGTAGCCCGGCGCGCTGGTCGACTCGATCTGGGTCGCCCGAACGGTCCGCCACGACAGCCCGCCATCGTCGGACAGCGCCTCCCAGAAGCGGCCCCAGTGGGTGCGAATCAGCATCAACAGCCGGCCGTCGCTCAATTCGGCCACGGTGGGCTCCATCGCGCCGGAGTGGTGCCCGTGGCCGCCCAAGTCGATCAGGTTACTCCGCTGCCACGTCTTTCCGTCGTCGTCCGAGGTCAGCGAGCAGGCCGCGTAGCGTCCGGGATCGCGCACCAAGTGAGGCACCGTGGCCACCAGTCGGCCGCCGCGCGTCTGGATGAAGCCGAAGAAGTTGGGATTGTAGCCCTCCAAGATCCGTTGCCGGTCGATCCAGGTCTTACCCTCGTCCAGGCTGCGGATCGCCCAAATCTCCAGCCGGCAGTCGTCTTTCGGCTGGTTGGTGGTGTTGTCCCATGTGAAGTTGTACGTGGTGGAATCCAGATAGACGATCACCAACGTGCCGCCTCGCGTCCGCAAGATGGACGACGAGGCCGCTTCGCCCCCGGCGCGCAGGCCATCCAATCCTTCACAGACCTTCTGCGCTTCGGACCACGTCTGGCCGTCGTCCCGGCTGATGCGCGTCCCTTGAGGGTCGATGGTCATCAGGCTCCCGTCCGCCAGTTCCACGAACGGGCCGTTGCTCTCGACGCTCAGCGGCTGGCAGAGCGGATGCACCCAGCGCGGCTCCTCCTCGGCCGCGCCGCAGAACGCAGCACAGGCCAGGACGGACGCAACCAACGCGACTCGCACGACAGGCCGCGCGATGAGGCTGCTTTTCACGAGCATTTCGTTTCTCCTTCGTAACAGGGGTTTCACGCGATGTTAGACACACTTCGCCGGAACCATTACAGTACGATCGTCAAGAGGAATCAACCCTCCCCCGTCCCGGTACAGCTTGAAACGGCCGTCGCTGACGCCCCGCTCCGGTTGGTGCTGGTTGAAGGTCCATTGCCGCGGTTCGGGCACGGCCGGGTCGAGCAACGTCCGGGCGAACGAGCGGCCGTCGAGCAGCACCCCGGACGGCAGCGGGGCGCCGGCCAATTCGCAACACGTCGGCAGAAGATCGGAGAAGTCGGCCAACTTCTGCGTGCGGCCACCGGAAAACAATCCGGGACCCTAGACAATCATGGGCACGTTCCTAGCCCGCATTTCTCATAACGCGGCTAGCGCGAG
>CAYUFW010000329.1:0-8684 GCA_964443915.1 uncultured Pirellulaceae bacterium
TCCCCGATCCGCTGCCCGCCCCGTGGCCTGCTTCTACCGTCGAGTTCCTAAAGAGACAGGGCCGAGGAATGTGGGGCAAGGGAATGGAGGGCAGAGGAATGATGGAGAATTCCCTTGCCCCGAACTCTATTGCCCGACATTTCCTTGCCCAAGAAAACCCGTCACGCTCAAGGCCACGTGAGTTCATGCCATGAAACGGTCGCTACTTCTGCTCGCGGTCTGTCTCCTCACGACGCTAGGACCGTGTCTTGTAGGCAGCGGCGCGGCGGCCGAGATCCAACTGGCCACGGACGCGCCGGGGCCGCTCGCGCCGGAGGAAAGCCAGAAGCGGTTTCAGCTGGCGCCGGGGTTCCGGATCGAGCTAGTCGCGGCCGAACCGCACGTGGCCGATCCCGTGGCGATGGACTTCGACGCCCGCGGCCAGATCTTTGTCTGCGAGATCCACGGCTACAACCTGGAAGGCTACCTGGTCGTCCAGGAGTTGAACAAGACGGGCGTGCTGGACACGGCCGTGCGCCGCATCCCGGCCAATCCCGATGCGATCAAGCGGGCGGAGCAGGAGCAATACGGGACGGTCAAGCTGCTGGAGGACACCGACGGCGACGGGCGCGTCGACCGCAGCCACGTGTGGGCGGACCGCTTGCCGGCCTGCTACGGCGTCGTGGCGGCCCGCGGCGGCGTGATCGCGCTGTGCGCGCCGGACATCATCTTTCTGGCAGACCGCGACGGCGACGGCCGGGCCGAAGTGCGCCAGACGCTGTTTTCCGGCTTCGGACTGTACGACATGTGGTCGCGGATCAGCAACCCGCGGCGAGGTGTGGACAACTGGATCTACGCCGCCAACGGGATCAACAGCGGCGGGACGATCCGCGGCCCGCACCTGCCGGGCGAGGTGAAGATCCCGGCGACCAGCTTCCGCTTCAAAGCGGACGGCAGTGCGCTGGAGCCGACCAGCGGCAGTGCCAGCGGATTCGGCCTGGCCATCGACGATTGGGGCGACCGGTTCCTGGTCACCAACCAGCAACACGCCTTGCTCGTCGCCCCGTTGGCCTATCACTATCTGGCCCGCAATCCGTACTACGCGGCACCGAATCCGGTGTTGAACATCTCCACTTATGGACATCCGGCGCGCGTGTATCCGACCAGCCAGCCGGACCCGTGGCGGTTGGCACGCAGCAAGGACCCGGCCTGGGTCAAGTTCTACGGCGCGGCCGAAGCGACGGCCAACGGCTTCTTTACGGCCGCCAGCGGACAAGCGATCTACCGGGCCGACGCGTTTCCGCCGGAGTTCTGGGGCAATCACTTCAGCGTCGACAACGCGCAGAACATGGTGCATCGCTGCGTGCTGGAGCCGCAGGGGGCGATCTACCAAGCGCGGCGCCCCCAGGCCGACGAAACGACGGAGTTCCTCACGTCGACCGAGCAATGGTTCCGGCCCGTGAACCTGATGACGGGGCCGGACGGCGCGCTGTACGTGGTGGACATGTACCGGGCGATCATCGAGGACTACTCGGCCATCCCGCGGTACCTGCAGCAGTTGTACATCCAGTCCCTGATTGCGGGCAGCGACCGGGGTCGGATCTGGAAAATCGTCGCCGACGGGGCCTCGCCGCCGCGCAAGATGGCCCTCGCCGAGGCGACTCCGACCGAACTCGTCGCCGCGCTGGCCAGTCCTAATGCCTGCTGGCGTGAGACGGCCCAGCGATTGCTGGTGGAACGCGGCGAGCGGAGTGTCGAGAGACAACTGATTGAGCTGGCCACCGCTGGCGGCACACCGCAGGCCCTTTTGCACGCGCTGTACACGCTGGACGGCTTGTCGGCCCTCACTCCGCAGACCGTGCGGCAAGCGCTGGGCGACGAACACTTTGCCGTCCGCACGCACGCTTTGGTCCTGTCCGAACGCTGGTTGCAGCAGGATACCGGATTGTTCGAGACGGTTGCCGAGTTGGCCGACGATCCGCATCCGCGAGTCCGTTTGCAGGCCGCGCTGACGCTGGGCCAATCGCGTTCGCCGGCAGCCGCCGCGGCGCTGGCCAAACTGGCCGCCGCCAGCGAAGGCGATACGTGGCTGCAGGCCGCCATCCTCAGTTCTGCGGCGGAAACCGCGGCCGACCTGTTGGTGGAGGTCGTGCGACGCGCCGAGAGCGGAAGTGCGGTGCCGTCGCTGGTGCGATCCTTGGTGTCGATCGTCGGCGCTCGGCACCGCAATGACGAGATCAGCCGCGCGTTGGCGGCAGTCGAGGCGGCCAAGGGGACGATTGCGGCCAAGCTGCAGTCGGCCTGCCTCGCGGGACTGGCCGAGGGGTTGAACCGCGGCAAGCCGGAGGTGCTGACCAACGCGGACGGTCAGCGCTCGCTGCGCGCCCTGCTGGCCAACTCGGACGGCGACGTGCGACAGTTGGCGTTTCAGGTCGCCAAGCTGGTCCGGCTGCAGGAAGCCCCGGAGATGAAAGCCGCCTTGGAGGCTGCCGCCAAGACCGCGTTGGACGACGACGGCCCACTTGCGGATCGCGTCGCCGCCGTGGCCCTGTGGAAGGGCGCTCCGTTCGACGAACTCGCGGCGGTCGCCGCGAAGTTGCTGGATCCGCGTCAGCCTCTGGACGTGCAGTTGGCTGCGGTCGAAGCGTTGGCGACGGCGGAAGACGTGCGGGCCGCCGACCTGCTGTTGCAAGACTGGTTGAGCAAGACGCCCAAGGTGCAAACGGCCGTGCTGGACGCCATCTTCCAGCGGCAGAACCGGCTGGCAAAACTGCTCGACGCGGTTCAGCAAGGCGAGGTACCTTCATACAGCCTGGACGCGGCCCGGCGCGAACAACTGCAGGACAACTCAGACGCCGAGATCCGCCGCCGCTCGCGCGAGCTACTGGCAACTCAGGGCGTTGCGAAGGACCGCCAAGAGGTGCTGGCCCGCTACACGGAGGCGCTGACGTTGCCTCGCGACGCGGGCCGCGGCGACGTGGTATTCCAGCGGCAATGCGCCAAATGCCATCGCGTCAAGGAGCAGGGCTACGTCGTCGGTCCCGACTTGGCCAACACGATCCAACGCACCGACGAGATGCTGGTCTCGGACGTACTGGACCCCAGCAACCAGCTCACGGCCGGCTACAACAGCTACACGGTCGTGACGGAGGACGGCCGGATCTACACGGGCGTGCTGGCGGCGGAATCAGCCACGCACGTCACGCTCCGCCGCGAGGAGGGCAAGGAGGACACGATCCTGCGGAAGGACGTCGACGAGATGGCCGCCTCGCGGACATCGCTGATGCCGGAAAAAGTCGAGCAGGAGATCAAGCCGCAGGAGATGGTGGACCTGATCGCCTACCTGCGGCAAGCGTTCGGCCCGCAATTGCCGGCGCTGGTCATGCTGTTTGACGACGACCCCACGTTCGTCGACTTGCTCAATCAAGGCGAAGGCCGCGCCGCTCTGGATACCGCCGACCGCTTTGCCGGCCAGGCGTCCCTGCGGATGTCGCCGCCGCAACGCTTTTCGCTGCAGATTCCCGGCTGGCAGTATCGGATCGTCGAGCACCCCGCGCCCGGCGAGTACCGCTATCTGCGGTTTGCCTGGAAGTCGTGTGGCGGCACGGGCGTCATGATCGAGTTGGCCGGCGACGGCAAATGGCCGCCGGCCGACAAGCCGCTCTGGCGGTACTACAGCGGCCAGAACACCACGGGCTGGGCGGCCCGCCAGGCCGCGGCCGACGCGCCGCAGCAGTGGGCCGAGGTCACCTGCGACTTGTGGAAGGACTTCGGCCCCTTCACGCTGACCGGCATCGCCCCCACCGCGCTCGGCGGCGACGCGCTGTTCGACCGCATCGAATTGCTGCGGGAACTGCCGCCGGCGGCGCAAACACGGTGACGCGATGATGTTGGCACTAGCGGCTGGAGTGGCTATAATTCGTTTTGTCGTCGCACTCAAATCCACGACACATCGAGACGAGAAAGAAATGTCCACCGCCGAAGTTGCCACTGCCTACACGCCGGAAGACCTGCTGACGCTGCCGGACGACCGGGCTTACGAACTCGTCGACGGTCGGCTCGTGGAGAAGAATATGGGGATGAAGTCGTCTCGAACCGCAAGTCGTTTGTGCCACAAACTGGAGGCGTTTCTCGAAACGCAGCCGATAGGGTCGGTGTTCGTCGAGAGCACGTATCAGTGCTTTCCGGACGCCCCGAAGAAAGTCCGCCGTCCGGACGTATCCTTCATTCGCTTTGAGCGATTGCCGGCCGACGAGTGGCCGGAAGGACACTGCCAGATCGCCCCGGACATCGCGGCCGAGGTGGTCTCGCCAAACGATACGCACACGGAAGTCTCGGCGAAGATCGAGGAGTATCTTGCGGCCGGTGCTTCCCTGGTCTGGGTCATCAACCCGGATACGCGCACCGTGCTGGTGTATCGCGAAGGCGGAGACACCGTCGGCTTTTTGCACGAGAACGACGAGTTGACTGGGGAATCCGTCTTGCCCGGATTCCGCTGCCGCGTTGCCGAGATCTTGCCGCCAGGCAAGCCCGTGGAAACGGCGAATTGACGTGACACCTCCGATACCCTGGTCACGTCTCGCGGAGTGCCAGACTGGAGTTCGAACAAGCCTCGCAGCCCCCCCGGCTAACGCGACCTCCGGGCCGTCTTCGTTGGGCATCCGATGGTCAAGTGGAACCGAAGCGGCTCATGGCAACAGCGGCTTGAGCCACGCTGGCACCGGTTCCTCCAGCGTTCGCAGGCATCTCTGCTCGAACACGGCGACCTGCCGGAAGGGCTGGCTTAAGTCCTCGTTGTCGTAAACGAGGACGTGGGGAAGCTCGTTGATCGCGGCCCGAAGGTTCTCGATGGTACGCGGAAAGCGGGAGCGCAGTTTCTCCGGCGGGACATCATGGCCGCCCTGCGACACGCGCATCGCGACGCGGGTCTCGCCGACGTCCGGTCCGGAGATGCCGATGTAGCACAGGACCACGGTGTAACCCGAGTTGGCCGCTTGCTGGAGAAACGCCCGTTTGTCGCCCGCGGCGTCGGAAAACACGGTCTCGAAAACGAAGCTTGCCCGCCGCCGTATGAATTCGCGCCGCAGGGCATCCGCCATGCGGGCTGCGGCGTACGGTTCGGCGTCCAGTTCGCGGGCCAGCAGGTCGGCGTTGATGAACGGCAGCCCCGCCCAACGCAAATGGGCACGATAGAAAGTCGTTTTGCCAGCGCCATTGGGGCCGGCGATGGCGACGATGACGGGTCTGGCATCCAGCAAGGTGAAGTCCATCAACCGGCTTCCTGAAACTGCCGGTTGACAAACCGACCGATCGTGCGCGTCCCGTCCGCTTCGATGCGCACCAGCATGCCGGGCGCATTCGGCGCCGGCTCGTAATGCGGAAACGGCTGGCTCTGCAGGTGCTCGGCCACCCGGCGCCGGCCTTCCGGCGTGTCCACGGATGCGAGGCATTCCGAGAGCGGCCGCGCGGCCCCGGCGCGGCGCAACGCCAGCGCCTGGGCTCCCTGCAGCAACGGCTCGATCGCCCGCCCCAACTGGGCCCAGTACTCGATCTGCCCCGCAATCGACCGCTGGGCAAGCTCGGCCGTCAGCCGAGCGTCGAGAACCAGTTCATCGGAAAGCTTCACAGGCTGACTCATGTCAAGAAGGTAGCATAACGCTACCGCCATGTCAATCTGGTGTATTTCGCCAGACCAACCTCCAGAGCGCGGTGGGCAGGCCGCGTCGAGCCTCACGGGCTCTCCGGCCAGAGACGTTGGCGCGCGTGGCGAATCCGCTAAACTTGGACATTCTCATTTCGAACACGCCGCGCAGCGACGACCCTGCGCCGCCAAGGAGTCTTCCGTCATGACGACCAAGAAAAGCACCGAACTGACCCTCCGCGACAAGCTCTCTCGGCTGAACTACCAGGATGCCTGCAAGCTGATCGGCGAGGAAGGGGCGAAGTGGATTCAGGAAGGGGCGAAGTACACGATCGACATCGACCGCCAGGTGCGGCTGAACGACGAACGATTCGAGTTGCGGTTCTTCGACGCCGACCAGACGACCGTCACGATCCGCTTGGAGGATGACGCCCGCAAACGGCTCCGTTGGAAGTGCAGCACGTCGAACACCGCGTGTGCAGAGGTCGGCGCGGCGTTCTCGGTGATCCTGGAAGACAAGATGGCGTTGGGGCTGTCCGCGGCACCGACCGAGGAACTGCCCCTGGAGTGTCTGAACGAGGACCAACTGGTCCGCCGCGCGTTGCGGGAGCGGAAGGCGCGGGCGCTGTCCGAAAAGATGACGCTCCAGTCGCAGGACCCTTCGCAGCCTTGGACGGACTACACGTTGACCAGCGCCGAGTCCGGCAAGACGTACCGACTGGCGTTGCGGGGTGAGCAGCGGGGCGAATCGTATTGCTCGTGCCCGGATTTCCGCACCAACACGCTGGGCACGTGCAAGCACATCATGCACGCATTGGAGAAGATCAAACGCCGGTTCCCCGCCTCGGTCCGGCGGCGACCGTACAAGTGCCAGCAACTGCTGGTCCACCTGCGCTACGGCGACCACTTGGCCCTGCGTGCGGACGTGCCCGACCGGTTGCCGGCAGAAGCCGAGGCGATCGTCCGCCCGCTGCGCGGCCGCGACATCACCGACCTCCACGATCTGCTGCGGCGAATCCAGCGTTTGCAGCGACTGGACCAGGACGTGATCGTCACCCCGGACGCCCAGGAGTACATCGACGAGCAACTGTTCCAGGACCGCATCAAGTCGCTGACGGCCGAGATCCGCAGCAATCCGGCGAAGCACCCATTGCGCAAGACGCTGCTGAAAAGCGAACTGCTGCCTTATCAACTGGACGGGATCGCCTTTGCCGTCGGCAAGGGCCGCGCCATCCTGGCGGACGACATGGGCTTGGGCAAGACGATCCAGGGGGTCGGCGTGGCGGAACTGCTGGCCCGCGAGGCGGAGATCCGCAAGGTGTTGGTCGTCTGTCCCGCTTCCCTCAAGTCGCAGTGGCGGAACGAAATCCAGCGGTTCAGCGGGCGGGACTGCCAACTGGTCCTCGGCCCACACTCCACCCGCGCCTCCCAGTACAACAGCGACTGCTTCTTTACGATCTGCAACTACGAGCAAGTGCTGCGGGACATCCTGGCCATCGAGCGCGTCAAATGGGACTTGATCATCCTGGACGAGGGCCAGCGGATCAAAAATTGGGAAGCCAAGACGAGCGCCGTGATCAAGGGTTTGAAGAGCCCGTTTGCCCTGGTGCTGTCCGGCACGCCGCTGGAGAACCGCTTGGACGAACTGTACTCCGTCGTCCAGTTCATCGACGACCGACGGCTGGCCCCGGCGTTCCGTTTCTTCAATCGCCACCGGGTGGTGGACGAGAACGGCAAGGTGCTCGGCTACCGGAACCTGGATCAGTTGCGGCAGAACCTGCGGCCGATTCTGCTGCGGCGGACGCGCTCCGGCGTGATGCAGCAATTGCCCGCGCGGACGACCGAGATCGTTCGCATTCCGCCGACCGACGAACAGCGGGATCTGCACGCCGCCCACATGCAGGTCGTGTGGCAGATCACGCGGAAGAAGTTTCTCACCGAAATGGACCTCCTGCGGCTGCAGAAGGCCCTGCTGATGGCCCGCATGGCGGCCAACGGCACGTTCCTGGTCACCAAACAGCAGCCGTCGTACTCCAGCAAGCTGGAGCGAATCGACGAGTTGTTCGATCAACTGTTCGAGGAAGACAACCGCAAGGCCGTCCTGTTCTCCGAGTGGACGACGATGTTGAACCTGATCGAGCCGATGCTGCACAAGCGCCGTGTGGATTTCGTCCGCCTGGACGGCTCGGTGCCGCAGGCCAAGCGGCAGCAGTTGGTCAACCGGTTCCAGACCGATCCCCGCTGCCAGTTGTTCCTGACCACCAACGCCGGGGCGACGGGCCTGAACCTGCAGGCCGCCAATACGGTGATCAACGTGGATTTGCCTTGGAACCCGGCGGTGTTGGAGCAACGCATCTCGCGCGCCCACCGCATGGGACAGAGCCAGCCCGTGCAGGTGTTCGTGCTGGTCACCGAAGAGACGATCGAGGAGAAACTGCTGGCCACGCTGTCGGCCAAGCACGAATTGGCGCTGGCGGCCTTGGACGCCGATTCCGAAATCGAGAACGTGGATCTGGCCTCCGGGATGGAGGAGTTGAAACGCCGGCTGGAGCTGCTCTTGGGCGCGAAGCCCGAAGCGCCCAAGGACGAGTCGGTCAAGGCGGATCGCGAGCGGGAGGCCGAATTGCTGGCCCGCCGCGAACGCGTCGCCGCCGCCGGTGGCGAGTTGCTCGGAGCCGCTTTCAATTTCCTGGGCGAGTTGATGGCCGAACACCGGGAAACGCCCGCCTCGCAGCAATTGGCCGGCGACCTGCGCAATCGCTTGTCGGAATGCATCCAGCAGGACGAGGACGGGCGGCAGCGTCTGACCGTCACGCTGCCGGACCGCGGGGCGCTGGACAAGCTCGCCGAATCGCTCTCGCGGCTGCTCGCCGTCGGGCAGTAGCCGCTCGCGGTGCCAAGCTCAATCTCGTTCGACGAAGAAGTGAGCGGAATGGCGCTAGCCACCGGCCGCGGACGGTTCGCTTTGCCGGAGGCTAGCGCCTTGTCGCTCTCCAGTTGCCTTGTCGGGGCGTTTCTCGTAGGCTGACTCGCATGATCGACGAGCAAACCAAACAGCAAATCG
>CAYUFW010000330.1:0-7470 GCA_964443915.1 uncultured Pirellulaceae bacterium
ACCACCGACCCTGCGTACCGCAAGGATTGGCTGAGTTCCTTGCGTCCTGCGACTATACGTATTCCCAGTTCTTCAGCCACTGGTATTGGCTCGGCAGGCTGGCCCAAGCACGGTCCATGGCCCGGTTCAAATCGGCCCGTTCTTGCTGGTCCAACTCGCGACGTTCCAAAATCGCCAGGGCCATGTTGTCGACCTGCTGGGTGGTGATCAGCCCGGGGATCGGTGCGGTGATGGCGGGGTTGCAGAGGATGTAACGGATGGCCAGGCGGGCCAGCCGGTTGTCCTCTTCCTCGTGTGGATTGCCGGGGCTGCTGTCGCCCTTGAACAGCGAGTTGCTGGCGAACGGCTTGATGCCGAACCAGCCCATGTCGTGTTTCTGCATGGCCGCCCACAGTCCGTCCTCGTCGGTGACGACTTTCGTCTTGGCGGTGTACGGCGTGCAGATCACTTCCAACTGCTCCGGGTACTTTTCAATCAGCTTTTTGATGTGCGGGCGGTCGTGCGAGGAGATGCCCGTGTAACGAGCGAGTCCCGCCTTCTTCGCCCAATCCAGGGCCTTGATCAATTCCTCGATCGTCGCCTCGTCGTGCTGGCCGCTCTGCTCCAGGCAGGTGATCCGCCACAGGTCGACGTACTCCTCGCCGGCCTCTTTCAGGCCCTGCTGGAAGCCTTGTTTCAGTTTCTCGAAGGTCCGCCATTCGGGATAGCGGACTTCGGTCACGCCCCACGAATAGCCCAGGTACATCTTGTCGCGGCGGCCGCGGAGGGCCTTGCTGTAGGCGATCACCTCGTTGGCCCAGCAGGCGTCGATGTAGTTGATGCCGCGGTCGATGCAGCGGCTGACCACGTCGTGGCGGTTCTTGTCAAACTCGGGAACGCCCGCGCCCAAACGGAGCCAGCCGGCACCTCCGGGTTGCCTGGGCAGGACCCGGTCGACGCGCTTCCAGTGGCCGCCCAGGCAGACGGCGGACATCATCATGTTGGTCTTGCCGCAGCGGCGGTACTCCATCTCCGCGTTGTAGCTGGGGATCTTGCTGGTGTCCTCCTTGGTCGGATTGCCGGCGTAGACGGTCTTGGTGGCCGTCAAACCGAGCGCGGCGCCCGCCGCCGCCCAGGCGCTGTCGACGACGAACCCACGACGAGTCAGCTTGTTGTCTGCCATCTGCGTTTCCCCTTCTTCGTGCTGCGGCCCACAGCCACGGGTACCGTGCGTGTACCGTGCGTCCCACCGGCTGGACGCCCCAGCCAGACTTGTTTCATTATCTTCGAAATCGCCCGCGATGCAATTCCAGCCGTCCGATTGACAGGCGACAAGCCCGCACGGGATACTGCGCCACGCGCGGTTGAGTCGGGTTCGTTTCACCGCGCCCCAGCGGGGAGCGCGGGGCAAGAACCAACCCCCGCGCTCCCCGCTGGGGCGCGGTGAAACGATCGGGAGGCAGCCCCCGCCGTGCCATGCGCGAGTTTCGACTCCTGAGGACTCGAAATCCATGTCTCGACAAATCGTCGTCATTGGCAGTTCCAACGTCGACCTGATCATGAAAATGCCGCACCTGCCGCAACGGGGCGAGACGGTTACCGACGCCGTCTTCGTGCAGACGTTCGGCGGCAAAGGCGCCAACCAAGCAGTCGCCGCGGCGCGGGCCGGTGGCCAGGCCGCGATGGTGAACTGCGTGGGCGACGACCGCTACGGCGCAGCGATCCGAGAGAATCTCCGCGAGGCCGGTATTGACATCGAGGGCCTGTTCACGGAACGCGGCGTGGCCAGCGGCACGGCCTTGGTGATGATCGGCGACGATGGCGACAACTACCTGTCCGTCGCCCCCGGCGCCAACTATCGGCTGACCCGAGCGCACATCGATCAGGTCCGACCGCGGATTGCCCAAGCCGCAATGATTGTCCTGCAATGCGAAATCCTCCCGGATACGTTGCAGTACGCGATCGAGGCCGCCGCGGAGCAGGGGCGGCCGATCATGTTGAACTTGGCTCCGGCCCGCCCGCTGCCCGACGCCTGCCTGCAAAAGCTCGCCTACCTGATCGTCAATGAATCGGAGGCGGAGTTCCTGTGCGGGGCGCGGGTCGATTCGCTCCCGGCAGCGCAAGCAGCCGCCCAAGCGATTCGGGCCAAAGGGCCGGACGTCGTCATCGTCACCTTGGGCGCCAACGGCGCGTGCCTCTGCGCCGACGACACACCCACTCACGTTCCCGCCTTCGTCGTTCAGCCGCTGGACGCCACGGCGGCGGGCGACGTGTTCTGTGGCAGTCTGGCGGTGTCGCTGGTCGAGGGACGGGCGCTGGCTGAGGGCGTCCGCTTTGCCAGCGCCGCTGCCGCCATCGCCGTCACCCGCCTCGGCGCCCAGCCGTCAATTCCGCGGCGTGAAGAGATCGAGCGGTTCCTGCGCGAGCGCGGGTAGCGGCAGCCAAACAAGCTTGGGCGGCGTTGGGGACCGTGCCGAACTGCGGCACCGTTCACATCCAAACGCCGACGGCCGGGCCCCTTCTGCCGGCTGACTCCGCGGCTCCGTTACGAGGAAGCCTTGACGAAGACCCAGAGAAAAACCAGCCAGGTGCTGCAGGCCACCGGCAGGGCGTAGGGCAGGATTCGCCGGTTGGTCTTGCGGCGGACGAGATCGGGGGAATCCGAAGCCGCTTTCTTCTTCTTCAGAACTTCCTCCGGCTTGGCCAAGTGCCGCCGCTTGACGTAACTCAAGCCGTGCTGCATGACTCCCGCGGCCAGCACGGCCATGCTGAAAATCGCGGCAAAGGCAGCACTCAACAGAAAGACGATCAACGTGTGCCACGCGCCCAGCCAAGCGCCCACGGCGCCCATCAACTTGACGTCTCCTCCTCCGCCGCCGCCCATCAGCCAGAGCACCAGCAGGATGCCGAAGCCCGTGGCGAACCCGCCGACCGCGGTCCACAGTCCGCCCAGCCCGCCGGTGACGACCTGAAAAATCACGCCCGCGGCCAGCACCGGAACCGTAAACCAATTGGGAATCCGCCGCGTGCGGATGTCGATGACCGCCGCCGCCAGGGTGAGGGTGCCGATGATGACAGCGGGCAACCACGGATAAGGATTCAACATCATGGGGCTTTCTAGTAATCGTTGACCTTCGACTCTCGGGAACGCTCCCGGCACGTGCCGTCAGCCGTCCGCAGTCTCTCGCTTCGGTTTCCGGAACACGAGCCGGCTGCTGGCGACGAAATTGAACAGGGTGCCGGCCACGATGCCGATGATCGCCGCGACGATCGGGTACTGGGTGAAAAAAGGAACCAGGTGCCACAGCCCAACGCTGGTCGCCCAACTGACGACGGCGCCGATCAGACAAGCGCCGCAGAACAGGACGTACTGCCGGAGGATGCTGTGCTCGCGCGAATCGAAAAACGTCCACCGCCGGTTCCAGTAGAAGTTCCACGTCATGGCCACCCAAATGGCCAGCGCCCGCGCGACGGGCACGGGCAGCAACAGCAGCGAAACGGCAAACGCGATCAGATCGACGACGCTGCCGGATGCGCCCACGAAGGCGAACTTCAGCAGTTGCGGCAGGTGCCGCAGCTTGTACTCGGCCAGCCGCCCCAGGTGGCGCACGTAGTTGAGCTGTTCGCGGAGGTTCAGCTTGCTCTTGCCGTGCAGCCGGTTGCTGAATTGAATCGGCACTTCCTGCACCCGCTGGCAACCGCACTTGACCATCAACTCCAAGCCGATCTTGTAACCGATGGGATTCAGTTCGCGGCTTTCGTCGGCGCGGCGAAACGAGGTCCGCCGCAGCGCAAAGAAGCCGGCCATCGGATCGGCCGCCGTGGTGAACGGACGGGCCATCAGCGTGGCGACCTTGGAATTCAGCCAGCGTGCCAGTCCCCAATCCTCGTCCGTCCCGCCGCCGCGCACATAGCGGCTGCCGATGACGAAGTCCACGTCCGGTTCGTCCAAGGCCTCGACGAGTTCGGGGACCTTTTCCGGCGGGTGGGACAAGTCGGCGTCCATCACGATCAGGACGGCGCCTCGGGCCCGGCGGAGACCGTGCAGGACGGCGCTGGACAGACCTCGTTCGCTCTCCCTCGTCTCCAAACGCACGGGGTGCTGCTGCGCCAAGTCCCGGCAGATTTCCGTGGTCCCGTCGCCGCTGTAGTCGTCGACCACAATGATCTCCGCGGCCAGATTGGCGTCGCTCAGGACGTCGCTCAGCCGGGGAATGATCACCGGCAGGTTCTCCGCCTCGCGATAGGCGGGGATGACGATCGAGACGGCGGGAGCGGCCGCGACGCGGCGGTCTTCCAGGACGGCACTCATGGTTCTAAGCCGGGCAGTGGGGCTGATTTCCGGTTCGCGTCCGCACGTCGCAGTCGCGAGTTGGACGGCGCGCACGCCGACCGGATCCGACTGAGAGCACATACGGTGCCAGCGGGCGTGTTTGCCGGCCACCGAGGAATACGGCACTTCGCACAGCGGCACTGTGCTCGCTCGCGGACAAGGTCGGCGCCGTTCCCGCGAACCCGCCGCACAACCAAGGAAATGAGCTGGCTCCCTCGCTGACGCTTCGACCTGGTGTTACCGCGCGCCAACGTCAACTACCGTAAGGCTCGGCTGACAGCTGTTAACGCCTGATGACAGCGGGCTGATCGGCCGAATGATGCCCCAGGGCAACGGCTGTCGCTTTCCGGCAACGTCGGCGGCACGATCCAGGACGACGAGCTGGAAATCCAGGGCGACGACCGGGAGTGTCGGCGGCGCTTGCTGGCAGAGATCGGGACCGCGTCATTCAGATCGACAGCCCCGCCACCTTGTCGAGCTTCCTCCAAAGCATGGGCCGCACAGGCCGGCGGGCGCGCTTCGCAACTGCTTGTTCCTGGCTGAAGCCTTCCACTCGATTCCTGGCATCTACCCCCGCTGGCTCTATGACTGCGACTGCGCCTGACATATCATTTCACCACGACACCTTCCTGCACTGCACTACGAAATCAACGACAGATGCCCAACCAGACACGGATCGTTGTCCCCGGCCCCAGTGATCGCACTGTCCGCACCGGCGAGGGCCGGATCCTCCACGCCCCCGCCGACTGGGAATTGCTGCCGCCCGGTGATCCCGGCCTCACGCGGCGGGTCAAGGCGGCCGGCCCTACCTGGACGGTCCAGGAGAAGAAAGGCCGCAAGACGTTCTCGCGGGGCGTCTGGGCGCCGGCAGACCGAATCGCCGCGGTCCGCGCCGAGTTGGAGGCGGAACGCTCGACCCAGGCCTACGCGAAGCGACGGGCAGCCGATGCGGCAAGGCGCGAACGCAAGCAGACCGAGTACGTCGAAGACTTCCGTGGGGCCGTGCTGGCGTTCCTGGACTTCTCGCCATGCTACGCCGGCCTGGCCGAGCAGTTCGCCGACGCCGTGACGCAGCACGCCACGCCGGTCGGCAGCGGCACGGTGGCCCGCACGCAGCGGATACCGATCCAGCGGCGGGCCGAGTCCGCCGTGATCGCCTGGCTGCGGCACGCGACGACCGCGTACGACAACATGAAGATTCCCCGGATCAGAGGGAAACGGCGGGAGGTCCGGCGGAGGTTGGCCGAACAGTCGCGCCGGCTGCTGGAGAAGTACCGCGCCGGGAAGGCGGTGGACCCGACATGCCCGCTCCGGCAGGCGTTGTCAAGCGCGGGCGCCTCCCCGCCGTGATGGAGGACCGGCGACAGGCCCGCGGATTGGATTTCCGAAATCATCGCGATGATGGGAACCAGACGAGGAAATGATCGCATGATCTTGCATGTGGACATGGACGCCTTCTATGCTTCCGTCGAGGAGCGGGATCGGCCCGAACTGGTCGGCAAGCCGGTCATCGTCGGCGGCACACCAGAGGGTCGTGGCGTCGTGGCTGCGGCCAACTACGTCGCCCGCAACTTCGGCATCCACAGCGCCATGCCGGCCGTCACCGCTCACCGGCTGTGCCCCCGCGGCATCTTTCTGCGGCCACGCATGGATTACTACGCCGAAGTGTCGGACCAGATCCGTGCCATCTTCGAGAAGTACACGCCGTTGGTCGAGCCGCTGTCGCTGGACGAAGCCTTCCTGGACGTGACCGGCAGCGAGCGGTTGTTCGGCCCGGCCCAAGATATCGGCCGGATGATCAAACAGGAAATCCGTGAGCGTCTCCGCTTGGTCGCGTCCGTCGGTGTGGCTCCTAACAAGTTCCTGTCCAAAATCGCCAGTGACCTGAAGAAGCCAGACGGATTCGTGGTCGTCGCACCGGACCGAGTGCAGGAGTTCCTCGATCCGCTCCCCGTGGGCCGGCTATGGGGCGTTGGCAAGGTCACGGGGCAAGCGTTCGAAAAGCTGGGCATCCACCGGATCGGCCAACTGCGACAGATGCCGGTCGAACTGCTGCGGCACCACTTTGGCAGCAGCGGCGATCACCTCTGGGAGTTGGCCCAGGGTATCGACGACCGGCCGGTGGTGCCCGATCAGGAAGCGAAGTCCATCTCGCACGAAACGACCTTCGCTACGGACCTGGAAGATCCCGAAATCATGCGGGCGTGGCTGCTGGAATTGAGCGAACAAGTCGGATGTCGGCTGCGCCGGCACGGCCTCAAGGGACGCACCGTACACCTGAAAGTCCGGTTCGGCGACTTCCACACCATCACTCGTGCCCAGACGTTGCCGCAACCCACGAACGTCACACAGGAGATTTGGCAGACGGCGGCACGAATGTTCGCGGAGCGGCTGCCTGCACGGCGGTTGCACATTCGCTTGCTCGGCGTCGGGATGAGTGGCTTCCACCATCCCGCGCTGGTGCAGTTGAGCCTGTTTCCCGAAGCCGAACGTGAACAAGAGGCACGCCTGGATGAAGTTGCGGACCAGATCAAGGAGAAGTTTGGCCCGGCGGGATTGCAGCGCGCCCTGGGGATGCTGCACAACGTGGAGCACCGGACAAGGCGACCGGGGGCGGACCGGGACCAGTACGGCAAGTAGCCAAGATGCACTTGGCACCGGCGAGAAAATCGTCGGCCTCCCAGTAGTGGCGCGACCGGCCGCGGAACCCCCACCGCAGTCTGTAGATGCACTTCTTCTTGCGGAACGGATTGTAGAACATCGTGCTGCGGTCGCCCGTATCGCCGGTCGCCGTGCGGTTGGTCCAATGGATCCCGTCGGGCGTCAAGTCCGGCGGCAGCACCTGATTCGTCCCCGGGTTCACGTCCTGCGCCGGCCGTTCCCACGCCAGGCCGTCCTTGCTGGTGGCGTAGCAGATCGTGTGAAGGCAGCCGGCCTCGTACCGTATCTTGAAGATTTGTTCCGCCGGAGCCCGGCAGACCACGGTGCCGTCTCTTCCTGCCGGCGATCGTCGGATACAATCACGCCTGAAAGGAGACCGCAACATGAAATCCGGAAGTAGGTTCGCGAGCGTCCGTCTGGTCCTGTTGACCTTGGCAACGGCGGCTGCCGGAGAAGCGGGAGGAGGAGTCTGCGCGGGAAAAGACGGGGAAGAAGAC
>CAYUFW010000330.1:7480-8683 GCA_964443915.1 uncultured Pirellulaceae bacterium
GGAGAAGCGGGAGGACGGCAGATGAGCCGGCTACTAGCAGCCGTTGCGAAGGCCCGGCTTGTGCGGTACGGGCTGTCGTTCTGGGGTGTCTTGGTCCTGTTGTTTGTGCCCGCGTTCGCTCAGAACTACACCCCGGAAGACGTCCAGAATCGGCACAACGTGGCCTATCCCCTGTCCCGCCTGCAGCGGGATTGGATCTATCAGGATCACGGCTTGAAGCACGGTGACTGCTTTGTGGCTGCGGAAGACAGCCAAGTGGAACAGGCGATGGTCCGCAAGGTCCTCGCCGAGTTGCGATCCCGGAACGTCGGCGTCGAGGAACAGGAGAAGTCGCTCGCCCGGCTCGTGGACGGCAAGAAGCCCGGCCGCGATCCGGCGTGGAAGAGCCTGTACTTCCAGGCATGTGAACTGCGCCGCAGGCAGCGGCTGAAAGTCTTCGACCGTCACCCGCGCGAGTTCGTGTATGCCAAGCACTTTGTGTTTGGCGATTGCCAGGCCATGTTCGCCATGACCGATCACCTGACGGACGCCGTCTTCCGCGAATGTGGAGCTGACTACCGGATGAACTCGCAACTCTGCAAGCTGACGATCCACGCCGACGGCACGGTCGGGACTGAAGTGCTGCTGGATTGTCCCACGGGGGTCGTCCGGGACCCGTGCGTCTCCCACGACGGCCGCACGCTGGCGTTCTCCATGCGCCGCACCAGCCACGACGGGGACGACGATTTTCACCTCTACGTCATGAATCTGACGGACCGCAGCGTCCGGCAAATCACCTTCGGCGCCGGAACGGCGGACATGGAGCCGGAATGGCTGCCCAACGGCGAGTTGGTCTTCACGTCCACCCGGTGCGTTTTCTCGGCGCCCTGCTGGTGGTCGAGTGTGTGTAATCTGTTCACGTGCGATGCGGCCGGACGCTACATCCGCCGCCTCGCCTGTGACCACGGCCACACGGTGTTTCCGCACCTGACGGCGGATGGCCGGATCATGTATACCCGCTGGGAGTATTCGGACAGGACCGCCGGCTACCTGCACAGTCTGTTCGTCATGAATCCCGACGGCAGCAATCAGGCGGAATTCTATGGGAACAACTCGCAGTTTCCGGCCGCGCTGCTGCACGCTCGCGACGTCCCCGACTCGACCAAGGCGATTGCGATTTCCGGCGCCCACCACATCGACCAGCGCGGCAAGCTGATCATGATC
>CAYUFW010000331.1:0-8603 GCA_964443915.1 uncultured Pirellulaceae bacterium
GCACTTACAGTCGTCAAGAAGGGAAGTTAGAAACTGGAAACGGCACTAGTCTTGCAAGCCAGTCAGCATCCCGCGCTCTTCTTCTTCGGTTTGGCCGGAGCCGATCCCGGACCGGCCCCTGGCTTCGGTCCGACCATCGCTGGGGCCACAGCCTTCGGCGTGGCAGTGTGCGGCGTGACAGCCGGAGCCGCCACCGGCGCGTGGCCGGCGAATGCGGTTTCCGACCAGTAAGCCGACAGCCCGCCGACCAGGGCCTTGACCGGCCGCTCGGTCTTCTGCGACAGGATCCCGGCGACCATCATCGCCAGCGTGCCGTCCCGGTCGACCACGATCAGCGGGCCGGCCCCGGTCAAGTAAGACGGGTTGTTGAGCAATTCCGCCAGATCCACGTTTTCCGCGTCCGGCAGGCTGAAGTCGGCAAACTGTTCCGGGGCGCGAATGTCGACCAGTTGGAAAGTCCCTGGCAGATCTTGCTGGAGCCATTTCAGTTCTGCCACGGACATGCGCTCGGCCAACTTGATTTGCCGCTGGGGCGTGCCACCGGCCGCGCCTTCCTGCCTGGCCTGAAAGACGGGCAGCCCCGCTTCGATCCATGCTTCGCTGCCGCCCGCCAAGCTGGCCACCTTCGTCATCCCGGCACGTTCCAGAATGCCGACCGCCATCGTGCTGCGGTACGCGCTGTTGCACACGGCCACCACAGGGATCTTCCGGTCCAGCTTGCCGGCCCGCTGGGACAACTCGCTCATCGGGATGTTGATCACGGTGCCGACCCGCAGCCCCATCCATTCCGACGGCAGACGCACGTCGAGCACTTGCGGCGACTCGGCGGTCTGCATTTGGGCGTACAGTTTCTGGGGCGGAATCAGCTCGGAAGCGGTCAACGGCAACTTCGCCGCCTTCCACTTGTTGATGTCCAGCAGTTGGGGCCGGTAACCGACCCGGTGGAGCCGGAACAGGGCCTCGCGGAGTTCCTTCTCTTCGCCCGCCAGCAGCAGCTTGGCGTTCCACGGCACCATGACGCCTACCCACGTTTCCAGCCGGCCGCGGAGGCCGATGGCGACGGAGTTGGGAATGTGCCCGGCGGAGTAAGCCGCCGCGTCGCGGATGTCGACGACGTAGTGCTTGCTTGCATCCGTCAACTCCGGGCTGGGTTCCGCCCAGGGCAGCTGTTTCGGTTCCCAATCGACCAGTTCCGGGCCGTCATGGTTCAGCTTCGCATTGTGCTGGAAGTACTGCGGCGCCTCCGGCAACCCTTCCAGGACGGCCGCGATGAACTCGCCGCGGTTCTTGTGCGCCAGGTAGGGATTGGACACACGCTGCTCGCCCAGCGTCGACGTCGGTTCGTCGCTCAGGTGGGCCCCGCACAGCGAGCCCGCCCCGTGCGCCGGAAAGATCATCACGCTGTCGGGCAGCTTGGACAGCTTCTTCGTCCAGGTGTCGAACATCATCGAAGCCAGCGTCGCCGCGGACATGCCTTCGCCCAACAGATCGGGCCGGCCCACGCTGCCGATGAACAGCGTGTCGCCGCTGAGCACCGCCAGCGGCTGCTTCGGATCCTGCCGGCCGTACAGCAACGCGCACATGCTATCGGGCGTGTGCCCCGGCGTCTCGATGAATTCCAGCACCGCCTCGCCCACGGATCGCCGGTCGCCTTCCTTCAGTAGCGTCGCCGGATAGCCGGGAGCCGCCTTCTCGCTCACGTAGATGGGGACTTTCAGACGCGACGACAACTCCACGTGCCCGGCCACGAAATCCGCATGCGAATGGGACAGCCAAACACCGGTGATCGTAACGCCCTCCTTCTGAGCCGCATCCAGGTACGCGTCCACATCTCGACCCGGATCCACGACCCACGCTTCCTTGCCACTGACGAGCAAGTACGAGTAATGGGACAGAACTCCCAGTTCGAACTGGATCATCTTGACGCCGGGGAATTGGTAGGTATCGACGACCTGGTATTGCGCGGCCTCGAAGCCGTGCGTGGCTGATTCGGCGTCCTTAAGCTTCTCGGCTCCGTGGGACGGCAGGTTGAGCAGGATTCCCGTCACGAGGAGCGTTGCCAATCCACAAAAACGCAGCGCTTTCACAGTCACACCTCCCGCACTTGTGCATCCGATAAAGACCTTGCCGATTACGATGTCCCGATCGTAGCAGACAGTGTCAGTGAATAACAGACAGCCGCAGCGTGCTTGTCGGTCGCCCTCCACTGCCTCCGGTCCGCAGCCGGCCGAGCGGGGGCGTTCGGGAGCAGCCCCATCGCCGCTTGCGGCCGCCACTGCCTGATCGATACCCCTGCACCTCAAACGGTTACAGAATTGGATTGCCAGACCATTTGCCGGTTGTTCTTCTCGGCGAGCCGCGAGTTTGACAACGTCCAAGCGCGGCGGTCCATGGAGCCGCCAAAGCAAGGGTACGAGGGCAGGCGCCCCTGGACTTTCTGCAGGCTGAAGGCGCTGCGGTTCTGCAGTTTCCGCAAGGCGTGAAGGAAGTGAGTTTCGCGAGCCAAGCTGGCCCGTACTAATTGCTCGCGGGGTCCTCCGCGACACGAGACCCCAGAGTGAAGGAGTTCTTTCCGCCGCTGAGACCGTCGAATCGAACGCGATCCGGACTGAGGAACGTCACCAGCAACTGGAACGACAATGGCCTTTGACCGCCGTTGATCTCCTGCACATCGACTCGGACCTTGCCCGGCTCCGAAGAATCATCGTAATAGTACCGTCCTTGATACCGTGTCTGCGACGAAGAGGTGTAGAAGACAACGCCGTCCTTGCGAAAGTAGAAGTTCGACCGGCCCATGTCCCAGCGCCCAACGAGACCCTTTTCCTCCTGACAACCGCTGAGGACGACCATCGCCAGCAGCAACAAGCAACATGCGACTCGCTTTGCACGCATCGTGATTCCCCTGATGATTCCGGCACAAGTTCCGTCCACGAGTTGTGGACAGGACCTTTTCGGCGAACGGTGTGCCCGAACCAAGGAAAAGAGGGAGACGACGAGGAGCTGTAACGGTTCGCGAAGTGCCGCACGCGTTATTTCCGCGCCAAGCCGTTCAAGCGGAACGCGGCTGCCGCCTTCCGGTGCCGAAACAGCGCCGGCGGGGCGTCGTCGAGGGGGTTTTTTCACGGCGGGAAACTCGGACAACCGACCGGTGATGGCATTCTGCACACGTCAATTTGCCCGAAAGCGTGGCAATCCGCACGGTTCGCAACGCTGGCCGAACGAACGCGCGGCAGGGAACCGAGGATTGCCACGGGCTTCAGCCAAGGGGTATCATGATGATCGCTTCTGTCGTTCGGCATGGAGCGCGCATAATCGTCCCCGAACATATAATCCCGAAACAGGTTGTTCCGTAACGATCGAGGAGGAACCAGAGTCATGAAAAGCAATCTGACACGACGCGCGTTTGTGCGGACCGCAGCGGCAGGTTCGGCCGCACTGGCTTGGCTGGGCGCCCGCCGGACGCCGAAGGCGTCGGCTGCCGACGCGGACAAGCCGGCCCTGCTCGGAGGCACCCGCATCCACACCGGCGGCTGGCCCAAGTGGCCCGAGTGGCGCGAATCCTGGGAGCCGGAAATCCTCAAGGTCTTGCGCAGCGGGCGCTGGTCCAGTTCCGGCGGCGGCGGACTGGTGTCGGACTTTGAGTCGGGCTGGGCCAAGTTGCTCGGCGCCAAACGCTGCGTGGCCACGGCCAGCGGAACGACGGCGCTGATCACCGCCTTGCACGTCGTGGGCATTGATGCGGGCGACGAAGTCATTACGTCCCCCTTCACCTTCATCGCCACCTACAACACGATTCTGATGCACAAGGCCCTGCCGGTGTTCGCCGATACGGACCCGGCCACGCTGACAATGGACCCGGCTTCGATCGAGAGCCGGATCACCGAGCGGACCCGCGCCATCGTGCCGGTCCACATCTACGGCCTGCCCTGCGACATGGACCCGATCAACGCGATTGCCAAGAAGCACGACCTGGCCGTCGTGGAGGACGCCTGCCAGGCGTGGCTGGCCGATTACAAAGGACGCAAATGCGGCACGCTCGGCGATCTGGGCTGCTTCAGTTTCCAGAATTCCAAGCACATTCCCTCCGGCGAAGGCGGAGCGGTTACCGGCAACAGCGACGAACTGGCGGACCGCTGCCAAGCCTTCCACAACTGTGGCCGCGCCACCGGGACCTTCCAGGGCAGCGGCTGCTTCAGCCGCGGCAGCAATTTCCGGATGCAGCACTTTCAAGCCTCGATCCTCCTCTCGCAATTCGACAAGCTGGTGCAGGAGACCGAGCGGCGGCGCGAGAACGCCGCTTATCTGTCGGCCGGGCTGAAGGAGATTCCCGGCGTCGAGCCGTTGCGGCTGCCGGAGAACAGCCGGCCGGTGTGGCATTTGTACGCCTTCCGCTACGACGCCGCGCAATTCAACGGCTTGCCGCGCGACAGGTTCTTCCGGGCCATGGGCGCCGAAGGCATCCCCTGTGGCGGCGGCTATCACGAGCAGTACAACGACGGCTTGCTGGACGAAGCGATCACATCGCGCGGGTTTCAGCGGCTGTTCCCGGCCGAGCGGCTGAAAGCCTACCGCGACAGTTTCCGAGAACTCAAGGGCAACAAGCAAGTCTGCGAAACGACCGTCGGGATGTTCCAGAACGTGCTCTTGGCCGACCGCAGCGACATGGATCACATCCTCGATGCCGTCCGGAGGATTCAGGCCCACAGCGCCGCGCTGGCCAAGCTGGCGTGACGCACGTAGCCGCGTCTCTCCGAGACGCGCGAGCCGGTCTCGGAGAGACCGGCCCACGTGCAATCCGCCCTCCGCCAACGGGAGCCATCAGGATGTCGATCTGGTCGATGATGCTGCGGGAGATCGCGTATCGCAAGCTGAACTTCCTGCTGGGACTGGCCGGGATCTCGGCGGCCATCGCGCTGCTGGTGGGCGTGCTGACCGGGCTGCAATTCCACGCCGTCCGGTCGGACGAGATCGTGTCCCGCAAGGAACAAGAGACGCAAGCCATGATGGCCAGCCTGCGGACGGACCTGAAACAGGCCATGCAGCGTCTCGGATACAACGCGATTGTCCTCCCCAAGAACCAGCCTTTGGGCGATTGGTACGCGGAGGATTACGCGGCCAACACCATGCCGGAATCGCGGGCACAGCGGCTGGACGGGACGCGGGAACTGGTCGACCGCTACCTGCCGCGGCTGCGCCGGAAGCTGAAGTGGGAAGAGAAACAATGGGCGGTCCTGGTGGTCGGCGTGGGCCAGGAGCGAGTTCTGGACACGAGCGTCGGCCAAGCCGGACCGCTTTCCGGCGCGATCCCGCCCGGCAGTTGCGTGGTGGGGTATGAATTGCACCAGGCCCTGGGCCTGCAGCGCGGAGAGGAGATCCGCGTCCTGGGCCGCGTCTTCCGTATCGACAAGTGCGAACGGGAATTGGGCACCAAGGATGACATCAGCCTGTGGATCCCGCTGGCCGACGCGCAGCAACTGCTGAACCAGCCCGACGCGATCAACGAAATCCTGATCGTCGAACATCTTTCCGTGTGGGGCGATTTGGCGGAGGTCCGCCGACGGATGGCGGACGTGCTGCCCGACTGCCAAGTCGTGGAAATTGCCTCGGAAACGCGGGCCCGCACCCACGCTCGCGTCAAGGTGGCGGAAGAGGCCCAGGCGGCCGTCGCGCAGGAAAAGGAAAAACGGGCACTGCTTCAAGCGGAACGCCGCAGCGCGATGACGAAGCTCGTCCCGCTCGGCTTTCTAGCGTGCGCCGCTTGGATCGGTATCCTGATGTATGGGAACGTCCGGGAGCGCGCGCCGGAGATCGGCGTGTTGCGGGCCATCGGATTTCGAGCGGGTGACGTGCGGAGTCTGGTTCTCTCCAAAGCGTGTGTGCTGGGAGTCGCCGGCGGGATCGCCGGATTCGCCCTCGGCACGGCGGCCGCGATGCTCCTGGAGGTCCGCGGCCAGAGCGGCACGGCGCTAGGATGGAGGATCGCCTTGGAGCAACTCGGCCTGGCCGAGGCGATGGCGATTGCCGCCTGCGTGTTGGGAAGCTGGCTCCCGGCGCGGGTCGCCGCCGCGCTGGACCCGGCGGAAATCCTGCACGAACAATGAGCAGGGGAGAAGGAGACCACGACGATGTCGATCATGCACATGGCGCTCCGCGAAATGCTGCGGCGGAAAACGACCTTCCTGCTGGCAACGCTGGCCGTCGCGGTGGCCGTAGGGACGATGCTCACCGTCCAGGCGGCGCTGCAGATCTACGACCTCCGCTCCGGCGCCATGCTGGCACGGAAGGAAGCCGAACTCAAGAAGCGCTTGACCGTACTGCAGGACGAGATGCGCAAGGCCACGCTCAAGCTGAGTTTCAACCTGGCCATCTTGCCCGCCGATCAGGACGTCCGCGAGTGGCACGCCACGGACACCGCCACGACCACGATGCCGGAGGACTATGCGCACCGGCTGGCCGACTCGCGGATCGTCTCCGTGCGGCACTTTCTGCCGATGCTGGCCGAGAAGCGGAAATGGCCGGAGATGAAACGCACCGTGATCCTGGTTGGCTGCAAAGGTGAAGTGGCCAACCTGCACAAGAATCCCCGCGCGCCGTTGGTCCAGCCCGTTCCCGACGGGACGATGGTCGTGGGCTACGAGTTGCACCACAGCCTCGGCTTGCAGGTCGGGCAGAAGGTCGAGTTCATGGGACGCCCCTTCCTGATCCACAAATGCCAGGAAGAACGCGGCAGCAAGGACGACATCGGAGTTTGGATTCCGCTGAAGGACGCCCAGGAGTTGTTGGGCAAGCCGGGCAAGATCAACGCCATTCTGGCCCTGGAGTGTCTGTGCGTGGGAAGCGAAGCCCTGGCCCGCGTCCGTGCCGACGTGGCCAAGCAGCTTCCTGATACCAAGGTGATCGAGTTGGGGACGAAGGTGCTGGCCCGCGCCGAGGCCCGGACGAGGGTGGGCCAAGAGGCGGTCGAGGCCGTCCAGCGGGAGAAAGCACACCAGCAAACGCTGCGCGCGGAACGTCAGCGGCTCGCCGCGCTGGGCGTGCCCGGCGTGGTCCTCGCCTGCGGCGTGTGGATCTTCCTGACCGCCTTCGGCAACGCCCGCGGACGCAGTGCCGAGGTGGCCATCTTGCGGGCCATCGGCTACCGGGCAAACCACGTGCTGGTGCTGTTCCTGTTCCGCTCTTTGGTGGGCGGCGTGGTCGGGGCAGCCTTGGGCTGCGCCGCCGGTCTGCTGATCGCCGCCCGTTTGCGCGGCGAGTTGGATGTGCTGCTGGTCGGAGCCGCGGGGCTGCTGTCGTGGCAGGTGGTCACGGCGGTGTTGGCCATCGGTTCGTTGTTGGGCGTCGTGGCTGGCTGGATTCCGGCGCTGCTGGCCGCGCGGCGGGACCCGGCCGAGATCTTGAGGGAGGCGTGAGGATGTTGAAAGTTCAGCAGGTCGCCAAGACCTATTCCGGCAACCAGCGTGAGGTGACGGCGATCGACGGCGTTTCGTTGACCGTCGAAGCCCGGGAGGCGGTCGCCATTCAAGGCCCCAGCGGCTGTGGCAAGAGCACGCTGCTGCTGGCGTGCGGCGCGTTGTTGCGGCCCAGCGGCGGCGAGGTGCTCGTCGCCGACGTCGATCCGTACCGGCTGACGGCCAACGCGCGGAGCACGTTCCGGGCCCAGCACATCGGCTTCGTGTTCCAGCAATTCCATTTGGTGCCCTACCTGGATGTGCTGCAGAACATCCTTGCGGCCAACCTGCCCAACCCGCAGCCGCAACCCGTCGAGCGTGCGGAAGAATTGATCCGGCACTTCGGTCTGGAAGATCGCCGGCGCCACGTGCCGGCGGAACTGAGCGTCGGGGAACGCCAACGCGTCGCCTTGGCCCGGGCCCTGTTCCATCGCCCCAAGCTGGTCCTGGCCGACGAGCCCACCGGCAACCTGGACCCCGACAACGCCGTCATCGTCCTGGACGCCCTGCGGCAATACGCCGACGCCGGAGCCGCCGTGTTGATGGTGACCCACGACCCGCAAGCGGCGCAACGGGCGCACCGGGTGCTGCACATGGACCGAGGACGTCTAGTGTAGGCTGCAAGTCGACGAACTGACGCAGGGTTTCAATCCCGTCCTGATCCGGGCAGGGCGTTGCGCCGTCTATAGCATGGCGCCGGCGATCTTGATCACCGCCACGCTTTCTCGCCGGAATCGGCAGCAGGGCGTTGCGCCCCGGGTTTCACAAGTCCAATCGCTCAATGGGTTTAGGAGGCACGTTTGCCCACCCCCCGGCTTTTCGCGATATGGACTAAAACCTCTTTTTTAGCGCAACTCATCTTTTTTTAGCGCAACTCGTTATACGACATCGAATTACGAATCTGCCCAACCCTCCCCGGTTTTTGGCTCTCCAAAACAGGGTGGGCAAATGCCGTCTGTCGATGCACAAGACGGCAAAAAGGGCCGGCGCCGGGAGCGGATTCTATCGTCCCAGCGCGGCATTTCAACCGGCGGTGCCAGTTTTTTTCCAGCGGATTCGCTCGTGCGAGAAAGTGGGGTAAGCTTCCAGCTTGCCAAGTTCGGCCTCGATCACAAGGCTGCGAAATGCTAGCAGAGCTAGCTCATTGAAAGTATC
>CAYUFW010000332.1:0-8584 GCA_964443915.1 uncultured Pirellulaceae bacterium
GCGCGGGATTCTTGGGATTGTCCAGAGGGATGGTCAGCGGGCGGCCGTCGACGGTGGTCCACGTGCGGCCGAAGTCGGCCGTCTGGACGTAGTAGAGGTTCGTGCGGCGGTCGGGGCTGCCGCCGGGATGGTAGTTGAAGGCGGTCCCGATTTTATGCCCGTCGCAGCGGCTCACCTGGTAGTGCCCCGCGAAGCCAGCGAGCTTCTTGAGGTCCTTCGCTGGCTGAGCGGTCCAATCCTTTCCGTCGCGGCTCGTCTCCCAATACAATTCGCGGCCGCTCGTGTAGAGCGTTAACAGATGAAAGAACCCCTTTCCGGGAACGTACCAGATCTGCGAGTAGGTTTGCTCGCGGGAGATGACTTCCTGGAACGAGTCGACGGAGTAGGGCTGCTTGCTGCGGAAGATCTGCCCTGGCCGATGACGCCCGCGGCCGGCGATGAAGACCCACACATACCCGGCCTCGTCAATGGTCAAGCTGGGGTTGTCGTGCGGGTCATCGATTCCCCCCTGATCGCGAACGATCGTCGGCCGGGGAACGCGGTGCCGCTTGTGGTCGTAGTACGAGGCCATGGCCAGGAGGTAGCGGTCTTCCGGACCGGTGGTTCCCCCGTAGACGAAGAAGGTCTTCTCGACCTCCGGAGCATAGACGGCCATGGGACTGACCGTGTGGTTGGCAACGAAGCCCGTGCCGCCGGAGTTCTTGTCCCCGTACGGGCTGACTATTTCCCCGATCGTCCACCAAATACCCCGATAGCCGTCAACCTTGTCGCGGAACGTGTAGAAGCGTTCCACACGTTCTGTGGATCCCCGCGAGTTCTCGGCAGTAATCTTCGCGCGGTATGACGTGTCTGGCGCCAGTCCCTCAAATGTCACCTCTCGGGCTGTCGGTGTTCCCCCGACCAAGACTCGCTCGGTGACTTCCTTGCCGTTGAGCCACATGCGGATTGCGCCGGCCTCAACAGGTCGATCGACGGTGACGCGAAAGCGGAAGGCCTTGCCGGGCGCAAGTATTCCACCGCTTTTCCGCGGCTCGATCACGGCGATGGCCGGCGCCGCAGGAGACGCGGTTCCGAAAAACAATGCGACCGCGTCATCCGCACCTCGGGCCGCACTTGGTGCGAGCAGCACGAGCAAGGACAGCAGGGTCCAAGTCGCGCGTGGCGCGAACGATGGCTTCTCGGAATCCGCGGTGGGGACGCGGCGCATCGCAGTGCGCGCTGGGAACAACCAAGCCTGGTGCGGTAATTCACATCGACGCATCGGGACATCCTCCATCGTGTAGGGCGCCAGCGTACTGAAGAAGGGACGGGAGATCATCAAGATTTCCGTTTCTTCCTCGCTCAGACGCTCCAACAACTCGGTCGCTTTGGCCTGTTTCGCTGGTTCATGTTCATCCACGAAGTAGACCAGCACGTTGGTGTCAATGGCGTTCATGCAGTTCGTCCCGTGTGTAGCGGCGTCCGCCGGAGTTGATCGGCTGGTTCTCCCGAAGTTGCCGCCACGCTTGCAGGCCGGCTGCGAATCGGACCCGCCATTCGTCCAAAGGCTCGACCGCCACTCGCACTCGACTGTGGTCCGGCAAATCGACTTGCTGGTCGAGCTGTAGCGCTCCACCCACAACCGTTCCCGTGGTTTCCGTCTTCATTGTCCGGTCTCCCGATATCCTCCTGCCGACACATCAATTCATTATAGCGTACAGTCCGCGCCACACGCGACGCGGGATGCGTGTGCTTCCTTCCAGCATTCAGCAACAGAAAAGAACAGACATTATTCGTGTCTTGCCTGCCCGAAAAGCGGGATGTCCGCTGTTCGCGGTCGACAAGGCGCGGCTCAATCGAGCTTGCCGGCGATGAGCTGCTGGTAGCGTTCGGCCACGCGGCCGGCCGTGGCGTCGCCGGAGTGGACGAGGATGCCCACGTGCTGCTGGAGCGACTCGCCCTTCTTGAGCACGAAGGCTGCGAGGTTTCCGGCCGCCGAGTTCCTGGCAACGCGGTGGTCCCGAACGCGACCAGCCCGGTGTGGCTCGAAAGGCTCGTGACTGGCCCGCGGGACTGTCTGGCCACGCCGCCGAACTCCGGAACGTTCATTCGACGTCCTTGCCAAAGACCTCCAGCTCGGTCACGCCGTTGTCGCCGAGCGGGAAGGTCTCCCGCAGGTCGGTCAGCTTGACCCACGCGGTCAACTGGTTCGGAAACACGAACTCCTGCGCGGCGGCGGAAGGACAAAGTGCCTGTCCTTTTCCTTTAGACGCCGCCTCACTCCGCCTTCTTGATCCGGTACAGGTGGACGCCCAACGGCGCGAAACGGTCGCGAAAGCCGCCAGCTTCGGCGCGGAGCAGACGGTCCTCGTCGAGCGCCTCGACTTCGGCGCCCGCCGTCAGTCCGGCGATGGAAAACGTGGCCTCGGCGGCAACCGCACGCTCGTCGTAGTTCACCGCAAACACGTACAAGCTGCCGCCGTGCCGTTTGGCCATCACGTCCAGCTTGACGTCGGTGGAACCGCGGATCGTCACGGCCGCAGCCGGTTTGTCGCTCAGGATGGCCGGTGCCAGCCGCGTGATTTGCGCGTTGACCTCCCGCAGCGCCGCGCGGTTCGACTCCGGCACGCCGAACTGGTGATACGACGGCTTCCAGACGTGGGTGAAGTAGCCGATGGCAGTAGCGCCCCGGCAGATGGCCATCCAGACTTCGGCCTTGATGTGAGCCGGCGTGACGTCCTTTTGCTTCTCCAACGCCCCGGTCCACTGGCCGCCTTTGCTGGTTTCGATCCAGGCGTACAGCGGACGCTGGCCGGCGAGCTTGGCCAACAACTCGGTGGCGTCGTGGACCAGGTGAATCCATTCGGGCTTGTTCCAGCCGTAGATGGGATAGATGTCATAGCCGACAATGTCGGTGGCTTGGATGTACGCCGGGTAGAGAGACGTCCGTTGCTGGTCGGACCACTTGCCGAAATGCGGGTGGAAGTTCCCGGTCAAGGTCATGAACACCGGCCGCGACGGATCGGCAGCCTTGATCTTCCGGTACGCGGCCAGGGACGCTTCCGGTTGCGCCCGCGGCTCGTAACGCGGCGGCGCGAGCAGCAAGTTGTTGCCGGCCGCATCGAAGCCTTCGATTTCGCTGATCGAGCCCCATTCGTTCTGGCCGGGGTGAGCCGAACGCACCGTCAGCTTCAGCTCGCGGAACGTGGCGGGTGCAGGCAGCGGGATCTCCTGCCGTCCCTTCTTGTTTTCGAGCGTCGCGGTCACCAGCGGCTTGTCATCGCCCTGGAACTCGACCTCCTTCGCCACGGCCAAGCCCGGCGAAATCGTCAGCCACACGGCGAGGCGCTCCACCGTCACCTTGTTCTTCAGCCGGATCGTGATCGCGGCGTCCTCCATCGGATCCAGCACGGACCAGGTGTGCGTCACGCCGTCGACGATCTTCCACAGCGGCGTGCTGCGGTTGATCGCCAGGTGCGACGCCGGAACCACCTCCGCATCGTTCACCTGATGCGGCAGGTCCGGCTCGTCGTCGTGGATATAGCCCAGCAACTGGGGATGGTCTTTCAGCCCCGGATCGAACGGCATCACGCCGTACAGCCCGGCCTTGGCGACCAGCCCCTGGTATTCAACAACATCCTTCGTGCCGCTCGAACCATTCCAATATCCGGCGGTCGTGTTCATGCCACACTCGCGCGCCGCCGGGAAATTCGCAGCGCCCTGCAGCCAAACCATGATCGGAAAGAACGGCTGGCCGTTGACGTGAATCGCCCGATTCGGGGCCAGCTCGATCTTTCCGATCGCCGGGGCTTCGTCGGCCGCGGAAACCAACAGCGGCCCGCAAACGGCGCAACCTAGGACACAACCGAGAGCAGCAAGAGCTTTCATCGAGTGGACCTCCAGATCGTACGAAAATCGCGGACGCACGCCGACGGGAATTGTACCACCAAGCGTCGCAGAAAGTACTCCCGTTGTCCTCCCCGTACTCTCTTCGCTTCTCCGTCGGCCGCCGTCACGAAGCCGCCGTCGTGCGGATTACAGAGAAAACATACCATCCTCCTTCCAGCGGCCTCAGCCGCCAAAACCGAGGAGGAACTCACTCCACCTGTTTAGCATCAATTTCCGGCAGCCTTTTCGGCAAGAACGACAGCGTTCACCAGTCGACCACGGAGCCGTCGTGGCGGTCGTAGGTCTCGGCGTTTCGCCAGTCGTGGCCGATCTTGTCGGCCAAGGCGTTTTCGTCCAGTTCCACGCCCAATCCCGGACCGGTCGGGACCGGGATGTAGCCTTGGTCGACATGGAAAGGCGTCTTGAGATAGCCCTCGCCCAGGCTGACCTGCTCCTGACACAGGAAATTGGGGATCGAAGCCGCCAGCTGAATCCCGGCAGCCAAGGAGATGGGACCCAGCGGATTGTGCGGCGCGATCGGCACGTAGTACGCCTCGGCCATGCCGGCGATTAGCCGCACCTCCGTGATGCCGCCCGCGTGGCACAGATCGGGCTGCAGGATGCCGGCGGCCCGTTTCTCCAGGATCTCGCGAAAGCCCCACTTGGTGAAGATCCGCTCGCCGGTGGCGATCGGCAGATGCGTGCCCCGCGCGATGTCGGCCAGCACGTCCACGTTCTGGCACTGGACGGGTTCTTCGATGAAGAAGGGCTGAAACGGCTCCAGCGCTCTGATCGCCAGTTTCGAGGTGGGCGGATCGACGGCGCCGTGGAACTCAGCGGCGATGTCTACGTCCGTGCCGAGCGCCTCGCGTTTGGCCGCAAACGACTCGGCGGCCCGGTCGATCTCGGCCTTGCTCGCTACGTATCGGCCCGATTTCCCCAAGCCCACACCGGTCTTGAACGCGGTGAATCCCTGAGCCTTCTTCTGCAGCATGTCCTCGACGCTCTTGCCGTGGGCGTAGACCCGGACGCGGTCGCGGGTCGGGCCGCCCAGCAACTCATAGACGGGCACGCCGAGTGCCTTGCCCTTGATGTCCCACAACGCCTGATCGATGCCGCTCAGGGCACTGGTCAAGATCGGGCCGCCGCGATAGAACGCGTGCCGGTAGATCGCCTGCCAATGATGGACCACGCGCCGCGGGTCCTTGCCGATCAGGTACGGCTCGATCTCCTTCACCGCCTGGGCACAGGTCAAGGCCCGCCCCTCCAGGATCGGCTCACCCAAGCCGACGATTCCGGCATTGGTGTGGATCTTGAGAAACAACCATCGCGGCTTGACCAGGAACGTTTCGAGTTTCGTGATCTTCAGGTTGTCCTTCGGCGAAACCGGCGCTTCCTTGCTCGCTTGCTGTTCCGCCTGGCTTTCAACCGCCTCCAACGCCCCCAACCCCAGTGCCGAAAACGCCCCAGCAAGGATGCTTCGCCGGCTTACGCCGTCGCCACCGCCGTTTCTCGTCGCAGTCTTCATGCTTGTCGCCCCTTTCTCACACTGTCGTGGCCAGCAGCAGTTCGGTAGGCCGAAACAAGTCCGAGCGGTTCCGGCAGTTCGAAAACCGCCCGAATCGCTGCCGGAACTGCGCGGACTTGTTCCGGCCTATCACTCGTCATACATCCGTTCACCCCGGCGGATCGCTTCGCGGTTGCGGAGTTCGATCTGGCGGCGGAGTGCGTACTTGGCCTCGCGACGCTGGTCCGGTTCGCTGGGAACGAAACCCGGCATGTCGGCCCGGGGGCGGCGGGCCAACCGCCCTCGGCCCGCTTGAATAATCGCCAGCGCTTCGCGGTAGCGCGGGTCTTGCTTGTCCGAAAACTGTGCCAGCAGCGGACTGAGTTCGGGGCGTTCGAAGCTCACGTCCGGTCCCGGACATCCGCCGTAGCTCCGCTGCCGGCGGAAGTCGACACCGGTCAACTCACCCAGCCGGCCCAACTGCGCCGCGTCCAGCGGGATGCGGCCGGTCAGGCTGTCCGGATACGCACAGGCGTAGGTCGGATAGTAGACGCCGTTCAGATCGACCCAGGTCACGATGCGGTCGAACTCCTCCGGGGTCAACTGCAGTTCTTCGTGGCCCGGCGTGCCGGGCCTGCGGAGCACTTGGACCAGTTTGCTGGCGTGCGACCCCCAGGAGAACGCCGGCTGGATCTCCGCCGGTCCGGCGCCGACGCAATGCAGATATCCTTTACGCCAGAGTTCCGTGTAGGCCGTATTGAACGTCAGCGTCCGGTCGGGGGCCAGGTTCAGTTTGCGGCCCGCCTCTTGCCCGTAATCGTGACAGCCAACGCAACGCTTGTTGAACACCGGCTGGACCTCGGCCATGAAGCTGAACTCGCGCGGCGGGCCGTACCAGTCGCTCAGGCGACTTGGCGGCCGCCGCCAAGCCAGGGGCAGCGATGGCTCGCGCGACGCGGCCAACATGGCGGGCGGCGTCGTCCGGCGGTCTTCGTGACAGCCCACGCACGCCGCACGCTCGCCCGACTGGACGCTGGCCCCGCTCCGCATCGACTGGACCATCATGCCGTGCTCGTCCAGCAGCTGGAAATAGACAAACGTCTCCGAGGGCACAGCAAAGGCCGCCGAGCCGTCGTCCTCGACCGGCACCGTGCCCAAGATGCGTTTGTTCTCCAAGCTGTGCCAGTTCATGCCGGGTGCCGTGTAGCCCTGGCCGTACCAAGCGCCGGGCGACCAGTGCCGTTTCTCCGGCGACTCGACCACGCGGAGACGTTTGACCGCCCCTCGCGGCACTCCGGCCATGTGCGTCCCGCGATACACGTCGGCCACGTAGAAATAGCCTTCGCGGTTCTCGAAGTCGCGCCTCGGCGGGATGACGGGCGGACGGGGCTGCGGACGCAACGGCAGCGGATCGTAACAGCCCGGCGCTTCGGCGTGCAGCAACAGCTCGTTGCCAAACACGTCGATCAGGTAGATTCCCATCTCGTCGCCGAACTGCGCGTCGCTCGCCCCCGGCACCTGGCCGGGCCGCATGGTCATCCGCGAGCACAGGAAGTACTTGTCGCTCAGCGGGTACGGGCACTCGTACTTTGGGTACACCGAAACGAAGCCGTCGCAGTCGAACCCGCCGCTGGCCCGGACGCGTTCGATCGTGTCCGCCGGCCAGGTGCGGATCACCGGCTCGCGGCCGTCCAAGCCGCGCTGACGGTCGACGATGGCCAACGCGCCCCACAGCCGGAAGTGATGCATCCCGAACACGCACAATATCTGCTGCGTGCCGCGAATCAGTCGCGGATAGTAGACCGCGCCGGGCGAAGCCGTGTTGTTGCCCCAGTAGATCGCCTGGTTCGTGCCGTCGGGATTCACGGTCCAGATGCCGTGCGCGTCGCCGAAATTGCGGTCGACGTATTCCCAGCGGGCGTACAGGATGCGGCCGTCGGGCGTCAGCGTGCCGTGGTTATCGAACAAGTTGTTCTTGCCGATTTGGTGAACGTTCGCCCCGTCCGCTTCCATGCAGAACAAATTGGCTCCGTGATCGCGGCTGCACTGGTTGTACTTCGGCTCGCGCGTCGAGGAGAAAGCGATTCGCCCGTCGGGCAGATAGAAGGGATCGAAGTCCGAGACGCCCGCCGACCCGGTCAGCTGCCTGAGCCCCGTGCCGTCCGCCTGGATCTCCCAAATGTGATAGTCCTCATCCCGGTTGCGGCGCATGGCGAACACGATCCGCCGGCCATCGAAATGCACTTCGGGATCGCGCACGACGCCGTCGGGGAGTTCGACCAGCGTCTGGACCCGGCCGGTGATCAGGTCGATCGTCTTCAGCCCTCCGCCGCCTTCAAACAAATTGGCGTGCGGCGTCATGCCCCGATCCGCGTTCAGCTCGGCCGTGTGGAACAGCGTGTCGATGGCGTGGTAGTGGCTGCGGTACTGGTGCCGGACGACAAACACGATCGGCTGTGCGCCGACCAGCGGGTTAGCCACCAGGGCCTCGCGCCGCACTGCCTCCAACTCCTGGACAATGCCCGGCGTCTGCTCCGGCGTGGCCCCCGCGAGCCGTTTTTCCAGGTCGTCAAGCCGGACCAGAAACTCCGCTCCGCGCGGGTATCGGTCGGGGATCGTCTCCATGAGATCCGCGATCGCCCGCCGCAGTCCCGGCAGATTGCACTCGCGGATTGCCGCCTCGAGCCGCTGCCGGGCCAGTCGGGCTTCGATCTCGGCAAATCGCCGCCGGGTCTCTTCGCCGTCGATCCGGCCGCAGGCGGCAAAGTCATCCAACGTCACGTGTCCCCAGCCGCGGGTCTCGCGGTCCACGACCCGCAGAAACACCTTCTGCCCGACCAATTGCGGCGCGTCCCAGCGGACACGCTGCATGACCTCCGTTTGGTCCTTGCCGCGGGCCACCAGCACTTCCTTGCCGTCGAGCGTACACAGCGCCACGTACGTGCCCGGCTGGGTGCCGGAGCCAACCAGCATCGTCATTTCGGGACCGCCCAGCAAGAACACCGGCGACTCGATTACCCCCGTCATGCGATCGTTCGATGATTTGCCCGGCTGTTGTTCGACGGTCGACAGATAGTACCGTCCCTGCTTGTTGTACGTGTTGCCGGGCTGGTCCGCGTACCGATTGTGAAACACCGCCCGGTCGGAGACCACGTAGTCGAACTGTCCCTCAACGACCTGCCAGCCCTGTAAATCGCCCGTCTCGAAATC
>CAYUFW010000333.1:0-8551 GCA_964443915.1 uncultured Pirellulaceae bacterium
ACCACCGTCGTCTGCGCCAGGTCCTCGCCGGGCAGTGGCTTGTAGGACAACGTGCCGTCCCGCGACAGGTACCATTCGCCGGGAACATCGAGCGCCGCCAGGTAGTTTTCGAGGTGAAACAGCCCGTTCTTTCGCCACGGGTTCCAGGACTTCATCCCTTCGCCGGTCGTGACCAGCGCGGACTGCTGCGCGTCGATGCTGTCCAGAAACCGCCGCGTATTGTCCCAGTTGTGATAGACCACCAGGTTGATATCGCGGAGGTCGCCGGGGGCGGCTTGGCCGAGAGCTTGCTGAAAGTCCTCGGGCCGCATCGTCAGCGTCTGCCGGGCCCGCTTGGGCTTGCGCGGCGAGCCTCCTTCGTCCAGCACCGTTTGCTGGACGTTCTGAAGGTAGTAGTAGAACTTGTTCGGACTGCGAGCGCGGGTGGCCCGGCGGCCGCCCACGAACAGCTGCTCGAAATACCACTTGCCTGCGGCCACCTCCGGGATCTTGACCGCCCACAGTCCGTTGGCAGCCGGCTTCCAGCCGCCGATCACCCGTCCGCCGCTGAACACCGGCCGCGCGCCGGATGCCGCTTCGTAGGTAATGGGAGCCTGGGCCGTGCCGCTGTCTTCGGCCGTCAGGACCAGCGGCTCGGTCAACGGATAGGTCCCGTCGCTGATGATCACCCTCACGGCTTCGGCCAACGGGCCCTTGGACTTTAGCGCCCGCACAGCGTCCCGCGCCCGCGTCAGCGTCGCGAACGGCCGATCCGCCGTGCCGGGACTGGCATCGCTGCCCAGCGGAGAGACGTGAAAATCGACCGCCGACGCAGTCGCGGCCGACAGCAGAAGGATTGCAGGGAAGATGGCTTTCATCGCGCACCTCAGGGTGGATGGAGGTTACAGGTGGGACGACAACATCTTACCTGCGCCGGCTATGTCTGGCAAATCCCGACGATACCCCCATGACACGATCCGTGAGTTTGCGTACAACTTCGGTTGCGGCGTTGGTCGGTTGGCTCCAGGTGAGGTTCGTCCGAGAAATAACGCTCCGGTGACAGGTGAGCGGCAAGGCGCTAGCCGCCGGTAATGCGGTTCGCCGGTCACCGGTGACTAGCGCCCTTCCGCTCACTTTTTCCGAACGATGCCAAGCGAGCCGCGGCCAACGGTACGCGGCGTCGTCTGGTCCCACATCAGGAATCCAGACGATTCTGATTTCTGATTCTTCAACCCAAAGAAAGCTATCCCATGAAACGACTTTGTGCCCTTGCCCTCCTCTGCACCGCCATTTCCGCCGCGCAGGCTGCCGAGCTTTCTCCGCCGCCAGCCGCTTCCCCGATCGACGCTGCGTCGGCGGCCGACATCGCCAGCTATGGGATCGGTTTGCAGATTGCCAACAACTTCAAGGCCGATGGGGTCGAGGTTAACGTGGAGCAGTTGATCCTGGGCCTGAAGGACGCCATGCAGGGCGTCAAGCCGCGGTACGCGGAGAGCCAATTGCAGGCCGCTTTCCAGGCGTTCGGCCGTGCCGTGCAGGCGAAACGAGATCAGCGCGATCTTGCAGTCGGCGACAAGAACAAACGCGAAGGCCAAGCTTTCCTGGCAAGCAATGGCAAGAAGCCGGGCGTGAAGACCTTGGCCAGCGGCCTGCAGTACCAAGTCATCAAGCCAGGCCAAGGCGCGTCGCCCAAAGCAGCTGACACGGTGCGCGTGAACTACGAAGGCACGCTGCTGGACGGCAAGGTGTTCGACAGCTCGCGCCGTAGCGGCCAGCCGGCCACGTTCCGCGTCGATGGAGTGATCCCCGGCTGGACAGAAGCGCTGCAGTTGATGCACGTCGGGGACAAGTGGCGAGTCTTCGTGCCGTCGGAACTGGCCTACGGAGCCAACGGGGCGGGTGGCGTCATCGGCCCGCACTCCGTGCTGATCTTCGACATCGAATTGTTAGGGATTGACTGAACGCCGGATCGGATTTGCCTTCCGTGATGACCTTTCAAGTGACGGGACCGCTCACGATGCGACGCGTACTTCTTGCGGTCTTGCCCGCGGCTGCCGTTTTGTTCCTCCTGCCCATCGTGCTGCTGTCGGCGGAAGGCCGAAGCCTGAAGAAGTATCGCCGGGCGGCCTTGCCCACGTTTTCGCCCTCGGACGGAGCGGGCATTTTCTTTGAAGACGTCTTCGCGCAAGGCGTCTCCGGTCCGCGGCCGAAAGAAAGGAAGCCCGGCCTCTTGGAAAAGCCGGGGGTTGACGATCGTCAACCTCCCGGCCCGCCGCTGTCCGCTTCGCCTCGGGGCGGAGGTAGTTGTTCGACCTCGACGCCCAGCATCTGCCGATCGGAGGGGATTGGCTCGCCGCGCGGCATGACCATCGGCCCAGGCCAACACTCGACGGTCTCGCCCACTCCGGGATAGCCGTGATCCGGGTCGATCGGCCCCGGATCGACCCACATGCCCGAGGCGTCCAATCGCATCGTGCCCAAGTCGAAATCCAGCCCGCGGCGGAGGACTTCGTACGTGACCCAGAGGGCGAGGAAGTCGTTCTGAGCGGTCAGCAGATCGGACAAAGCCGACACGACATCCCGCGCGGCCGTCGCCCCAGAAGCTTGACTGCTGGCCTGCCCCAGATTCCGGATCTCCTGGTTCAACTCGATCTGAACCGCGGCAGCCCAAACGGCTTCACGGCGGATTTCCAGGTTTTTTCGCTTCAGCTGCAGGTTCCGAAGGACTTCCCGGAGGTTCTTCGAGACCCGGTCCTCGAAGGCATAGTAGTCCATGCGGGCCTGCTGGTAGTCGATCAAGGCTTGCCGGTAGGTGTTCCGTTCGCTGAGCCGCGTCAAAGGCGAGTCGAACTGCAGCCCCACCCGCAGCCGGCCGGTGTTGGCGTCAAACTTGAACGGGTTGTCATCACGCGTCCTGATGTCGCCGCTGAACACGACGTCCAGATCGCTTCTCAAATCGTTGGCGTGGAAACGGATCAGACGCCAGGCGTCGACCAGTTCCGCACGGGCGTTCATCCAATCCAGACGGTTCTGACGAGCGATCTCCAGCGCGGCTTGGGGGTGCAGATCGACGGCGGTGTCTTCGATCGAGACGTTCTCCGCCCTCGTCCGCGATTGAACGAGCGAGATCTCCAGCACGTTGTTCCCCAAGTCGACGAGTTCCTGGGGGATGGCCGGATTGACGTCCAGCCGGTACTGAGCGAGCACTTCGTCCGGCGTCAGCGTCGGCACCTTGGCCGCCAGCATGTCTAAGGTGGTCTGAAAGTGCCGGATATTGGTCAGCAGACTGTCCTGTTGACCGGAGTCGTCCAAGCGGGCCAACGAGTCCAACAGGATGTCCACGAATTGACTCGCCCGACGTTCCAGCCGGGTGACCTTGGCGCGATTGTCCCCGGAGAGCGACGCCTCGACGTCGTACGGCAGGCGGCGCCAGCGGCCTAGTTCGCTCAACCAAGGCTGTTCGCCGCGGATCCGGTCGTACTCGCGCCGCAGGGCATCCGCCAACTGAGTCACTTGCGGCAAGTCGCGGGCCGCCATCACGTCCCGGTGCTTGCGGTGGAAAGCACGCGTCATTGGATTCGGGTCGCCCTTCATCCAGGACACGTCGGCGGTTCGCTCGGCGGCTTTCAACTCTTCGCCGACGCGGTCCAGGTCGTGCAGGGCGTCTTCCAGCAAGTTGAAGTACATGAAGCCGCGCGCCTGGCTCAACCAGTCGCCTTGAGGCCCGTCCTGCTCCGCGGTCATTCGCAACTGCTGGCGGACTTGCTGCAGCAGCCGCAGGTCCTGCTGCAGCATCGCCAAGTCCGCCGGATCGCGGGCGGCCTGCTCGATCGCGGTCTTCAAACACGCCTCCAGCCGGTTCATCAGCTTCGCTCCGTCCGCATGGAACCGGCGGTACGGGGCGTCGTCGGCTTCGATCAACCGGCGGCGGAGGGCTGCCACTTGGTCCAGGGCCGCGTGGACGGCGCGGAGTTCTTTCACCACCCGCTCGTTGCGTTGGGCGTCCGGGAGGGTACGGTCCAGCAGTTGTGACTGGACGTCCGCCAGGCTCTCCCCGATCTGCTCTTGAGTCGAACTCACCGACTCCTGCAACTCGACGACGCCGCGGTCGATCAAGTTCAACGGCTCCAGCATGTCGTCCTGGATCTTGACACAGATCGCCGGCGGTAGACCGAGGGTCATCTTGAAGGTGTCCAGTTGATTCTGGTAGGCCGTTTCGGCGTCGGCCAGCCGGCCCTCGGCGTTCAGAATGGCCTGACGCGCCTGGGCGACCTGCAGCCGTTGCCGGACGATGCTCTCGGCGTTCGACCCGCCGCCCTCGCCCTGCCTGGCCGCCGGATTCCCCGCACGGGACAGCAAATCCTGCAGCGTGGCGTTCAGGCGGAAGTGGTTGGACCGCAGGGCGTACAAGTTGAAACGCTGGTTGAGGATCTCCTGCTGGGTCTGCAACAGCCCCATGAAGCCGCCGGCGCTGGAACTGCGGAAGCCACCCATGCCCGAGCCGTCGAGCATTCGAAGGCCCGTGGAAGGCCCGGCGCCCGCGGTGCCGCCCGCCATGACTTCCAGGTAAAAGCCGTGCCGGTACCGCTCCATCTGCCGCACGTTGCCCAGCAGCGTCCGCTCGGCCAGCGTCAGACGTTCCATCACGCGGGCTCGACCGCCCTGACGCAACAGCGGCTGCACCAGGGTGAAGTCGAGCACCGAATTGGCCGAGTACGAGTCGGGACCGGAGAATTGCCAGACCAGCGAGTTGGCAAAGCCCACGACGAGTTCCGCACCGGTCGTGCCCAGCTTTTCCAGGCGGATGCCTTGCTGCGAGGGAAACGTGCCCAAGGCGAACACGCTGCTGGAATCCGGCGGATTGCGGAGCGGACCGTCGGCGGTGTACTCCGTCTGGTAGCCGGCAAAGAACAGCGAGTCGAAGCGGAACCGCTCGAAGCTCACATCCAGCGCCGAGAGATACAGCCGTTGCAGGTTCTTCAGAAACTCGCGGGAGTGCAAACGCGCCAAATGCACGGCCAGGTCGGCGTCCAGCACCAACACGCCTTGCTCGTTCAGCGGCAAGGACTGCAGCCAATCGGGATTGTCGACGTAGGGCGTGCTGCCGTTGTCGTCCCAGTGCTTGGACCCCTTCTTCCCGTCCACCTCGTGCATCAGGCGGTGCGCCTCCGGATCGTCCGGCGGCATGGGCTCGTGGTCCGGGTCGAAGGGATCGAAAATGCGGGACCTCGGATCCGGCTCGATGCTGTAGCCGGTTAGCGCCCAGCGGGGATCCCGCGCCTTCTCGTCGATCAGTTGATAGGCGTCGGTGTCCGCTTGGCGGCGATAGAATCGCGGCTGGCAGCCCGCGGCGACGAGGACGCTCGCCAGCACCACCCACCAGATTACTCCCTGACGCCACGTCTCAGGAGGCTCGGCGATGCGCTTGTTCATCGGCAACCTCCGTGGGGTGAAGAGAAGCAAGCACGCGGGAAGTGCCAGGCTCCGCGGCCGTTTCGCTCAGTCTGCGAATCCAACCGATCAGGGCCTGCCGATCCTGCACTGAACAAGTTTCTTCCCAGGTCTCGAATTCTCCGTTGAACTCGGCTTGAATCTCGCGCAACAGGTCCTCGCCAGCCGGCGTCAAACGCCAGTACTGCCGGCGACGGTCGCGATCACCCCGGCAGCTGGCCAGCAGGCCGCGTTGCCGCAGCCGTTCAACCAAACCGCTCATCTGCGCCGGCGAGACGCCGGCCGACGCGGCCATCTCGTGCTGGACGAAGCTGTTGGGTGCGGCGCGGCTGCAGAGCCAGAGAACCCAGAAGTCACCATCGCTAAGACCACGCATGCCCAGTCGTTCATTCAACCGGGCTCGCAGCAAGCGATGACAGCAGGCGACTGCATAGACAAGTTCCAACGGCGCGTCGCCGGTCGAATCCGGCGGCGCGCACGATCCCTCGGCCCGGCTGGCAGATCGGATACGCATCAGGTTCCCCCTTCACGCGCAGAATCATTCAGCCTTGAATGTTTCGGGCCGACAACCGTTCCGACTTGAACGATTGTGCGGGAAGTGCCGGGCGGCCAGCGATTCCGTCACGGCGAACGGTGGGCGTGAGCCCACCGGTTTTCCGCCGTGCCGCCACGAAAGGAACCGGTGGGCTAACGCAACCGGGCGCAGTTTTCGCGTTCACCAACGGGTGGGGCGTGCTGCCACCAAAGGAACCGGTGAGGCGAACGCCCACCGTTCGCCGAAGTCAGGGGCGGATTACGATGCGAACATCCTGTTGCGGCACGATCGCTCCTACGATGCACGCCGCAACCGCGCCGGCGGTTCGGGCGTGTGCCACCAACTGCTCCGCGCGCTCCTGCGGGACGCTGATCAGCAGGCCGCCGGAAGTCTGGGGATCGAAGAGAAATTCGGTCAACAACTCGTCCGGCTGGCCTTCGATGTGCATCCGGGGCTCGGCGAACTTCCGGTTCGAGCGGCAGGCGCGGTTCCGATTTCCCTGCTGCGCCAGCGCCGCGGCTCCCGGCAAGATCGGCAGGCGGTGGACCTCGAGCACCGCCGTCACGCCGCTCGCTTCGGCCATTTCGCCCGCGTGGCCGGCCAAACCAAAGCCAGTGACGTCCGTGGACGCGTTGGCCTTCAGTTCCCGCGCCGCATCCCGCCCCGCGACATTCAACTCCGCCATGCTGGCGCAGGCCGCGGCCAACGTAGCGTCCGAACACCGCTCGCCTTTGAAGGCCGTGGTGACGAAGCCGGTGCCCAAAGCCTTGGTCAGAACCAGCGCGTCGCCGGGCTGGGCTCGCTGATTGGTCAACAAGTCCTGCGGATGTACCACGCCGGTCACGGAGAGGCCGTACTTGATTTCGGCGTCACGGATCGAGTGGCCGCCAAGCACGACCGCGCCGGCGGCGCTCACTCGCTCGCCGCCGCCCCGCAAGATCTCGGCCAGGATGCTCAGGTCGAGTTGGTCGTCCGGGAAGGCCACGATGTTCATGGCCGTCGTCGGCTGGGCGCCCATCGCGTACAGATCGGACAGCGAATTGGCCGCGGCGATCCGGCCGAACACAAAGGGGTCGTCGACCAGCGGCGGGAAGAAGTCCAGCGACTGGACGATCAACAGGTCGTCGCGCAGCCGGTAAACGCCCGCATCGCTAAAACCTTCGGTTCCGACGATCAAGTTGGGATCGTGCGCTCGCGGCAAGCTCTGCACCAACTGGGCAGTCCCCTCTTGGGGCAATTTGCCCGCTCACCCCGCGCAGCTGGCGTAATTGACCAGCCGTTTCTTCCGTCCCGACAGCGGTTCATCGTTCATCGGAACACATCCACGGAACCAAAACTGGTCAAGTGATTGGCAGAGCTTTTTCTACGGCGGTTTGCGCCCGGCGTTCGCCGTCCAGCAGCTTTTCCGCAACGTCGAGGGGTTCACCCGAAGCCGTCCGCCCCACATCGTACAGGCCCCACGTCCGGAGCGTGGCCAGCATGTCGGCGGGATCGATGAGATCGCCTTCGACTTCATCGAAGCGGTTTCCCAGGTGAGCGAGGAAGATGTCGACCTCGGCCTGGAGTTCATCGCCGATATGACTCGTGCCGCGGATAAACGCGCCTTCCGGTTCAAGCCCCTCGATCACGGCCGTGTACCTGAGTTGGTCGCCGGCCAGCGGCGGACGATGAAAGACGGCCTTCTTGACCTTGGCCAACACCGTCCGTTCCTGGAACCGGCGCTGGTCGTTGGCCAAGATTCCACCCGTCCACGCCAGCCCCTCGACCACCAGCGAGCAAGGCAGCACGGGAAACCCGGGCAGGTACTCGCTCATGGGCTCTTCCGTCAGGCTCACGTTCTTGATGGCGACGGCCCGTTGCCCGCGCACGAACTCGACGAACCGATCGATCCACAGCCAGCGCATCGAGAGGCCGACGTTGACCTGCTCCTCGGGCGTCCCCGCCGCCACCCGCTCGAATTGCTGCCGCATCTTCCTCATCAGATAGTCTTGGCTCGCTGCCCGCCGGGGAAAGCGGTCCCCGAGCTGAAACGCCTCCAGTGTCAATTTGGCACTCGCCACCACTTTGCCATCGACCGTGCCTTGCGCGATCAGGCTCGAGTGCCCGCCGTCCTGCTTCTTGATCTCCGCCGTCACGACCAACGTCTGTCCCGGTTTGACAAAACCGCTGAACTTGACGTTGCGGGCTTCCTGGAGCATCACCACAGAATGGGCAAAATTCTCGGTCTTTCGGACCAGCCAAAGTCCCGCCTGGTACATGGCTTCCAGCATCAGCACGCCCGGCATGATGGGAAACCTGGGGAAGTGATCCTCCAGGTACCCGTCGGCGGCCGTCAACTGCTTGACCGCTTCGATGTGTTTGCCCGGCTCCAGTTGCGTGATTCGGTCGAGTAGTCGAAATCGCATGATTGAAAACCCGGTGTGATTGCCGCCCGCCTCGGAGGGCAGTCTGCGGCGAAGGACATTTTCCAAGACGTATTATTTGTGGTCAGCAGGACCCGTGCAAGGGGCGTGAAAATCGCCGAGGCCGGCACGCCTTCACCGCACGGACGGGACGGGGCCGGCGAGGGTTTGGTAGTCGGTCAGC
>CAYUFW010000334.1:0-1504 GCA_964443915.1 uncultured Pirellulaceae bacterium
GGTACAACTGGCAGGACAGCCGGCCTTCGGACACGTAGAACTGGAACAACACGTGGCAGGGCGGCAAACGCATCTGAGCCACATCGCCGACGTTCCAGGCGCTGACGATCAATCGCCGTGAATCCGGGTCGGCGACAATCCGCTGCACCACCTCCTGGATCTGGTCGATCGTGCGGCCATCGGCCGCCGTCCAACCGCGCCACTGGCGGCCGTAGATCGGCCCCAGCTCACCGTTTTCGTCCGCCCACTCGTCCCAAATCGTAACGCCGCGCTGTTGCAGATAGCGGACGTTCGTATCGCCCCGCAGGAACCACAGCAGTTCGTGAATGATCGACTTGACGTGCAACCGCTTGGTCGTCAGCAGCGGAAAACCGTGTGCCAGGCCGAACCGCATCTGGTAGCCGAAGACGCTCAGCGTCCCCGTGCCGGTCCGGTCGTGTTTCGCGACGCCGCGATCCAGAATGTGCTGCAGGAAATCCAAGTAAACTCGCATGACGGGTCTTTTACACCGCCCCCGCCCGCTCCGCAAGGCGGCACGGAAGCCCGAAGGCCGGAACAAGGCCGCGCCGTTCCGGCATTGCCCAGCGCCGGCAGCATCAGAAATAGCCGCCCTTTTCCGTGATCTCGTGAATCGTCTGGCCCGCGGCGACCCAGCCGAAAATCTGCTGTTCGTTGGCGCGGATCTCTTCGGCACGCACCAACACGTCGTAGGCGATATCGCGGGGAACGCAGAGCACGCCGTCGATGTCGGCGAAGACCACGTCCCCCGGCTTGATCGTCACGTCGCCAATCTTGATCGGCACCTGGTAGTGCGTGATCTGGCAGCGGCCCAAGCTGCCGTTGGACGTGCGGTAACGGTAATAGACCGGGAAGTCCTTTTCCAGGATCTGATGCGTATCCCGGATGCCGCCGTCGATGCACGCGGCGCGGACCCGCTTGCCCTTGGCCGTGGCCGTCATGACGCCGCCCCAGAGCGTCGCTTTTTCGTCACGGCTGGTGTCCCACACGATGAAAGCGTCTTCGTGCATTTCGTCGAGCATCTGGGTGCGGAACGACATCTCGCCGCGAATGACACAGTTGGGCGCGCTCTTGACCGTAAACGCGATGCCGGCCACCGTGTCCTTGTCGCGCAGCGGCACGATGTCGTACGGCAGCGCCTGTTCGAGCAGGCAGAATTCTCGCATCACGTCGTTGATCGCGCCGGTGTACAGCTGCTCGTAACGGGCCAGCAGTTCCGGCACCGGCACGGGAAACGGCTTGGTGGAGACGCCCTCGCGCTCGGCGATCAGCTTCTCCAGCTTCATCATCTTGGCTTCTTGTTGAAGGAGGTTTTCTGGGGGCATGAGGGTGTCATTCGTCATTGGTCAGTGGTCAGTGGTCATGCGTCAGTGGTCAGTGGTCAGTGGCAGCCGCTCAGGGCAGGCCCATGCCGCCGTCGACGAACAGGTCCTGGCCGGTGATGTAGCGGCCGGCTTCGGAGCACAGCAGCACCGCCAGGCCGGCA
>CAYUFW010000334.1:1514-8517 GCA_964443915.1 uncultured Pirellulaceae bacterium
GGTCGCCGATGAATCCGGCGGGGATCCTCGTCAGCACTCGGCGCAAATACGCCTCGTCGGCCAGCACTTGCTCGTTGCGCACCGTGGCGATGGCTCCGGGGGCCAGGTTGTTGATCGTGATGCCGTCCCGCGCCAGTTGCGGGGCCAGGTTGCGGACCATGTTCGACAGGGCCGACTTGGTGGCGGAGTACACGAGCATTTCGGGATGGGGACGCACCTGCTGGACGCTGCCGAGGGTCAGGATCCGGCCCCACTTCCGCCGCTGCATCTCGGGCGCCCCCAAGACGGCCAGCGTCTCGGCATGGACTCTCTCGGCGGCCTTCGGCTCTGCCAAGTCGGCCACGGTCACGCCGCTGCGCACGCCGAACGCCTCGATCTGTTTGCGGGCCGCCTCCGCCTTGGCGACGTCCCGCGCGCAATGGACCATCACGTCCGCCCCGAATTCGGCCAGCGCCACCGCGATCGCCCGCCCGATGCCCTGGCTCGACCCGGTAACCAATGCCCGCTTGCCCGCCAAACTCAGTTTTTCTTTCATGCGTGGATGCTCCGTGCAGCGGATCGTCGTTGCAGTCTAACCCATTTTCCGCACTCCGACGCCTGCTGCAACTGGGGGCCCGAACATGACCACCACTGGCATCGTCGCCCTGGTCAGTGCTGGCGGACAAAGAACGAGTGAAAACCGGAACCGACAGGAAAAGGAGACGGCGGACAAAGAGCGGACAAAAAACGTGAGGCGACAGGAAAATAGCAGGGAAGCAGCTGGGAGACGGCCCGGACCCTGAATCATCCCACCCATCTGGGCGTAGCGACAGAGCGACGTGTGGTTTCCACACCACGCCGCGTTCACACCCCGTTCACGGCTGGCAACGGCAAGAAGCCCCCCGACAAAAACTTGTGTTTTGTGTGGAGTGTTCGATTTGACAGCGGTCGTTTGTGACATGGGTTTCCAGTACAGGGCCAAGGCGCGAGGCGCCATGGTTCTGCCGCAACGCCTGTTGCCTCCGATCCCCGACAAAGGCAAACCAGCCGCGAGGCTGGGACGCAAAGCCAAGGGCCACACCGGTTGGGCCGGTGGGGCAGCCTGGCTACCGAAGGGACGATTGAGTTACGACGGTGGTCAACCACGGTCTGAGGACAGGGGAAGAGAGGCAGTTGCGTTCGTTCCGAGAGCGTTCGTTCCGAGAGCGTTCGTCCGGCCGTTGCACAGGCGTGGACTGCCATTCGGCAGTCTGGCGCCGGGCGAAGCTCGCAAGTCCTTTCCAACCCGGCCGCCGCGGCGGAAGTCATCCCGCACGAGGGCGGCCAACATCATGTGGAGGTTCGTAGGAAGAGTCTGGCTTTGAAGATCCGTGGTTTCCTGGGTTCCGAAGACGGCGCAACCGCCGTTGAGTACGCCATCATGGTGGCGCTGATCGCCGCCGTGATTATCGGGGCGGTCACCGACCTGGGCAAGGCTGCCAACACTACGTTCACGGGGGCAGCCAGCGCCGTCGCCGGCACCGCCAGCCCGTGATCGGGACAAGTGGTGCGAAGCTGCCACGTCTTGTGTGGATTGTCAACCCATCGGTGTGGATCACACCGGTGGGTTTCTTTCTGCGCTCCGCATCGCTCATCGTATGGCGGCGCGCACCGCCTCCAGCACCTGGGCGGCCGCTGCCTCCGGCGGCCCGTGCAGAAAAGCGCCCGCCGCCGCTTTGTGTCCGCCGCCGCCGAACTGCTCCGCGATGCGGCTGCAGTCCAGCTCGCAACGGCTGCGGAGACTGATCTTGCAGCCACCCTGAGGCTGTTCGATCGCGATCACGGCGACCTGCGTGCCCTCGATCGCCAGCGTCATATTGATCACGTCTTCGGTGTCGCTGGGCAGCGCTCCGCTGAGGGCGAAATCGTCCTTCAACACGTAACTGTGTACCAGCCGTCCCTCGCGTTCGGCTTGCACTCGCGAGAGGATCAGTCCGCGCAGGCGGACGCGCCCGATCGTATCGCGTTCGTACAACTGGGCGAAGATCGCGTCCGGACGAGCCCCCGCATCGATCAGTTCAGCGGCCGCGCGATAGGTGGCCGCCCGCGCGGACGAGAAACGGAACCAGCCCGTGTCGGTGGCGATGGCCGCGAACAAGGGGACGGCGATCTGGGGCGTCAGCGTGACGTCCAGCTGCCGGGCCGCCTCCTGGACCAGCCTTCCGGTCGCTTCCACTTGCGGATCCTTGAAGGCCAGCGCCTGCAGGTCGTCCTCGCTGGCGTGATGGTCGATGACGAGCTTCCGCGCAGTGCTGCCACGGACGACGTCGGCCATGGGCCCCAGTTGCGCCCAGGCGCTGGTATCCAAGACCATCAGGACGTCGGTTCGCGGCACCTGGCCCGCGGCCAGATCGTGTCCGAGGGCCAGAATCCGCCGCTGAGGATCGAGGAAAGCCAGATTGGGCGGCGTGGGCTGACCGTTGACAATCAGCACTTCCTTGCCCAGGGCATCCAGCACTCCCGCCATCCCCAGCTCGCTGCCCAAGGCGTCGCAGTCGGGACGGATGTGGCTGGTGAGCAGGAACGTCCGGTGCTGGCGGACAATCTCGACAAACTTCGGCCAATCGATATTCATGACGGCACTTTCTTTTCCCACTGCTGAGCGGTCACGCGGGCGGCGCGAATGTCCGCCTGCAACTGGCGCGTCAGTTCTGCGCTCGAGCCAAAGGGGTGAATGTCGCGGAGACGAGACAAGAAGTCAACCTCCAACGGTTGACCGTACAAGGAACCGTCGAACCCGATCAGATGCACCTCGAACTTGAAGCCGTGCTCGCCGAAGGTCGGATTCGGCCCGATATGGATGGCCGCCGGCCACCAGCGGCTGGACGTGTGAGCCCGACCGGCGTACACGCCGAGGCCCGGCAACAGCGTATCCACGGCCTCCAGGTTGGCCGTAGGAAACCCCAGCGAACCCCCGCGCCGCGCCCCGTGCGTGACCATCCCCCGCACCCGGTAGGGCTCGGTCAGCATCTCCCGTGCCGCGTCGACGTCGCCGCGCCGAATCCAATCACGGATGCGGCTGCTGGAGATGGTCCCGTCACCGTCCGTCAGGGGCTCGACAATGTCCAGCGTCACGTTGGCCTGACGGCAGAATTCCTGCAACAACGGGATCTCTCCCGCGCGGCCGTGGCCGAACCGGAAGTTCGGGCCTTCCGCAACGGCTTTCGCTTGCAGAGAATTCACGACGACGCGATCGAAGAACTCGCGCGGCGACAACTGGAGGAACGCCAAATCCGTAGGAAAAGCGATGACCGCGTCCACCCCCAAGTCCGCCAGCAGTTCGGCTTTGCGTTCGACCCACGTTAACGGGGGCGGCGCCGCTTCCGGCCGCAACAGCACCACGGGGTGCGGATCGAACGTGAACACCGTCACCGGCCCCTCGACCTCGGACGCCTTCTGCTTCAAGCGTTCGATCAGCCGCGCATGCCCGCGGTGAACGCCGTCAAAGTTCCCGATCGTGACCGCGCCACCGGTGACTCCTGCCGGGATGCCGTCCAGGGAACGGACCACGCTGACCGCTTGGATGCGGGCCCTGGCCGAGCGGGCATGTCGAGCTTGGTCAGCTGTGAAACTCGATTCGCTTTGCGGCTGCACGACGGCTGCGCCTCCGATGTCACGAACAGGAACCCTGAAAAGCCTGCGGCAGGAACGCAATCAGATCGCGTGCGATCAGCGACTTCTGACCGAGTTGGGCGGCGGCCAGATCGCCTGCCTGGCCGTGGACGTGGACGCCCAACTGAGCGGCCTCGAAAGGCCCCAGTCCCTGGCCGACGAGGGCCGTAATCACACCGGTCAACACGTCGCCGGCTCCGCCCGTCGCCATGCCCGGGTTGCCTGTGGTGTTGTACGTCACTCGCCGGCCGTCGGTAACCAGCGTGCGGTGCCCCTTGACGACCAGCACCCAGTTTCGCCGGCCTGCCAAATCGCCGGCCCGCTGGCAAAGCTCTTCCCGCGACCAGCGGGCGCCGGGCTCCCCGGCCAAGCGGCGGAACTCGCCCGGATGCGGCGTAAGGATCCGCGGGGTGGACGCGGCCGGACAACAGTCGCCTGCGGCCGCTAGGGCATTCAAGCCGTCGGCGTCCAAGACCAGCGGCTGGGGCAGCGTCTCGTACAGCCGCAGCACGAGTTCGTCCAATGGCGGCGACCGGCCCAAGCCCGGACCGCAGGCCACGCAGTCGGCGACGCTCGCCAGGCGACTGATCTCCGTCTCCGCCTCGCGCCTCAGCCGCCCTGCTTCGTCGCACACCAGCGGCGCGGTCATGTAGGACGGTTCGAATGACGCCACCGTTTCCAGACAAGCGTCCGGGACCGCCAGCGTGACCAACCCCGCGCCGCTGCGCAGCGCGGCCATCCCTGCCAAGGCAATGGCCCCGCTCATGCCCCGCGAGCCGCCCACCAACAGCGCACGCCCGAAATCGCCTTTGTGGGCGTCCGCCTTTCGCGGTGGTAACGTCGGCAGCGGCAAAACCGGAAGCGCGGTCACGTTAGGGAACCAACAGCGGCGGATAGTACGTGACCACCGGCGGCGCCACGACGCGAGCGGGCGCGTAATACGTCGTCACGCGGGCCGGGTAACTCAGCACGGGGGCGGCCACTGCCGGTGCGTAATAGCTCGTCACCGCTGCCGGGGCCGGAGCGTAGAACGTGGCGCGGGCGGCGGGCGCAGGGGCGTAGTACGTGGTGACCGGCGGCGCGGCCACAACCACCGGCGCCGGCGCGGCGGCCACCGCGACCGGCGCGGCTACCACGGGACGATACACGAGCCTCTGGCCGAACAGACCGCGCACTTCCGGGACGTAGGTAACGACGGGCGGCGCAGGATAGTAAGTGACCACCGCCGGCCCCTGAGCGACCGCGGCCGGCGCCGCCGCCAGCAGAACTCCACCAGCCGCCAGAGCGGCCACGACGACAATCAAGCTTGGTCTGAACATGGAACGGTCTCCTTTCCGGGCCTTGTCAGGAACCCGGCCTTTCCAAAAAGCCAGGCTTCTCAAAGCCGCGTTTCTTGACTAGCCGGCGCGGACAGCCAAACGCCGTCCCTCTCCACCTACCTATTGTAGCCTATCAGCACGACTGCGGACAGAGGCTCGCTTGACGATCTGCTCCGGGCGATCCTGTCAAACCTTCGCCGCCCCGTCCGGCCCCGGCTGATGCCGGTATACGAGCACTTCCACTTTCTCGATGGTCACCAGGCCTTCGCCGATCATCTGGTCCAAATCCGGCAGGAAGCGGTGGATCTTGTCCGCTTCGTCGACAATCTCCACCACCATCGGCAGATCTTCCGACAGCCGCAAGATTTTCGCCGTGTGGATGCGGCTGGCCGCGCCGTACCCCAAGGTTCCGCGCAAGACCGTGGCGCCGGCCAAGCCGCGCCGCCGGGCATCCTCGACAATCGCCTCGTACAGCGGACGCCCGTGATACTTGTCGCTCTCGCCTACGAAGATCCTCAGCAGCTTGGCTTCCCGCGGCAGCTTCATCATCTCTGTCTCCCGGTCAAGATCACAACAGTCGCCCCACCGCCCATCCGAGCATCAGACACACCAGCCCCAGGATGTTCTGGCCCAGCAAGTTTGCCGCTGCCAGTCCCCATTGGGACTCCTCCAAATAGCGGCTCGTCTCAAACGCGAACGTGGAGAACGTTGTGAACGCTCCCATAAAGCCCGTGAGCATGATGAATCGCGTCTGGCCGCTGATGATCAGCCGGTCGTCCGCCAGCGTCCACAGCAAGCCGAACAGAAAACACCCCAACGTGTTGACGGCCAGCGTACCCCAGGCAAAGCCCGCGCCGCCGAGCCTTTGGGCCACGCCCGACAACCCGTACCGGGCCAGCGTCCCCGCGGCGCCGGCCACGGCCAAGCATAATAGCTCCCTCATCGCCTTACACCTCTTCTCGCGTCTGTTTCCCGGTCTCCTGCGACCGGCCGACTCGGTTCCCTCACGGTGCCCGGTGCGGCTGGGCAAGAGAAGATCATGGATCTCAACATAACCGGCATCCGTCGGTGCGCAAAGCGGACAGCTGGAGGCGAATTGCGACGATTGCCTGTGTGCGGTCCACGCTCGCTTGACATAGTTTGACGTGCCAGCCCCTGTCTTGGCGAACGGTGGGCGTTAGCCCACCGGTTTCGAGTTGTTGGCGAACGGTTGGGCGTTAGCCCACCGGTCTCCCGGATACCAGCTGATCGCCCCCGAAACAGACCGGTGAGGCTGACGCCCACCGTTCGCCGGGGTCACACCTTCGGCGCCATCCGCAATTCGACCGACGGCTTGGGGATCTTTCCATCCCTTAACCTTTTGCGGCTCAGCCACTGCTGGTGGCATCCCAGCAGATCGGCGATGTCCTGTTCCGCCGCGGCGATCCATTCAGCGGTCTGTTCGTATTCGGCCGGGTTGCTGCGGTAGCGATTCAGGAAATCCCGCAGCGGCTGGTCGCCCGGCGCGGGCTCGACGTACGACTCGCGCAGTTCGTCCAACAGCTCGTCCAGTCGGGCGACCGCGACCAGGTACCGCCGCCAGCGATGGGCGTCCCAATCAAAGTCGTCGCGGAGCGCCCGGCCGGCCTGCTGGCCGTACCGGGACAGCCGCGAAATGACTTCCGGCGGCATCGTCAAATTCAGGCCGCCCTCATCGGCGGCCAGCCGCACATGGACGATGCGTTCGCGATAGCCCGGCAGGGTCGCCTGCAGGTTCTCGCGCCATTCCTGCATGGCTTCCAGGATCGAACCCAGGAACTGACCCAGCGAACCGACGTGGCGAAAGGGCAACAAGATGCCGCGCCGGGCGTCCACCGGCAGCGAGATCCGCTCCTGGCGGTGTACCGGCGGATCGAGCGGTTCGAGCTTGACACCGAACGTCGGCCAGCGCGGCCAGACTGCGTCGAACAAGTGAATCGGGAAGTTGCTGCTGATCCCGCCGTCCGAAAACCAGTGCGGTCGCGGGCGTTGCTGTTCCTCTTCGCCCGCCTGCCGGAAATCGCGGGCGTGCAGCG
>CAYUFW010000335.1:0-8240 GCA_964443915.1 uncultured Pirellulaceae bacterium
AAGCAGACGCGGATGGAAGCCGACGAAAAGCAACTGACGCTCCGCGAGCGCGAGGCCAAGATCGCTGACCTGCAGCGCAAGCTGAACGAGGCTCAGAGCAACGCCGAATTCAAGGCGCTGAAGGACCAAATCGCCGCCGACAAGGCCGCCAACGCCGTGCTCGAAGACGAGATCCTCGACCGGCTGGAAAAACTGGACGAGCATCACCAGCACGTCCGCGACGCCGAAACGAAGCTGGCCCGGGTGCGCGAGGAGCTTCAGAAAGCCGAAGAGCGCGTCGCGAAGGAACAGACGACGCTGCACGACGACTTGGCACGCATCAAGGCCGAGCTGAAGCACGCCGAGGCCGCCTTGCCGCCGGACTTCCGGGCGGAATACGACCGGCTCGTGAAGGCCCGCGGCGAGGGCATTTTGGCGCCCGTCGAGGGCGACTCCTGTGGCGGCTGCAACACCATGCTCACGACCCAGTTCATCAACCAACTGTACATGTCCAAACTCATGGTCTGTAAAAGCTGCGGCTGCCTGCTGTACCTGCCGGAAGGCCGCGCGGCCCCCGGCAAGAAGCACTGACTCGTGTGGCTCACAGAATCGCCGCCCCTTGTTTCTTCAGCGTCTCGCGGAGTTGGGCCGTATCGATTTCGGCGACGCTGCGGCCCGAGTCCAGCGCGAGCCACGCCGCTACCCCGGCGGCCTGCCCCATCTGATTGCAGTTGATCATGACCCGCACGGCGCCAAAAGCCCCCTCGTCGGCGTCGATGCTCCGCCCGGCGACCAGCACGTTGTGCGCGCCCTGGGGCACCAGCGACGAGTAGGGCATCTGGTAGAAAGGCGCCTTCTCCAGGTGCCGGAACGTAATGCCGCCGCCGCGGGCGTTGTGGATGTCCACGGGATAAGTGCCGTTGCCGATCGCATCCGGGAAGCGGTGACCGCTGAGCAGTTCGTCCTGGGTCAGCGTGTGCAGGCAGCGGGCGTGACGGCTCTCACGGAGGCCGAGCTTGGCCGGCAGCGTCAACAGCGGTGTGCCCTGGCCGTCCATGAAGTTCTCCCGCAAGATGTCGCAAATCGCGCGGACCTGCCGGCGGCCCTCGATCGTCGCGGCGGTCAGTTCGTCGGCGTCGGCGCAGTTCGCGTTGTAGACGCGCGTGCCGGCCAACATGTACTCGTCGCGGCCACCGGGCACGGAATGGCCCCATGAGAACCCCGGCTTCAGGGCCTGGGCGTACTGCTTGTCGAAGATCGCCCGATGCACGTTGAACCCCGGGTGCTTCTTGCGGATCGCATCCAGACCGCGGAGGATCACGCACATCGTCGGCGGCTGCACCTGGTCACGCTGGTACACGGGCAGTCCCATGCGGGCCACGACGTCGGCGTCGCCCGTGGCGTCGATGAACTGCCGGGCCCGGATCGCCCGCCGGCCCGTCTTGTCTTCGATGATCGCAGCCGCCATCCGGCCGTCCTCGACGATCGGCGCGACGAACATCGTGTGCAGGAACGGCCGCACATCGGCCTCGGTGATCAGCACGTCCAGCTCGATCTTCAGCTCCTCGGTGTTCAGCGCGTAGTACGTGCGCTTGCCTTTGACCACCTCCAGTCCCCCGCGCCGATCCAGACGCTCGAAGACCTCGGTGCTCAGGCCGGCAATGATCTGCTGCTGGTTCTGCATGTCTTCGGTCGAGTGCCAGAGGCTGACCAGGCTGGCGGTGGCAACTCCTCCGAAAAAGCCGTTCAGTTCGATGATGGCGACCTTGGCGCCAAGCCGAGCCGCGGCCACGGCGGCAAACACGCCGGTGGCGCTGCCGCCGACCACGCACACGTCGCAATCCGCCGCGATCGGAACCTGGCGGGCCGGCTCGGTGATCGTACCCAGGACAGGCGTCTCGGTTGGCGACTTCTTGGTTGGCGACTCCGCCGCCGCCGGCTCGGCTGCGATCGCCGTCTGTCCGGCCAACAGCGATCCCAAGCCAGCCGCCCCGGCGGCCTGCAACAGCTTTCGACGCGATAACGCATGATTCACGGACATGGCAATGATCTCCCTGGCAGAAAGGCGAGGAACAGATCCACAAAGCGAACAGTATAGCCGGAGAGAGGCTGACCAGCGACGACTTGCCGACGTACCAGTGCGTACGGACCTGCAGGAACGACGCACTTTAGGCTTTGTCAAAGCGCAGACGAAAAACCTCCCGGCTTTCCTCCCAGAAAATGCTATGCTGTAGATGGGCAAACTGGCGAAATGTGGCGAGGGTGGCGATGATTACCTCCTGGATAGACGCAATTCTGAGCGCGGTCGCCATGGCGTGGAACGGAGTGAACGGATTGGACTTGTTCGCCTTTCTGCGCGACGTCAAATCGTTTGAGCCCCATGCGTGGCTGATTCTGATGACGGTTTTTCTGGCGGTAGGAGGGGTGACGACATACCTGCGTTCGACACAGCTCCGCATGGCCTCGACGCGACGCCAGTTTCGCCGCTTCGATTCGGCCTGGGTTGACCGGCTGGACGGTGAATAGGCGTCCCCGGACCATTCTCTACCGCGGGAACGTTGTGCGCGGGTTCCCGATCTTGCCGAAGTGTGAATGTTCGGCCGCGGCAAAGGTTTCCCAGCCGGCGTGAACGGAAACGTGCGGCGCAGTCCTGCAGAACGATGCTGTCGAGACTCGATTCGGTAGATAAAGATGACAGTGCGCCCACGACAAGGAGTGTACGGATGGGACTATTCAACTGGAATTTCCGGTCGGCTGATGAACAGCAACTCCACGGCTTGGCGATGCGGATCGCGCAGCGCAGCTTGAGCGAGGTCCTGCAGCGCGTAACGGCCTTGACGCCCCAAATGTCGCCGGCGGAGGCCCGCGGCTACATCCGCACGCGTGCGGCCAAGGTCGTCACTCGGGAGATCGCGGCCGCCTGCGCGGCCGATCCACGCTTGCGGCAGCCGGATCGTGCGCGACTGCTGTCGCTGGTGACCGACTCACTGGTGGCGGCCGTCGCCGAGCAGCGGCGGATGGGCCGCCGCACGATGGCGGCCTAGCGCCGTTGCCCCAAATCGTGCAGAAGACCACTTCCTTCACGTTGCCGCGCGTGCTCCCCCATCTTGGCAGCGATCTTGATTGGCACCGGCGCGTGGGACGCGTGCAGACCGTCTGCGTTTTGCTGCTCCTAACACCCAGCGGTCTCTGGAGTGGTTCCGCGATGCCAATTCCGTCGTCACCGACCTCGCGTCGATGGTTCGCACAACGGCACCCTCGATGCCCGTCGAGGGCTCACGGCGTGCCAACCGGTCGCTCAAAGCGCTCGAGGCGGCCGGCGGAGACCGTACCGAGACGGATGGGACGAGTGTTGCCGCCCAGCGGGTCCCAGCGGACGCTGCCCGCGACGCCATCCCACGGGGACAGCGCTCGTAATGCGTCGCCGATCCGGGCCCGGTTCAAGCCCGCCTGGCGGACGGCGGCGACCAGCAATTGCACGGCGTCGTACGTGGCGGCTGCGGCAAAATCCGGGCTCCGTTGAAAGCGTTTTCTGAACGTGACCTCAAACGCAGGCCAGTTCTCGCCAGGATCGACAAGCGCCGGTAGGACGGCCCCTTCGGCGGCCGGGCCGGCTTCTTCCAGGAAGCGGCGGCGGCCCATGGCCGGGCCGCCGAGGATCTCGCCCTGAAAGTCTGCCGCGCGAAGCGCACGCACTAGCCGAGCACTGCCGCCGGCGTCGGCGACGATCAACACGGCCGCCGGCTGGGCTTGCAGCGCGCGACGAACCAGATCGGAGAGGCCTGTGTCCGTCGGCCGGTAAACGAATTGAAACTGCGGGACGATCGCATTCCTGGCAAGGTTACGGTTCAACTCAGCTTGAAAGCTGCGGGAGTCGTGATCTTCACCGATGATGAGGACAAACGGTTTGGAGCCGACGCGGCGGGCCAGTTCGGCGGCGAGAACGGGGGCCTGCAATTGGTTCCCCGGCAACAGCGAGAAGATCCACGGCACCATCGCCGAATTGGCCGTGCGGTCGCTGCTGGCCGCGCACACCAGCGGCAGCCGGGCCTTGGTCGTAACCTGCTCGGCCAAGTGCGTGCTGGCGCTGTCGATCCCGCCCAGGATCGCCCACACGCCGTCTTCGTAGACCATGCGCGTCAAGTGAGCGGCGCCGCCGGTCCATGGATTGTCGGACCAGCGGGCGACGAGCCGGAACGGCTTGCCCCGGTAGCCGCCCTGCTGGTTGGCTTGCTCGACGGCCAGCGACGCGGCACACCACAAATCGCCGCCTTCCGGGTGTGCCGGATCCGCGGGGCCGAAGTAGCCGATGCGCACTTCGGTCAAGTCCTTGGGCTCGGGCGCTTCCCGACCCGGACCGGCGTAGTCCAGCGGCAGCTGGCGGCGGTCGAAAAACGGGGCCTGGGCGTCAGGCGGCGGGACAGCGGGCGGCTCGGCTGCAGCCGCTAGGCAACCCGTCGCAATGACTGCGAGTGCCAGCAGCGAACACGGCCATCGAGGTTTCTCGTGCAGCATGGCAAGGCTCGCAATCTCAACTTCACTGTTCCAGGGGCTGCTGAACCTGGACTGTCTGGGCCAATTTGGGCAGTCCCAGTTCTTCGCGCGAATAGCACTTCCACTTGCCGCCTTCGTACTTTCTGAGGAACACTTCGCCCGCGTCGTCCAGGCAGCTGCTGAACGGGATGTCGCCGGTGACTCCGGGCCAGGGCTGGGTGCGGTAAGCCAGCACGTCGCGGATCTTGGCGCGGTTCAGGCCGGCCACCTGGATGCCCCAGATCAGCATGTTCATGCCGTCATAGGCGTGGGCGGCGTAGGTCTCGGGCTCCTCGTTGAACTTCTTCCGGTACGCTTCGCGGAATGCATCCAGCTTCGGGTCTTGGCGTTCCGGGTTCCAGGGATAGGCACAGACCACGCCCTCGGCGTTGGGGCCGGCGATCTTCACAAAGTCGTCCGACGCGCAGCGGTCGCAGGCGAAAAACGGCTGCTTCATACCGCGGGCCCGCATCTGGTTCAGGAACCGCGCGCCGTCTTCGGCGTCGCCCCAGTGGACCACGGCATCGACCTTGGCCTCCTCCAGCCGGCTCAATTGCAGCGAGAAATCTTCCTCGCCCGCACGGTAAGCCATTTCGGTTGCAATGGGCCTTTGGATACGCCGGCTGCTGTCGCGGATCTCGCGGATCCCAAAGCGGGCGTAGCGGTTACTGGCGCGGACGATCCCCAGGTTCCGCAGATCGAGTTTGCGGTAGAGGTAATCGGCCAGCAGGTAGGATTGCTGGCGGTCGTCGCCGATGCAACGCATCACCCAGGGGATGTTCGTTTCGATAAACGTGGGATCGGTGTCGGCGCTGTTCATCATCGGGATTTCGATCTTCAAGCCGACGCGGATGGCGATGTGCGTGTTGGCCCCGTCGATGCTGCCGAGAATCGCCCAGACGTTGTCCACGTAGGACAGATTGATGATCTCCTCGCCGGAGGAGCCCCACAGGCCGTTGTCGTTCTTGACGGCCAGTTCGAAGGGGATCTTGCGTTTCAGGTAGCCGCCGCGGGCGTTGGCTTCGTCGATCGCCAGCTGCGCGCCTTGGAGCATCCGCTTCCCGAGGATTTCCCCGTGACTTTTTCCGCCGGTGGCCACGGAGACGGTCGGGTAGATCGGAGCCAGGAGGCCGATCTTGACGGTCTTGACATCCTCAGGCTCGGGAATCGCGCGGCCGGGGCCGGTGTACTCCATTTGCAGCAGGAAGTGCTTCTTGTCCGGCTTGACGTCGCCGTGAGGCGTCACTTCGTCCGCCGTGTGCGCGTAGCGGTCTTCGAGCTTCAGCGGCAGCTTCGGGTGTTGGTACGCATTGAGCGAGTTGATCTCGTCGAGCACCTCTTGGGTCTGGGCATCGATCTCGAGGGCCGGCGCGGGAGACGCAGACGGCGCGGGTTTGCTCTCGGACGGTTCCGCGGCGCGAGCCAGACCCGTAGCCAGGACGAGGGCGAGGAAGATGGTAAAGCGATGCGACATAACACAACTCCGATACGATGTTTGCTTGCGTTCTTCGAGTATGATTGCAGTTACGGAATGGGAAAGAGTTGCCGAGTGATCATACCACTGCGACATCGCCCGGCAGCGCGCTACCGGCGGTTCGCCTCCGGGGCCGCCGGCTTGTCCTTTTCCACTTCCGCGAGCCACGGCGGGTTCGGTTTCAGGCCCGCATAGTACCCTTCGCCGATCGCCCAGCCGAGGCCCTTGCCCGTCCCGACCCAAGTGTCGTTGCCATCGTGGTCGATGTAGATGGCAAAATTCTGCGGCACCGCCTGCGGCATCTCGACCGTTTTCAGGAGCTTTCCCGACCGGTAGATCTGGGCCTTGCCGCGGAGCGTCTGCGGATCGCGCGTGTAGGACACGACGGTCTCGGTCGGGAAATCCGCGACGACGCCCGTCCCCTTGTCCAGCGCAAACCAGCACTCGTCGGCACTGCGGGCCCGGACGTTGTTCCCAAAGTCGCTGGGCAGGCCGGTCTCGTGAGCGTAGAAGCCGCGCCAGTGGCGGCCGTCATACCGGCAGCTGCCAAAATACGACGAGACCCAGAAGACGTTCTTCACCGGGCTGACCCCGGTCGTAATCACGTGGATCAGGCCGTCGTCGCGGTACAAGTCGATCTCCATTTCGCCGTCGGGGTCGATGTACAGCTTCCAGGGATCGCCTTTCTGTTCCCGGTCCTTCCGGCAATCGAATTCCAGGACGCCGCTGCCCCAAACGGCGATGAACAACTTGTCGGTGTCCTTGTTGTACGCGTTGTTGTAGTTCCAGATTTCCTCCATGGGAGCGTTCTTTTCGGTGAACACCGCCCACTCCTTGGTCTTGGTATTGTAGCGGCTGGACCCGGCGGTCGTGGCCGCCCAGACGTTCTCGTTTTCCATCGTGATCGCGTACACGACGTCGTTCACCAGGCCGCTGTTGAGTTGGTGGAAATGATCGAACCGCCCGCCGCTCAAACGGGCCAGTCCGCGGCCGAACAGCCCCAGCCACACGTCGCCGGTCTTCGGATCGACCTCGATTCCCGTGACCACCCGCCACGGCAGCCCGTCCTTTTCCTTCCACACGCGGACGACTTTGCCCTGCCTCTTGTCGATCAGCGCCAGCCCGTCGTCCGTGCCGACCCACACGCGGTTGCCGTCCACCTTGACCGCGAAGATGTGGTCGTTGGGCAGCCCGTCTTTGACCGTGAAGTGCTTCCACTTGGTGTACACGTACGGCAACTGGTCCGGCCCCACCGCCACCTGCGGCGGCGTCGCCGGCGCGCCGGGTCCGGCCGATGGCACCGGCTGCTTCAATTCCGATTCCGCGGACCACGCGGCGCCGGACAGCCAGCCGCAGGTCAGGATTGCGAGCAGAATGACACGATGCATAGACATGCCTTCCAGTGCGTTTCCAGGTGATAACTTCCCAGTTCGTGGACAGGACAAAGGGAAAGTAGGCCGGAACAAGTCCGCGCAGTTCCGGCAGGGGTCCCCACCACATTCCCGCCGTCAGCCGTGCCGGAACTGCGCGGACTTGTTCCGGCCTACCTGTCGCCTCACAGCGTTTTCAAATACTCGATCAAATCGTTCAACTGGTCCTTGGTCATATCGTTCGTCACGCCGTGCGTATCGTGAGGATTGAACACGGTCCAGATTTCTTCCAGCGTCGGCGCGGCGCCGTTGTGCAGGTAGGGCGCCGAGTCGTAGATGTTGTTCAGGTGCGGCACGTCGAACTCGGAGATGGTGTCGAACTCCATCTTGGTGCCCACGTCGTGTTTGCGGCGGTCGGTGTACAGCGGCGGAAAGTGGCACGTCACGCAACGGTTGGAGACGGGGATCATCCGGCCGTCGTTGGCGCGGGTCCGCTCGAAGATGACCTTGCCGCGGCGCTGGGCTTCGGTCAGCGGAGCCCCGACGGGCCGGTAGCGGTTGGGCGGCCGCGGGATCGTGCAGATGTACAGATCCAAGGCGGCGAGTTCTTCCGGCGTGAAGGGCGCCAGCCGCGTAAAGAACGCGGACAGCCGCGGACCGCACTGCCGTGAGAAGCTCGGGTTCTTGCCGTTCCACTTGAACGGCGCCGTGTCCAGGATCCCGCGCAGCGTCTTGTTGTCCACGGGGTCCACCCCGATCCCGTCCGGCTCGGTGTTGTAGGTGATGCCGTCCACGTGCCCGTCGGGATGGCACGAATGACAGGAGAACTGGCGGCGGAAGGTGATCTTGGCGTCGTGGAACAGCAGTTCGCCGCGGCGGACCTG
>CAYUFW010000336.1:0-3990 GCA_964443915.1 uncultured Pirellulaceae bacterium
TTGCCTTCCCAGATGATCGCCGGCTGGTCGCCGCGTTGCTCCAGGTGCCGGTCCAACGCATTAACGCTGATGTTCGTCTTGCCGCCGGGGAACCACTTGATGTCCACGTTGCCCTCGAACGTGTACTCGCGGACCTTGTCCCATTTCTTGTTCCAGACAAATTGATCCGCAATCTCGCCCCAGAAACCCTCCGGGTCCTGAACGGACCGCTGGTACATTTCCTGATAGGCCTCGTACGAGGGGCAGTTTGCTTTGCCGGCAAAATTCGCGGGCGGCGGAATCAGTTTGCCGCCACTTTCCGTGGTCGATACAACGGCCATTTGTACATTCTCCTTGGCAGAAATGCGTGGTGGGCATCGATGGACAAGGCGGTGCCCTGAGAACCTGGGGAAGCGTATAAAGTAATCGCCAGGCGGGCTGGCGGCAACAGGGGGACAAGGCCGGCGGAAGAAGAAGGATGGGACACTTCGTTTCCACCCAAAGAGGGGCCGACGCTGGCGATTCGCCCGCTCAGCCCGGCTAGCGGACGCGGCACGTGAAGCGGATGATGCCGCCCTCGCCCACTTTCAGCGGGCCTCTGAGTTCCCACCGCAGGACAAGCGATTCGCCTTCATTTTCCTGCGTGTAGAACTTCGCCTCCAAACTGCATTGGGCGGTGTCGGGCACGTACTCCAGACGCGTCGTGAGGCTGTCTACCAGCGTCACATTGCCGATGGTTTGATCGCCCACGTTGTCGAAGCGGATGGTGAATTCCACGTCTTCGCCCGGTTGGGCCGACTTCTTCGAAGCGACCTTGACGACCCGCAACCGCGGCTTGCCCGGCGGCAACTCGTAGCGGCAAACGGATTGCAGCCCGACGTCGTTGGTGGCGACGACGGCCGTGACCTTTTCGATCGCCACTTGGACAGCCTGGTTTTCGCTCCAGACCAAGGCGGCATCGAGCCGTTCCGCGAGGCGGGCTTTCTCCGAGTTGTCGAAGATGCCGCTGCGGATCACGCGGAAATCCTCGTGGACGCTGAAGCGATCCACGAGCTTGGCCAACCCCTGGGCGCCGTCCATGGATTCTCCCCGCACGCGTTCGCGGAAGGCCCGGGGCGTATCGATGCCGACATAGCGTTCCGGTTCGACCGGTTGCAGGACCGTGGTCGGCACGCCGCGCTGTTCCTGAGCACTGGGCAGGATCGGCAGCGCCAAGTCGGCCAGCCGGTCGTGGGCTTCGTGCGTCAGCAACCCGGAGACTTGCCGCACGGCAGCAAAGCGCGGAGCGTACAGACACACGGGGTTCGATGCTTCGACCTCGGTTCGGCCGTCCACCGTGTCGTACTGCGCCACAGTATCTTCCTGATCGAGCCCCAGGATCGTCCGATCCCGCATCACCTCGACCTGGGCCCCTTGGTCTCCGCCGTCACACAGATACTCGTTGCCGGGCCACACACCGGAGATGCCGGGCGGCCGCCAAGAGGTCGGCGGACATGCCGGTGCGCCGGCCGGTGGACAGGACACGCACGGAGGGCAAGCTCCCGGCACCATGCCGGGCGCGGGGCCGGACTCAGGTGCGCCGGTCCACGCACTCGCCGGGAGGTCGGCCGGGCCGTATGCCGCGAGTTGTACTCCGTAGTTCGCCGTCGCCGGGCCTCCGTCGAGCGCAATCCCAGCCGGCATGGTTGCCGCTGCGGTTGCTGCCGCTGCGGCTCCCAAGGGCCTGCCCGTCGGGTTGGCAGCAGGCGGCGCGGCTTGGCACGAACAGAACGTTACCAGCACTGCGACGGCCACCAGCCGCCGTGCCGCGAATCGTCGAAGCAGCGCCTCGGCGAGCTGTTCAGAGTTCGTGAAGTGTTCGCATCTGTTCAAAGCTACCTCGATCGATCCAGCCTGGGGACAGGCGGCTGTACTTCCTCAATGCCCGACCGCAGCCCCGGCAGCGGCGCCGGCTTGGCCAGCTTCGTCAGCGGTGGACAATCGAAAAGGAACCGCTGCAAGCGACTGTCGAATTCGGGCGTCCGCGACCCCATGCGCATGATCGCGACGGGCCGCCCCAAGCGATCGGCGGCCTTCAACGGGTCTTCGTCGCACCGCACCTCGTAATATCGCTGTTCATCCAGCGTGTCGCGGACGGGCAGCGCCGATTGGGGATCTTCCAGGTAGATGACGCGGGTCACCAAACGTCCCGACAGGGCCATCTCCAACTCTTCCAGCGTGAAATGCACGGGGATCGGGAAATGGTTCTCCAGTCCCTGCGGTGGATACAGCCGATTGATGACCTCGATCGTCGGGTACACCTCGTACCCTTCGTTCCGCGGAATGCGGGTGATTTTCAGACGGTACACGGGGCCGATGAGCATCCCGAACATGGCCGGGGCCGGCTGGGGCGAATCGAACTGGCCCTCGGCCGCCACCGAGACTTCCACGCCTTCCGGACCGCGAATCTCCACCGGCTGGAAATATCCGGCCAGCGGCCCGCCGCGCAACAACTGACTGGGCCCGATCGTCCCCGGCGGCAAGCGGCTGGAATGAAAGTAGTGGACGGGCTCACGTTGTCCGAAGGCGGTGCCGACCGCGGCGGCCGACAGCAACAAGCACCACACCGCCCGCAAGAGCCACGTCCTGCGAGCGGCCAAGCGGTTGTTGCATCTCGGTTTCGTGAACCCGTGAAACGACATGGTGGCACTCAGGGCTTAAGATCTCCGGCGTCGAGCCAAGTCACATCCTAAATCGCAGATTTCAGATTTCGAATTTCAGATTTCAGATCTCAGATCCCAGATTTCAAGTCTCGGATCTCGGATCCCCGATCTCCGATTTCACAACCGAAGACCTTCTTCACTGGCAGCTCTGCTCGCTCGGCAGCAGTTCGTGCCGCATCACGCGCGGCTGGCCGTAGGGCTGCGAGGGATACACCGACTGCTCCGTGATGTGGACTCGGTTCGGAGGCATCGGGTAGCTGTAGCCCGGCATCTGCCGCACGCCGATCGTGACGTGCTTGTTTGGCTCCGGGATCTGAGTGTGCGTGTAGTTCTTCATGGTGTGCTGCCGCAATCCCGCCGGGCCGCCTAATGGAATGTGTGCCGGTCCGGGCAAGCCGATGGGCGTTCCGGTGTAGGGCATGCCCCATTCCGGCGCGGTAATGCCGGCCACGTTCTGCGGCATCAGTCCGGTCGGTCCCATGGCGGCAGGATAGCCCGCCATGCCGCCGGCCATCGGCATCGCGCCGCAGGGGACGGGACACGCGGTTGTGTACGAGGCCGGCGCGATCCCGCCGATCGGCTGCGATCCGGGGATGGACGGCGTCGCATTGCCGTCGGCCCCCGGCAGTTCCACGTCCTTGTTGCCCAGGCGAACCACGGCCAGGATCGCTCCGCGCCGATCCGCCTCGGTGATCGGGTCCACGCCCGGGTCCAGCCGCGTGCTGACCAAGGTCTCGACGCCGGCCAGGGCCAATTCCTGGAATTCCGGGTCGGGCAGGTAGATCACCTTGGTGACGAAGTTGCCCGTCAACACCTGGTCAAAATCCTCTTCCGTGAACTGGACCGGGATGGCGTTGTGCGCCAAGTACGCCTCGGTGCGGGGCGTCGTCGGGCCGATCTCCAGCGTGGGATACAACTCCACGCCCTCACGCCCCATGATATTGGTGAGCTTCACGCGGTAGATTGCGCCCTGTGGGAAGTTCTGCCGGCCCGGAACCACCAACGGCGTGGAATCAAAGCCGCCTTCCGTCGCGACGTCCCAGCGCACCTGCATGCCTTCCGGTTTCGCGAACAGGACCTGGACGTTCGGCGAGGCTGCCGGCATCATCCCCATCGTCACCGGATAGGGAGTTGCCGGAGGGCACATGACCCCCGGTCCGGGGCCATCGACCCCCGGTCCGGGATGCATCAATTGTTCCGCGGGCGGGAGGTTGTGCTCGATGGGCGTCACACAACCGAGGGCAGTCAACATGGCCGCCCAACATGAGACCCACATGCAAAGTCGAATCTTCATCGCGTTCCCCCTCCG
>CAYUFW010000336.1:4000-8163 GCA_964443915.1 uncultured Pirellulaceae bacterium
GCCGGGCGGTTTTACAATCGCTGCCGTCCGCCTCGCCCCTGGGGCGGCGTCCTGGAACGGTCTACGGTGGAATATGTCTACGTGGGTTAATGTTCGGCTCCCTACAACACGTTTCTTTGGCAAAACCCGCACAATCCCAATATCGGGCCCTCACCGGCACAACTTCACGTGGGCGAGCCCGCTAGTGCTGCTGGCAATCGCCGGCACGATGGGGCTGGCTTCGGCCGCGCCGAGTGCCGACGAGCCGCCTCTGGACGGGCAAACGCTGGTAGCCCGCGCTGCGGCTCAATTGGCCGCTACGCCGTCCTTAGAAGCCAAACTCCGGCAGCAGGTCCAGCTGTTTGGCCAGGAACTGTCCGGCCCGGGGACTTATCTGCAGAAGCAGTCGCCGCAGGGGCTGCGGCTACGGCTGGAATTGAAACTGCAGGTGGGCAGCCAGCTCACGTCGCTCCAGCAGGTTTGCGACGGCCGCTTTCTCTGGATCCGCCGGGACGTTCCCAGCGGCACCTCGTTGGGACGAGTCGACATGGAGCGGATCCGCACGGCGATTGGCGAGCGTGGCCAGCCGCCCTGGCCGGATGTGACGACCAACTGGCTGGTCATGGGTGGCCTGCCACGGCTGGTCGCTGCCTTGGCCGAGAACTTCCAATTCTCTGCGCCTCAAGCCGTCCGATCCGACAATGCCGCGATGTGGGTCCTCGATGGCTGCTGGAAAGCGGACCGCCTCGCCGAACTGCAGCCAGATCTAAAAACCGGGACTCCGCCGGGCAAACCCCTCGACATGACGCGGTTGCCGGCCCATTTGCCAACACAGGTGCGCGTCGTCCTCGGCCAGAGCGACCTGCTGCCGTATCGCATCGAATATCGGCGGCAGCAGGGGGAACCGGCGGCGGACAAGAGTGCCGTGGTACGTCCGATGGTCGTGCTGGAAATGGTCGAAGTGCGGCAAGGCGACGATCTGGACGAACGGCTGTTCGTCTATCAACCCGGCAATCAGGAGGTCACGGACTACACTGACTTGTACCTGAGCGGCCTCAAGTCCGCCCCGCCAGGCGAGCGCAAGCCCCATTGAGAAGCCCGCACCCGGTGCCATGCGGGTTGCGGACGAGCTCAGCCACGCCGCGTTGGTTAACCAGGCGCGCTACGACGCGGCAGATCCACCTCGGCCAGCACCCAGGACGTGGCCTGGGACTTGTTCAACACGAAGAAGTGGAGTCCAGGCACGCCCCCCCGGATCAACTCGTCCACTTGACGGATCGCGTAGTCCACGCCCACCTGGAACTGTCCCAGCGGGTCGGTGTGGGCCTGGAGTGTTTCGACAAACGCCGTGGGCAACCGGGCACCGCACATCGCCGTCATCCGCTGGACCTGGGACAAGCTGGTGACCGGCAGGATTCCGGGCACGACCGGCGCGCGGATGCCAAGCTGTAGGCAGCGGTCCCAGAAGCGGAAGAAATCCCGGTTGTCGTAGAACAACTGCGTGACCACGACATCCGCTCCCGCGTCCACCTTGCGGCGGAGGTTCTCCAGGTCGGCCTCGAAGCTGGGGGCCTCCAAGTGCTTTTCGGGATAGCCGGCGACGGCGACGCCGAAGCGTGGGAATTCGGCGCGAATGAGCGTCACCAATTCATTCGCGTAATGGAGGCCGTCAGCCGCCGGACGGAATTCCGCTTCGCCTTTCGGCGCATCGCCGCGCAGGGCGACGATGTAGTCCACGTCGCGGCCAGCGGCTTCCGTCAGGTACTGTCGCAATTGGTCGACCGAGGAGCCGACGCACGTCAAATGCGACGCGACCGGAACTTGAAACCGCCGCTTCACCTCTGTGACGATGTCCAGCGTCTTGGCGCGGCTCGAACCGCCCGCGCCGTAGGTACACGTGATGAACGCCGGCGCGAACTTGACCAACTGGACCAAATGCGCAAACAGGGCCGTCTCGCCGTCGGCCGTCTTGGGAGGAAAAAGCTCGAAGGACAACGCAAACTTGCCCGGCCCGTACGTCGTTCTCAAAGACATGCACCCGTTCCCAATTCCAATCCGCCGCCGTGTTCGCCGCGGCACGGCCTACTCTGTTGGCCGTGCCTCCTGCAAGAAGATACCAGTACTGCGGCGTGTTCGCCAGGGACCGCGGCGGAGGAGAGCCCGGCAGCAGGCCGCGGCGAGCCGAGCATTGCCTCCGACTCGCGGTCTTCCTATACTGCTCCAATGCCGTGCTCTCGCGCGGTGTCCATTTTGGAGGCTGGCCATGCCCGCGTCGTTCGTTCTGATCCCCGGCCGCACCGCCAAACAAGGCAGCGGCATCAGCGAGGGCAAATTCCGTGAGTCCTACCAGACGGAAACCCAGACGCTGCTGGTCTCTCCGCAGGACATGCAGCAATTGGGCCTGAAGGACGGAGATCGCGTGCGCATGACCAGCGCGCATGGTGGCGCCGACGTTGCCGTGGCCGCGGCCAAGCCCGACGAATTGCCGCCAGGCTTGCTGTTCATCGCCTACGGCGACCTGTCGAGCCGGCTGATGGGCGCCGACACGCACGGTTCAGGCATGCCCACCAGCAAGGGCCTGGACGTGGAGTTGGAGAAGATCGGTGACCGGTGATCGGGGGCCGGTAATCGGTAATCCGTGATCGGTAATCGGTGATCGGTGGCTGAGGATGGAGCGACGGCCATTCGTGGCAACGTCCCCCCGAATCCTGACCAGTGACCACTGACAACTGACGAATGACCAATGACGAATGACCAATGACCAATGACCAAATCCGCCAAACCAGCCAGCGCCGCATTGAAGATCGTCAAGGACGCCGTTTGCACGTTCTGCGGCTGTGTCTGCGACGACATTGAACTGCACGTGGACGGCGCGAAGATCGTCGAGGCGAAACGGGCATGCGTCCTGGGCACGTCGTGGTTTCTGAATCACGAGATCGAAGACCGCGCGGCCTGCTACATCGAAGGCCGGCCGGCGACGGTCGAAGAGGGAATTGAGCGGGCGGCTCAGATCCTGACTGGCTCCAAGTACCCGCTGATCTACGGCATGAGCGACACGACGGTGGAATCGCAGCGGGTGATCGTCGCCATCGGGGATTGGATCGGTGCCAACGTGGACACCACGACCAGCGTCTGCCACGGTCCGTCGGGGATGGCTTTTCAAGGCGTGGGCGAGGTGACCGCGTCGCTGGGCGAAATCCGCAACCGGGGCGACTTGATCATCTTCTGGGGCGCGAACCCCGCCGAGAGCCACCCGCGGCACTTCACGCGTTACAGCCTGATGCCCAAAGGCATGTTCCTTCCGGGCGGCCGTAAAGACCGGCACTGCGTGCTGATCGACGTGCGCAAGACCAAGTCGGCCCGGACGGCGGACCAGTTCATTCAGATCAAACCGCGGTGCGACTTCGAGGCGCTCTGGACGCTGCGGGCATTGGCCAAAGGCATCTCGCTGGACGCCCGGCAAGTCGATAGGGACACCGGTCAGCCATTGTCGGTCTGGCAGGAACTGATGGACCGCATGAAGGCGGCCAAGTTCGGCGTCATCTTTTTCGGCATGGGGCTGACCATGACCCGCGGCAAACACACCAACACCGAGGCGCTGCTGGCGTTGACGCGGGACATGAACAAGTACACGCGTTTCGTCGTCCGGGCCAATCGCGGTCACGGCAACGTATCGGGCGCAGACAACGTCGTCACCTGGCGGACCGGCTATCCGTTCGGCGTGAACCTGGGCCGAGGATATCCGCGTTTCAACCCTGGCGAGTACACCGCTTCGGACGTGCTGGCCCGTGGCGAAGCCGACGCGGCGCTGATCGTCGCCAGCGACCCCATGGCCAATTTCAGCGAGCCCGCGCGCGAGCATCTGAAGCGCATTCCATATATCGCCATGGATCCCAAGGAAACGCCCACCACGCGGCAGGCCACGGTTTCTTTCACCGTCGCCGCCTACGGCATCAACGTGGCGGGGACCGTCTACCGCATGGACGACGTGCCCATCCTCTTGCGTCCGGCCTTCGAATCGCCGCATCCCAGCGACTACGTGATCCTGAAAGGGATCGAACGCCGCGTCAAAGAACTGCAGGCCGCGGCCCTGCCAAGCGGGCTTCGCCGAGCGTCCCTGCGTCCGGCCTAAGCACCTGTCCAGAAGCAATTTCGTAGGTTGGACATTCCTGTCCGACGCCGCG
>CAYUFW010000337.1:0-1984 GCA_964443915.1 uncultured Pirellulaceae bacterium
CGCCGCGCCTCGCCGATGCCGTCCGCCAGCCGGTCGGCCCAGACGCTGTTGTAGCAGACCTTAAAGTCGCGCTGCTCCGGATGCCGGTACCAGCCGGGCACGATCTGGCCGGCGGTGTTCTTGACCAGCACTTCGTCGGACAGTTCCGCCCACTCGGGCGCCAGCGACGACAGTTCGTAGCCGTGATAGACCAGCACGTTCATGCCCCGCTGGTGGCAAGCGTCGACGATGGCCTTGAATTCCGCTTCCGGCGTCGTCACGGGATAGTTCTGGATCGGCAGCCAGTCCTCGTGAAAGACGGCCGTCTTGACGCCCAGTTCAGCGGCCCGGTCCAAGGTCGCCGTGGGGTTGCGGTCCGGGAACGCGCGATGGCACAGCCACCACTCCTGCGGAACCGGCAGGATCGAGCCGACGCCGAGTTGCGGCACGTGCCAAATTCGCCACTCGTGAAAATCCTTCGGCCACGGCTTCAGCGGAGTGGCCTGGAAGCCGAACGTCAAGGTGAGCGGCAGTCGCAGCGTCGAGTCCAGTAGATGGACGCGGAGCAGCGCCTCGCGGTCGGACACGACCACCTCGATGACGCGCTCCGCGGTCAGCGGTTGCCAGCCCCGATCCGATTCGGCGAACCAACTCAATCCGCTGTCTTCCCGGCCGAGCCATACGAAGGGCTTGAAGGGCAGCGTCAGGCCCGTATCGGGCAACGCCCCGCTGCTCTTGGCGCTGCCCCAGCGGCCGGGAAAGTAGTGGAACAGCCGGGCCCGCTCTCGCTTGAGCGGCACCTCCAGCCACAGTTGTTCCAGCTTGGGCGTCGCCTTGTGCTGGGGCAGCACGACCAGGTCCACGCGCATCATTCCGTCGAACTCGATCCGCGTCGTCGTGTTGACGATCAGTTCGTCGCCCGCTTGCCAACCGGAGATGGTCGCCTGGGCTTCATCGGCGCGGAACAACAGGTTGCCGCCGCGTTTCCATTCGATCGGCTTGCCGCTGACCTGGCCGACCAGCCGGACCGGGCCGGCCAGCAGTTCCTCGCCTGCCGTGACGATCGAGGTGGGCAAGGCAGTGTTGGCCAGCGTCTGCGTGCGGCCCCAGACGCCGACCTCGACGCCGGCCGCGTCAGCCTTGACGGTCACCGGGGTCCACGGCGAGATCAACGCCGGGGCCTCGCCGGCCGCCGCGTTCGGGCACGCGGCGGCGAATGCGATCAGGACGCCGCTCGCAAGCGACAAGCAGATCCGCCGGCTGCAACGCGCATTCCGGCCGGCGGAGAGAGTTGTGCAAGATGGCATCGGTGGACTCCTTCTTCGTGACACCCAACCCAAACGTTGCGAAAACCCCGCCGGTCTAGCCAGCGTTGTCGGCCATTGTGCGGTTGCCCGTTTTCTACACCTTGCGAGACCGTTTGGGAACCGTGGCAGACGCCGGCGGATGGCGAAAGAACCGGCGGGCTCACACCCGCCGTTCGCCGTTGCGGCGGATCGGCGAGTGTCTCGTCTTGCCGCCAGGTCCCGCCGAAACGGGGAAGTTCTTTCCGCCTCCGCTGCTATCGCAAACGCTGCCGCACTTCGTCCACACAGTCGTCGACCTTGACGCGCCATTGCTCCAGCGTGTCGCGGTCGCGGATGGTGACGGTGCGGTCCTGCAGGGTCTGGCCGTCGACGGTGATGCAGTAGGGCGTGCCGGCTTCGTCCTGGCGGCGGTAGCGGCGGCCGACGGCGCCCTTTTCGTCGTAGAATACGGGGAAATGCGGCTTGAGGGCCCGGTAGATCTCTTTGGCAATCTCGGGCATCCCGTCCTTCCTGACCAGCGGAAACACGGCCGCCTTGATGGGAGCCAGGCGCGGGTGGAACTTCAGGACCACTCGCTCCTTCATCACGCCGTTCTCGTCGGGGGCCTGGTCCTCCGTGTATGCCTCGCACAGGAACGCCAGCGTGGCCCGGTCGGCCCCGGCCGACGGTTCGATCACGTGCGGCGTGTAGCGCTCCCC
>CAYUFW010000337.1:2017-8142 GCA_964443915.1 uncultured Pirellulaceae bacterium
TCAGATCGCGGCCACTGCCCTTCCACTTCGGCTTGCCGTCCGGGCCCAGTTCCAACTGTAGGGGACGCGTCTTTTCGTCCAGCTTGCCTTCCATGTGGCTGCGCAAGTCGAAGTCGCCGCGGTGGGCGATGCCCTCCAACTCGCCGAACTCGCCCTCCGGCAGGAAGGGGAACGCGTATTCGATGTCGGCGGTGCCCGTCGAATAGTGGCTCAATTCTTCCGGCGCATGTTCCCGCAGCCGCAAGCGGGCGCCGGCCAACCCCAGATCCGTGTACCATTTCATCCGCCGATCGCGCCAGTAGCGGTACCACTCGGGCGACGAATTCGGGTGGCAGAAGAACTCGATCTCCATCTGCTCGAACTCGCGGGAGCGGAAGGTGAAGTTTCGCGGCGTGATTTCGTTGCGGAAGCTCTTGCCGATCTGGGCGATGCCGAACGGGATCCGGACGCGCGTGCTGTCCAGGACGTTCTTGAAATTGACGAAGATGCCCTGCGCGGTTTCCGGGCGCAGGAACGTCTTGCTGGATTCGTCGTGGATGGCCCCGGTATGAGTCTCGAACATCAGGTTGAATTCGCGCGGCTCCGTCAACGTGTTGAGCAACTTGGCATCGGGGCCCAGGATCCGAGACACATCTTGGACCGCGGGCAGCGCCAGGAAGTCCCCCTCCCAATGCAGTTGGTCCGCCTCTTTCGACCGGAGTTTGAAGTACTTGAGGGCTCGCGTCTGGACATCTTCCTGTTCGTGGTCCGCTTCGGCGGTCGTGGCGACGAAGATCCGCTCCCCCTTGTACTCGACCCAGCGTCCTCGGACCTGATCGTGCCGGTAACGGCCTTTCGATTCCCGGCAATCGACCATGAAATCGTGGAACAGGTCGTAATGGCCCGAGCATTTCCAGACCTGAGGGTGCATGATGATCGTGCAGTCCAGGCCCGTCATTTCGTAGGCTTCCGGGGCGCCAGACTGGACGGTGGAATCGTCGTGCCCCGTCACCATGTCGCGCCACCAGGCTTCCTTGATGTTCCGCTTGAGTTCTACGCCCAGGGGGCCGTAGTCCCAGAATCCATTCAGACCGCCGTAGATCTCGCTGGACTGGAACAGAAATCCACGCCGTTTGCACAACGAGACCAGTTTTTCCATCTCCATCATGGCATTCGTTTCCGTTTGACGGGGTTTTGCTGACCGTACCGCAATTGCCAAAGAATAGAGGAAACCGGCTGACGGCAAAATGGGGCGTGCGCTCGCGGCCCGCAAATCGTGGCCGGCAAATTAGACACAACCCTCCATAAGGGCGGGACTTACGGTTGATCCTTCCGTTGGCAACGAGTACAATGCACTTGGCCCTGTCACCGTGCTGGCGTCAATCGAGTCGCGTCCGCAGTTTACGACTGGCGGAGCAACGGCACGAAGGGAGCCGCAAAACACTCCTTGTCCGTTAAGTTTTGTCTTATCGTTACACAGGTAGGTTCTGCCCACGCGGTAGCTGGGCAGCAGGATTCGGTTTCGCTGAAGAAAAGCGGACCTTCGCATCCGCAACCCGAACAGAACCACGGAGTCGCCCGAACGCCGGTCATGGCCAGTCAAGTTCTCGATCATCCTGCGACGAAGTCGACCGCCGGGACGGACGCCGTGTCCGGCTCTCTTGGCGACGGACTCGCCGGCGTCGAAATCGTTCGCGACAAGGACCTGCGCGAGACGGATCAAGGTCCCGACCCTGTCGAGGCGGGGCCCGGTGTCGAGCCTCGCGACGCCCTTTCGGATGACGAGCAAACCGTGATCTCCAAACTCGCGTCGCGTTCCGGCGGGTCGTCTTCGCATGCTCCGCAGGTTGTGACCGCGGCAGCGTCGCGGACCGATCTCGGCAATGCGCTGGAAGGCATTTGCCTGGGACATTTTCAGCTGGAGAAATTCGTCGGCGGCGGCGGCATGGGTTCGGTGTTCCGCGGCACGGACCTGAGGTTGGGGCGGACGGTCGCCATCAAGGTGTTGTCGCGGGACCGCACGGATCCGGAGACCTTGCGGCGGTTTCAGAACGAAGCCCAGAGCGCTGCCCGGCTGGATCACGACAACATCGCCCGCGTGTACTACGTGGGCGAGGATCGGGGGTTGCACTTCATCGTTTTCGAGTTCATCGAAGGCGTCAACATCCGCGACCTGGTCGACAAACACGGGCCGCTGCCGCTGGCGGACGCCGTCAGCTACACGTTACAGGTCGCCGCGGCGCTGGAGCACGCTTCGCAACGACACGTCGTCCATCGGGACATCAAGCCGTCGAACGTCTTGGTGACCGCCGAAGGGCGGGCCAAATTGGTGGACATGGGCCTGGCCCGGCTGCGCATGGAAGCGGACCGGGACGACTTGACGGCCAGCGGTGTGACGCTTGGAACCTTCGACTACATCTCGCCGGAACAAGCGCGGGACCCGCGGATCGCGGACGTCCGCAGCGACCTGTACTCGTTGGGCTGCACGTTCTACTTCATGCTGACCGGCCAGCCCCCGTTTCCCGAAGGGACGCTGTTGCAGAAGCTGTTGAGCCACAGCAGCGAGCACCCGGCGGACCCCCGCCTGCTCCGGCCGGATCTGGACGATCAGGTGGTCGAGATCCTCGACCGGCTGTTGGCCAAACAACCCAAAGACCGCCATCAGCAGCCCAGCGAATTGATCGGCGAGTTGCTGCTCGTCGCCGACCGTCTGCAGCTGCCCGGCCTGGACGCCAGCGGGGCGGTCTGGTTGGGAAGCAGACGGTCCGCGTGGAGGACATTCGAGCGGACGCTGCCGTGGCTGGTGCCCTTGGTCCTGCTGTTGGGATCCGTGTTTGCCCTCGACCGGCTGTGGCCCGACTCGGTGGCGGATCGTGCGGCGGAACCACCGAAGACGAGAGCGGTCCAAGAAAGGCCGGCTCACAAGGTGAAAGGCTCGAATCCGCGCCAGGCGGCGGAGAAACCTGCTGCGAAGCCTCCCGGTTCCACCCAGCCGCAGAAGGAGCCGTTGCCGAGCGCTGCGTCCGCCAAGGCTTCCGCCGAGCCGGTCCAAGAGCCGCCGCCTGCGGACCCGCAGCGTGCCGAAGCGACGGCTGCCAAAGGGCCGGCGGAAAGTCCGGCGCGGGAAGTCGCGCCGGCCGAAAAGGCGCCCGTGGCGCCCCAGCCGGTCCAGCCCGCGCCGAGCCCGGCGACGGAGGCCAAGCCCGCCCCGCCGCCGGCCAGGGTGCCGCCGGAAGCCAAGCAGGCCGCCGCTCCGGCCGCCGCCGCGGCCACAGAAGTCGCGACAAGGCCTGCGACGGGATCGCCGCCGAAAGAACTGCCGGGCGTGGCCGCAGCGAATGCACCGGCCGTTCCGGCCGTCGAACGCATCATCGTCGCGGCGGCGGACGGCCCGGCTCCTCCGGGCGCCAAGCTCGTCCGGTCGCTCGCCGCTGCCTGCCGCGATGCCGGCGCGTTGGCGGTGAACACGATCGAATTGCAGTTCAACGGCGCCCGCGAAGAGAGCCCCTTGGACATCGCCAGAGAGCAACTGACCATCCGCAACGGCGTCGGATTCCAGCCCACGGTCGTGTTCCGTCCGAGCTATCAGGATCTCGCCTGGGATCGGCGCATGATCCGCGTAGGCGGCGGGCGGTTGGAGTGGCAGGGCGTAGACGTGCGGATGGAACTGCCCAGCGAGCCCGCGGACAGCTGGGCCTTGTTCTCGCTGCGGGCCTGCGACTCCCTGGACCTGCAGGACGCCGTGCTCACGATCGCCAACTCGGACGCGGAAGGCGCCTGGCTGCAGGACCGCGTGTCGCTGGTGGAGGTCGCCGAGGCGCCGCCGGCCGGCTCGCCCGCAGGCAACCGGGTCGACGGCGCAGCCTCCCGCGCCATTCCGCCCTACATCGGCTTGTCCAACTGCGTGGCCCGCGGCCAGGCGACGCTGATTCGCTGCGAGAAAGCGGCCCCGTTGCGGATCGTCTGCCGACAGTCCTTGTTGGCCACGCCGGAGTGGCTCTTGGATGTCGGCGGGACGGATGCCAAGCCCGCGCAGCCGGATGCCCGCCTTGACCTAACGCTGAAAAACGTCACCGCCGCGCTGGGCCAGGGACTGTGCCGGCTGAGCAGCGATGCGCTGGCGCCTTTTCAGTTGGATCTGGTGACCGACTGCAAGCACAGCATCTTGTACCTCATCGGCTCCGCCGCCGTCGTGATCGAGCGGCGGGGCGTCCGCGACTTGGCCGAGCTGGAAAAACACCTCTACATTCGCGGCCGCGACAACTTCTATCCCGGCTCGGACATTCTGCTGCGGCTGAATCCCAACGGCGATCCGCAGAAGTTCCTGGACTGCGGTTTTGCCGGCCGCAGCGAGAATTGGTACCAGGAGGAGAGCCCGCGTTTCACGCTCCTCTGGAAGTCGCTGCCGGCACCGGATGTGCCCGTCGACCGGCACACTCCCGCCGACTACCTGCTGGATGAAAGCGAGCAAAATCCGGCCCTGCTGGACGGCGGAGAAACCAAGGCCGGCGTCGACGCGGCGCTGCTCCCGCCGATCACCGACCTGGAGGCCGCGAACGACGCCTAGAGCAGATGCAGAGGCTTCCAGGACCGTTCGAGAAACTACTGTCCGATGAACATAAGGGGCAAGACGCGAGCCGCGGGTATTGCGGACGACCGGTGGCTGGGGCCATTCTCTGCAACGTTTCGGTGTACCACAATGCGGTCGCTGCAGGTCATTGCCTTGGAAGGCGGGTTTAATTGCTGCGAACCGGCTCTAGGAGTTCGGCGACCGTTCCGTTGGGCAAGCGGCGCTGCGCGGCGATCTTGCCCGTCGTCGTGAGGCCGTCGGCCGAGAGCTTGGCCTGCTCGTCAAGCGGCAATAGCGCCAGCACCTGACCGTCGGAGACGCGGGCGCGGAGTACTTATCCGCCGTTGACTTGCTCGACCGCGGCCTCCCGCGGGGGTTCGTGGCCGGCGCGGTGGGGGCGGAGCAGGGTGACGAACTGCATCGCACGGGCGTCCTGCGGCGTCGTGGCGGTCAGGTGCCGTTCCCGCAACGTGATCCGCGGTCGGGGGTTGGGATCGTACTGGTCGGTCTGCGCGAACGTCAATCCGTCGGAGGCCAGGAAGTCGATCCGGCACCGCACGTCGCCGGCACGCACCAAGATGTCGTGCTGGCCGGCGGCATCAGGTACATCGGATAGAAACCCGCGCGGGAGAAGAACGGCTTGCGATAAGCGTCGATTCCCATCGCGGCCCGCATGACGTCGGCCCACCACGTGAAGCGGCTCAGGTAACTGGACCAGTAACTCGACCCCTCGTGCCAGCCGCCATCGTCGTCAGACCAGACCGGGTACACGTTTTGAAGCACGTTCACGGCGAACCAGGTCCAGTCGTCGGCTCCCTCGATTTCGTCGAGAAAGGCGATGCCCACCTCGCCCAGGAAGTGCCACGCCCGATTGCTGTGGCTGGAATAGGGCTGCCACAAGTGCCGCGGACACAGGTGCCGATACATCTCCTCGCCGCGGACACGCATCACGTCGCGGCACGCCTGCCGCTCGTCGGGCGCGAGCAGATCATGCACGAAGGTGTACGTGCGGGAGAAGTAGTAGGCGTAGGGCATCCCGGCCTCGTCGTTGTACCGGTAGCCAGTCGCGCCCTTCGGGTCCCAGCGAGCGCAATCCAGCAGGATGCGCTTGGCCAACTGCCCGTACTCCTGCTTGCCGCCCAATTGGTGCGTAAAGGCCAAGGTGGCGGCCCCATCCAAGGCGGCGATCGTATAGGTCCGGTTTCCCCACCAGATCTCGCGCCATTCTTCGCTCAATCGCTCGGTGCCCTCAGGATACTTCGGCGGCTCGGCGGTCGGCGGCGGTTTGCGCAGCAACTGCTCGCAACGGGCCGTCAACTGTTTGTACTGGTCTTTGAGTTCGCCTTGAGCCAGCTCGTGCAGCCGGGGCAGATCCTCCGGCCGGATGAACAACCGCGGATGCGAACGGGGGATCCGGGCCAGCAGCTCGTCCCGTCCCGGCAACGGCATGGCCACGGCATCCTCTGCAATCGAAAAGGCGCGGTCCCGGCTCCAATCGGTCTTCTTGCCCTGCCGGTCGACGCCCCGGTATCGCCAAGTGTACTTCCCGGCAGGCAATGTTCGCTCAGGGCAGTGG
>CAYUFW010000338.1:0-6548 GCA_964443915.1 uncultured Pirellulaceae bacterium
GGAGGTGGCGTAAGCTTCCAGCTTGCGGTCGTTTGTCGCTGGCAAGCTGGAAGCTCACCCCACTCCTGGAGGCTTGCCCGACTTTTCTGGCAACGAAGACGCACTCGTAGCCGGTTGGAGCCGGAGTAATCCCGTTCTGTTCCGGGCCTCACGGGATTTTGGGGTTGGAACTCTGCCTGTCCGGCAAGGCCACTTCGGTGTAACCTGCCCCCTTGCGATGGGTCTATCAACGCAGGAATCGTTCCAGCGGTCTACCGAGCAGCCCAGCTTCTTCCAGACAGCCGGGCTGTTGAGGTTACGCTCGGCCACTCGCTTGTTTTTTTGCTAGATGGGAGATGAATGATGACAGTTCTACGGCGTCAGGCCTTGGCTTGGATCGCAGTCGCCCTTGTAACAGTGACGGTCGCGGAGGCGATGGCCCAGCCGGGACCGCCTTTCGGGCGAGGCCGGGGCGGACGCGGCCACGGCGGCGATCCGCAATTCATGGCGGATCGCGACGTTTTCCACTTTCTGCTTGCTAACCACGATCAAGTCCGCCGCAAAGTAACCCAACGGGCCGACGGCGTAGAAACCCTGACCGAATCGGACCAGCCGGAAATCGCCGCCAAGATTCAGGAACACGTGGCTGCCATGCACCGGCGAGTGCTGGAAGTCCGGCCGATCCATTTGCGCGATCCGCTGTTTGCCGAGGTGTTTCGGCATGCGGCTCAGATCGAGATGAAGGTCGAAACGACGAAAAAAGGCGTGAAGGTCGTCGAGACATCAAAAGACCCGTACGTCGCCAAGTTGATCCAAGCTCACGCTCAAGTCGTTGACGGCTTTGTCAAGAACGGCTTTGCGGAAGCCCAAAAGGACCATGCGATACCCGTGAGCGACGCGGCTGCGGCAGGCGTCAAACCGGCCGACGAGCCGATCGCTTTGGCACGAGCGCCGAGTGCCGCGTGCGCGGGTTGTCCCAACGCCGTCGGCTGTCCCAACGCCGTGGGGGCGAACACCGCGTGCAAGACGTGTCCGAACGCGGCTGCTTGCGCGGCGAGCAAGGCCTGCCCGGCCGGCGCGGGGGCCAGCTGCGCGACGTGCCCGTCAGCTGCGGCGGCTGGTGCCAAGTGCCAGGCCTGTCCGCACGCGGCAGCGGCCAGTCCCGCCTGTAAGGCATGCTCGAATGCGGCCGCTTGCGCGGCGAGCAACGCCTGCCCGGCCGGCACCGGGGTCGACTGCAAGACCTGTCCGCTCTCCAGCCAATGTCCCAGCGGTGCAGCTTGCCCGGCGGCCAACTCGGACGCCGATGCGCCGCCGCCTCCGAATCAGGGTGCCAAGAAATCATGACTACAGAAAAACAAGGATCCTCGAACATGGAAATGCTCTTTGCCATCGGCTTCATCGTGGCCTGGTTTGCCCTGCAAGCCTGGATCTTGCCACGGTTTGGGGTCTCGACGTGAATGAGTCCTGCTTGTCGGCCGAGTTCGGTCGTTGACCAGGAAGAATTGAAGGGCGTGAGTGAGCCGGTTCCGGGCGCATCGTCAGAGAAATAGCCGCAGCCGAGTTCGACACCGTCGGCAAACGAAGGAGGCGAACGATGACGCGACGATATGAGGTTTGGGCACGCTGGGTTCGCGGGATCGGCCGGTTGCTCGCAATGCTGGGCTTTGCCGCGGGCGTCGTCGTGCTGCTGCTGTGGCTGGCGGGCAAGTTCGAGCCCAAGGTGCCCGTCGATGCGCTCGGCTCCCAGGCGCAAGCGGCGGAAGTCCAAGGCGAGGTCGTTCCGGTGCGCATCCGCAAGCTGCCCTTGTACGAATCGGCCGTCGGGAGCATCCGGGCCGTTCATGAGACCAGCGTCGGCTCCAAGCTGTTGGCCCGCGTGGTCGAGGTCAACTTGAAGGCGGGCCAGGCGGTCAAGGAGGGCGACGTGCTGGTGCGGTTGGACGACGGCGACCTGCAGGCGAAACTCCAGCAGGCTCAGGCGGCCGTCCGAGCCGCCGCCGCCGCGTACGATCAAGCCGCGGCCGAAGAAAAACGCAATGCTCCCCTGGCCAAGGATCGGGCGATCAGCCAGCAAGAGTATGATCGGACCTTGGCCGCGATGAAAAAGGCCGAAGCGGAACTACACCGCGCCGAGCAAAGCGTCAAGGAGATCCAAGCGACGCTCGATTGGGCGACGATCCGGGCGCCGATGGACGGCGTCGTGATCGACAAGAAAGTCGACTCAGGCGACACCGTGACGCCGGGCCAGGTTCTGGTGACCATCTTCGATCCGCGGCGAATGCAGTTGGTGGCCAGCGTCCGCGAGTCGCTGGCCCTGCAACTGCAGACGGGCCAGGACATCGACGTAGAGGTCCAGGGGCTGAACAAGCAGTGCAGCGGCACGATCAGCGAGATCGTGCCGGAGGCCCAGGCCGCCAGCCGCGCGTTCCAGGTGAAAGTCACTGGTCCCTGCCCCACCGGCATCTACACGGGGATGTTCGGGCGTATCCTGATTCCCTTGGCCGAAGAGGCGGTCTTGGTGGTTCCTGAAAAGTCCGTCCGCAACGTCGGCCAACTGGAACTCGTCGACGTGGTGGAAGGCGGCCGCGTCAGCCGGCGGGCGGTCCGGACGGGACGGAAGATCGACGGTGAAGTGGAGATCTTGTCCGGATTGCGAGAGGGAGAGCAGGTTCTTGCGTCGTCAGCGTCCGAGGCCGCCTGACCGACGCCATATCACTGCACGGCGTGATCCCCAACGACACCCACCGGCCGCATCAGGAGGCGCGCCATGTCAGAGCAACCCGGCCATTTTCTCGCTCACGACCAGCACTTCACGAACAAGATCGTGAAGGCCTTCCTGGAGTCCAATCTATCGCTGGTCCTGATCCTGCTGGCCACGGTCGTCGGCCTGGCCGCCCTGGGCTTGACGCCGCGAGAAGAGGACCCGCAGATCGTCGTGCCCTTGGCCGACGTGTACGTCCAGTTCCCCGGCCGCTCGGCGGACGAAGTCGAGCAGTTGGTGACGACGCCGCTGGAAAAGATGCTCTACCAGATCGACGGCGTCGAGTACGTGTACTCGATGAGCCGCGCGGACCAGGCGATTATCACCGTCCGCTATTACGTCGGCGAAGACCGCGAACGGAGCCTGGTCAAGCTGTACAAGAAGCTGGACGAGAACGTGGACGTCATTCCCCCCGGCGTCACCGGCTGGGTGGTCAAGCCAGTCGAGATCGACGACGTGCCGGTGGTGACGCTGACGCTCTCCAGCGCCGCGGCCGACGACATGACCTTGCGCCGCACGGCGGAGGAGCTGACCCAGCGTCTGGCGAGCGTGCAGAACGTGTCGCGGGCCTACGTCGTGGGCGGCCGTCCGCGGGTGGTGCGCGTGCTGATGAACCCCGACCGGATGGCGGCGCATCACGTTTCCCCGTTGGAACTGCAGCGGGCCATCCAAGCGTCCAACGTGCGGCTGACCTCCGGCGACTTCCGCAGCGGGGACCGCGTGATCCGCGTCGAGGCGGGCCAGCCGTTCGACGCGGCGCGGCAGCTGACCGATTTGGTCGTCGGCGTGTTCGACGGCCACCCCGTGTTCCTCAAGGACGTCGCGGAGGTCGAAGACGGCCCGGAGGAAGTCGCCAGCTACGTCCGCCACGGCTGGGGTCCGGCGCGCGGATTCACACACCACGAGTACTTCCCCAGCACGCTCCTGGGCGAATCTCACGCCACCTCCCACCCCGCCGTCACCATCGCCCCGTCGTTTAACCGCGACCCAACGGGGAGCGTGCCGCACACCGTCTCCCATCCCGCCGTGACCATCGCCATCGCCAAGAAAAAAGGCTCCAACGCCGTCTGGGTCGCCCACGAGGTCCTGCGCCAAGCGGAAGACCTGCGGCAGAAGATCGTCCCGACCGACATGGAACTGGTCGTGACCCGCAACTACGGCCTGACCGCCAACGAAAAGGTTAACGAGTTGGTCGAGGGCCTGATCGTGGCCGTTTTGATCGTCGTCGTCCTGCTGACCTTCGGCCTGGGCTGGCGCGAGGCGCTGATCGTGGCCGTCGCCGTTCCCGTGGTGTTCGGGTTGACCTTGGTAGTCAACCTGATGCTGGGCTTCACCATCAATCGCGTCACGCTGTTCGCCCTGATTCTCTCGCTGGGCCTGTTGGTCGACGACCCGATTGTGGACGTGGAAAACATCACCCGGCATTTCGTGCTCCGCAAGAAGGCGACTCGCCGCATCGTGCTGGAGGCCGTCGCGGAGATCCGGCCGCCGCTCATCACGGCCACGCTGGCGGTGATCGTCAGCTTCCTGCCCATGTTCTTCATCACCGGCATGATGGGCCCGTACATGCGGCCCATGGCGCTGAACGTGCCGGTCACCATGCTGATGTCGATGCTCGTCGCCTTTACGATCACGCCCTGGCTTTCCTTTCACGTGCTGAAGCGCGTCTACGGAGCGGGCGCCGCGGAGCACGTAGCGCACGCCGCCCACGAGGCCCAGGATTTGGATGCCTTGAGGCAAACGCGGCTGTACCGGTTCTTCTATCCTCTAATGGCCCCGCTGCTGCACTCGCGTGTCGTCGCTTGGAGTTTCCTGCTGGTGGTGGCTCTGCTGACGGTTGGTGCGATGGGTTTGGCCGCCGTGCGCAGCGTGCCGCTGAAGATGCTGCCGTTCGACAACAAGAACGAACTGCTGCTGGTCCTGGATTTCGACGAGGGAACGACCCTGGAACGTTCGGATGCGGCGGTCCGGGAGATCGAGTCGTACCTGGGCCGCGTGCCCGAAGTCACCGACTTCACCAGTTACGTCGGTCTCGCGTCGCCCATGGACTTCAACGGCCTGGTGCGGCACTACTACCTGCGTGCCGGCGATTATCAGGCGGAGGTCCGGATCAACCTGGCGGGCAAGAAGAACCGCCAGCTGCAAAGCCACGCCGTCGGCTTGCGGATGCGGAACGATCTGCAGGCAATTGTCGATCGCCATCAGGCCCGCATGAAGCTGGTGGAAACGCCGCCGGGCCCGCCCGTGATCGCCAGCATCGTCGCGGAAGTCTACGGGCAATTGGACCATCAGTACGAGGACTTACTGTCCGCCGCCGATACCGTGCGGACCCGCCTCGGGCTGGAGCCCGGCGTGGTCGACGTGGACGACGTGCGGGAAGCGGCACAGCAGAAGCTCGTGTTCGTCACCGACAAGGAAAAGGCCGCGCTGAACGGCGTGTCCACCGACCAGATCGCGCGTACCCTGCAAGCCGTCCTGGGCGGCGAGTCGGTGGGCACGATCCGCAGCGGCACGGAGCGCAATCCGCTGCAGATCGAACTGCGGCTGCCCGTCGACCGGCGGACCAGCATCGCGGACTTGGCCAGGGTCCAGGTCAAAGGGGAAACCGGTCAACTGGTTCCGTTGGCCGAGTTCGGAACTTGGGAAACGAGCCGCGTCGATCAGATGATCTACCACAAGAACCTCCAGCGCGTGGCCTACGTCTTTGCGGAAACCGCCGGACGGCCCCCCGCCGACGTCGTCGTGGACGTGCTCGCCGACCGTTCCAGCGATGCGCCCTCCGTAGGCCGGAACAAGTCTTCGCAGTTCCGGCATTCCCCGTCCAACGCCAAGCCCACCGGCAGCGGCTGGATCGCCGAAGCCCCGCCTCGTCCGGTCGAGCAGCGGACGTTCCTGGCCAACGGCAGCGGCATCCGCTGGGGCGTGCCGGCCGGGTTCACCGTCGACTTTGCCGGCGAAGGCGAATGGAAAATCACGTTGGACGTCTTCCGCGACTTGGGCCTCGCGTTCGGCGCGGCGATGATTGCGATCTACATCCTGCTCGTGGCGCAAACCGGCTCGTTTGCCATTCCCCTGGTCGTCATGTTGGCCATCCCGCTGACGGTCCTGGGCGTGATGCCCGGATTCTGGCTGCTGAATTCCCTGTCCGCCCAGGATGTCGGCGGATTTCTCGATCCCGTGTACTTCACCGCCACGGGCATGATCGGCATGATCGCCTTGGCGGGCATCGTGACTCGCGACGCCATCATTCTGGTGGACTTCATTCACCTCTCGCTGGCCAATGGCCGCACGTTGTTTGACGCCATCATGGAAAGCCGCGTGGTACGTCTGCGTCCCATCCTGTTGACCGCCGGTTCTGCCATGTTGGGCGCCGTGCCGATCATCATCGACCCGATCTTTTCCGGCCTGGCGTGGTCCCTGATCTTCGGCCTCTTCGCCTCGACCCTCTTCACCCTGTTCGTGATCCCCGTCGCCTACTGGCTGATCTACGCCAACCAACCCGGCCACGGCGTGCCGGTCTCCGCCATGGATCAAGAATCGTAGGTTGGTCCGTGGCGTAAGCTTCCAGCTTGCGAAGCGACTATCTGCCGCAAGCTGGAAACTTACGCCACTTGTTTCTGGAGCGGTGCTACGCGCCTACCTGTCGGCGTTTCAACGCCGACTCCCAGAACCGGTCCACTGGGCTCTTGACCGCATAGCCGTTCAGGTTCAACACGTGCGTGTAGATCTGCGTGGTACTGACGTCCTTGTGCCCCAACAGTTCCTGCACCGTGCGGATGTCCACGCCCGCGGCCAACAAGTGCGT
>CAYUFW010000338.1:6558-7259 GCA_964443915.1 uncultured Pirellulaceae bacterium
ACCGGCGAGTTTCTCGATGCCCAGCTTCCGGACTGCCGCCCGCACGGCGTCCTGCAGGTACGAGTCGTCCAAGTGGTGCCGCCGCCACGCCCCGCTGCGCGGGTCCCGCGACGGACGGTCCGACGGGTACACGTACTGCCAGCCCCACTCCCGGTCGGCATTCGGGTACTTGCGGGCCAGCGCATAGGGCAACTCGACGCCTGCGTAGCCCTCGGACAACGCCCGCTCGTGAGCCTTTCGCACGTTCGCCAAATGCTCCTTCAACGGCTCCACGACGGCCTCCGGCAGCAGCGTCACCCGGTCCTTTTCCCCCTTCCCGTCCCGTACGGTGACCTGGAGCCGCTCGAAGTCCAAGTCCTTCACACGCTGTTGCAGGCACTCGGTCAGCCGCAATCCGCCCCCATACAGCTGCATCCCCATCAGCCAGCGCCGCCCCTTCAATTCCTCGATCACGCCCATCGCTTCTTCCGGCGTGAACACCACCGGCAGATGCTTCGGCTTTTTCGCCCGCACCACGTTGTCCAGCCAGCCGAAGTCGCGTTCCAGCACTTCGCGGTACAGGAACAACAAGGCCGACAAGGCTTGGTTCTGCGTCGAAGCCGCGACGCGTCCCTCCACCGCCAGATGAGTCAAGAACTCGGACACTTCTTTCGCGCCCATCTCCAACGGGTGCCGCATGTGGTGAAAGATCACGAACCGCC
>CAYUFW010000338.1:7360-8138 GCA_964443915.1 uncultured Pirellulaceae bacterium
CGACCACGTGGAATCGGTCGCCCGCTGCCGGCTCCGGCAACGTGCCGGCACCCGCGCAGCGAGTCCGTTCCGCAACCCTGAAAATAAACGTGCGTATATTAACTGTACATGAAGTCACATGTCAACACTCCGGGCGACCTTTTTGCGCGTCCCCTCCTGCTGCCTCGCTCCTCGCCGCTCGTCGCCCCCAGCCAGATAACACGAAACCGGCGTCTCGCATCTCGGTCGCAAGCCGTGACGCGGCCCTTTGTTGGAAGCGTCCCCCATCTGCCGCCACCACCCTGTTATCTGGCCGACGGACCATCGCCCAACGCAGTGAGCGCCCGCCTCCCCCAGCAAAACGGTGGTCCGCATCGTGTTCTCTGGCCAATTCCGGCCAGAGAACATAGCCGAACCGTCACCCCACGGCTCGACGCAAGCCCCGTGCGGCCAACAACTTCCGAGATCTCAGCCGCCGGGCGCACGACGTATTATCTGGCCAAAACCGGCCAGATAACACGGACCTCGGCATCTCCCACCCATTGGCTGTAGATCCCGTTACACTTCCCAATCGGTATTATCTGGCCGAGATAAACGGCTGCCCACCTCGGGAAAATCCGCCGAAAATAGTTGCAATGCCGCCTCTTGCGCCGATAAACTACCCCTTGATCCAACCGGCGATATCCAACCGAACCGGCCAGATAACACGACGGCAAGGTCCGGATAACAACCGGAGAATTATTAGTTCGTCTGACAACCGTGCTCGCCCAGCGCGCCGAGGACGCCGCTGGCAGCGCGA
>CAYUFW010000339.1:0-8118 GCA_964443915.1 uncultured Pirellulaceae bacterium
GTCTGAGCCCTTTCAACCCACGATGGCTGCGGCGAGAGGATGCGTCAGCCCGACTACTAGCATTTGCGCAACTCCTTGGATAGCCGCGAACCGCGATTTGCGTAATAATGTGTTGTAGCGGATCGCTGTGTCGGTCCCCGCGCCCCAAAATCCGGCTATTGCAGGGAGAACTCCAGAATGAATCGTACAGGGATGTTGGCTTTACCAGGCGTTTGTTTCCTGGCGCTGACAATCGTGCTTGCCCCAGGAACCCAGGCCGCCAATGAAGGTCAGGCCGATTTGGACAAGGCCACCGAACTGCAGGTCACCGCCCAATCGCTGGCCGACTTGGAGAAAGTCGCCAAGCTGTGCGAGAGCGCGCTGAAGAAAGGGCTCGACGAATCGAATCAGGCGTTCGCCAAGCAGTTGCTGTCGTCAACGCTGTACCAGCACGCCGCTCAACTCTGCGGGCCGATCTTCGATCAGACGCCGCCCGACCGCCGCTGGCCGCTGCTGCGGCAGTTCGCGCTGAAGGATCTGGAGAAGGCCGTCGAGGTCAATCCTGTGTTGGCGGACGCGCATTTGCTGGCCGCCCGCCTCCACGCGCTGCCCGGCGGCGACGCCCAACGGGGCGCTCAGGCGGCCGGTGCGGCAGTGAATTTGTTTGAGGACAACAAGAAAAAGAAAGCGGCGGCTCTGGTGCTCCGCGGCGGCTTCCACGAGAAGGCCGAGGACCGGTTGAAAGACTACGGCCTGGCCATCGAGGCGGATCCTGGCAACGCGGACGCCTGGCAAGCCCGGGCCCTGGTCTACCTGGATCAAGGCCAGACGGACAAGGCGATCACAGACTACCAGAGCTTGCTGAAACAGAACGAGAACAACGTCAACGCGCATTTGGCGCTGGCGGAAGCCCTGACGAACATCGACAAGTACGACGAGGCTCTGCCGCACGTCGAGAAGGCGATTCAACTGAAACCGGAGTCGTCGCTGGGGTACACCCTGCGGGCCCGGCTGAAGGTGCTCAAAGAGGACATCGACGGCGCGCTGACCGACTTGGACCAGGCGGTCAAGAACGACCCGAAGGACCTCCAGGCCCTGGTCCTTCGCGCCCGGCTGTACCTGATCCAAGACAACCTGGCCGCGGCCAAAGATGACGTCGAACGCGTCTTGCTGATCGCTCCCGGTCTGTCCGGAGGCATCCTGCTGCGGAGCTTGATCTACGCCGAGGAGGGCCGGCTGGGCGACGCCATTGCGGACATCGAGACGCTGCTGAAACTGGATCCGAAGAACGTCCCGTGGCGGATGCAGTTGGCGGGCTTCTACATCAAGGACCGCCGGCCCAGCAAGGCCCTCGACATCTTCACCAAGATCCTCGCGGAGGACGAGGACGACTTCCAGGCCCGCCAGGCCCGGGCGGACACGCTGCTGAGCGTCGGCAAGCACGCGGAAGCGATCGCGGATTTCGAGATCCTGCTGAAGCAGAAGCCGGACGACGACGGCGTGCTGAACAACTTCGCCTGGGTCCTGGCCACGTCGCCCGAAGACAAACTGCGGGACGGGCCGCGGGCGATCAAGCTGGCGACCAAAGCCTGCGAAGTGACCGAGTACAAGAAGCCGCACATTCTCAGCACGCTGGCCGCCGCTTACGCGGAAACCGGCGACTTCGAAACGGCACGCAAGTGGTCCGGCAAAGCCGTGGAGCTGGGCACGAAGGACAAAGAAGTCGACGAGCAGTTGAAGAAGGAACTGGAGAGCTACCAGCAGAAGAAACCCTGGCGGGAACGGCAGACCGTCGAGGAAAAGCCCGACCCGATCCAGCCGCGGCGCGGCGATTTCGAGGCTTGATTTCCAAGCCGGATGGCTCTTCTTCAGTCCAGCTTGAACGAACTCAGCAGGGCGGGCGGGCGGCGGCTGGTGGCGGGGCCTGACGGCCGGTCCAGGATCGAGCGGCGAACCGGCGCCAGACGATCCGCGGCCGGAGCGCCGACTTGCGGCGCTGCCGCAGGGTTGCTCGCCCGGTCGCTGATGTGGGCGAAACCGGGACGGCTCGGCGGCACGTTTCCGCGAATCCGACTCGCCGCCGCACCGACTGGGGGAAGCGGGGCCGGCGGCAACGGGGCCGGCTGCTCTGCATCGGATTCGACCGCATCGTCGCGGAACGGATTCTCTTCCAGAGGGCGTTCGTCCGTCTGCCCTTCCAAGATCGGGGCATCCCGCATGTCCTGGCTGTACTTGGTTTTGCCGCCGCACTCGCAGCCGCCCTTGCCGTTCGACTTGCCGCACGTCTCTCGGTCACAGACAAAGACCTTCTCCAGGGACGCATCCAGCCGGGCGAGGACCCCAGCCAAGGGACGCACGCCGCCGAGGGTGCCACAACCTGATGGACACGCACGTGGCTGACGAAGCGCCAGGTCTCCGAAGATGGTCTCGGTTCCGAAGATCGTCTCGTGACGGCAATCGCACGGGCAGCCGCCGGTCTTGGCGGGTCCGCAGCCGCTGCCAGCCTTGGGTGACTCGTGCGGCACAATCCGTTTGCAGGAGCCGTGGGACAACACCAGCCGCCGCGGCTCGCTGGCCGTCACGACTTTCCGCGGCACGCACGGGCTCGGTTTGGGAACGCTTCGAACGCAGCAGGTCAAGTCCGTCTTGCCACACGACTTCTGCCCGCAGGCGTTGCACGGCCTGCAAGCGTCGGACGGCCCGCAAGATTTGTCGATGACGGCGGGACGCGCGCAACGGTAGATGACGCCTGGCGCACATTTGGGTTGGCACCACGCTTGTCCCGCCGTGCCCGACAACAAGACCACCCCTACCAAGACGGGAATCCAGGGTCGCATCTTCATGCGGAACTCTCCCTATCGGCTTGCAGGCCAGCTAACCAGCCCCGGAACGGACTCGTTTTCGTTTATCGAACCCTCATGCGCATTTCGATCAGAACTTCTGACAAGTCACGCAGAGTCAACGCAGGCGGTAAAGTCTGACAGGTCCCACCAACCCGGCCCCGTCCCCGCCCCGCCCGGCGGCTCCAGGGAGTGGACGCAGGCGGCAAGGTTCCGCCAGATTGGCGGGAAAAAAACGACGTCAGAACCGCTCGCGACCAGCTCCGGCTCGTTTGTTCTTTTCGCTGCGATCAGGTAAGCTGGGGCAGGGAGATGGGCTGTGAACAGTATTGGCGTGAAGTTTTCCGTGCTGGTGGGAGTCTTTGCCGTCGCTTTCGCGGCGGTTGTCGTTTGCCTGACTTGGCACTCAACCAAACAGAGCTTGATGCATCTGACCGAGCGTCAGGCCGAATTGGCTTTGGCGTTTGACGTGGCCATTCGCGATTACGCGGCGGAGTCGATTCGGCCGGCGATGGCGGCCCGCATCCCCGCTGACGAGTTCGTGGTGGAAGCGATGAGTACGTCCTACATCGCCCGCAACGTGTTTGAGAAAGTAACCGTCCGTTTTGACGACTACTTCATCAAGTTTTCCTCCGAGAATCCACGCAATTCCAAGAACCTCGCAGGCCAGGACGAACGCGAAATTCTGGCGTATTTCCGGGAACATCCGCAGGCAGTGGAATGGAAAGGGACACGGCGTCTGAGGCCCAAAGACAGCAACGAACTGGAGGAATACTACGTGTGCTCGCGCCCGATGCGCATCGGCAAAGCCTGCCTGCCATGCCACGGCCGCCCGGAGCATTCTCCGCAATCGCTGCTGGACCGGTATGGATCGCAGATGGGCTTTGGATACGGCGAAGGCGACTTGGCGGGGATGGATGTGATCGGCATTCCGATGAGCCGCGTGTACGACGCACTCTGGGAGGACGCCGGGCGGAACATCCTGTTGCTGTGCCCGTGGCTGGCCGGCCTGTTCGTCGCGATCGTGGTTGCGTTCCGGGTGGTGGCGGGCCGGCGGCTGGCGGCGATGGCCCGTCATTTCCAAGCGGCCGCAGCCTCGGAGGAAGGCTCGCCGCTGGCCCTGATCCCCGAGCCGGGCCGCGACGAAATCGCCGTGGTCGGCCACAGTTATAACGTGCTGGCCGAGCGGCTCCGGCAGTTGCACGCTTCCCTGGAACAACGGGTCCGACAGCGAACGGCGGAACTGGAACGGGCCAACGTCGAACTCACGAAGTCGCAGCGCGAGGCGGAGGAGGCCAACCGCGCCAAGAGTGACTTCCTGGCCAACATGAGCCACGAGATCCGGACCCCGATGAACGCGATCATCGGGATGACGGACCTAGTGCTGGACACGGAGTTGACGCCGGCGCAACGCGAGTACCTGACGCTGGTCCGCCAATCGAGCGATCAACTCCTGCGGCTGCTTTGCGACATCCTGGACTTCTCGAAGATTGCGGCCGGCAAGCTGGAGGTCGAAGCAGTGCCTTTCGCGTTGCGCGAACGAGTCGGCAGCGTGATCAAGCCCTTGGCGATGTCCGCGCATCGCAAGGGCCTGGAACTGGCTTGCCGTATCGACCCGGCGGCCCCGGACCAACTCGTGGGCGACTGCTCGCGGCTGGATCAGATCATCGTGAACCTGATCGGGAACTCGGTCAAGTTCACGGAGCGCGGCGAGATCGTGCTGGAGGTCCAATGCCAGCGGCAGACGCCGGTCGACGTGACCCTGCAATTCTCCGTCCGCGACACGGGGATCGGCATCCCGGCGGAGAAACGGCAGTCGATTTTCGAGCCCTTCACCCAGGCCGACACCTCGATGACGCGACGCTTCGGCGGCACGGGACTGGGGCTGGCCATCGTGGGGCAGCTGGTGCGCTTGATGGGCGGGGAGATCACGGTGGACAGCGCGGTTGGCGCCGGCAGCACGTTCCGTTTCACGCTTCCCTTCCCGCTGGCCCATGAGTCGGCGGGCGGCCCATCCGCAGAGCGGCCGAGTTTTGTCGAAGGCACGCGGGTGCTGCTCGTGGACGACAACGCCACCAATCGGCTGATCCTGGAAGAGATGAGCCGCAGCTGGCGGATGGAGCCGACGGCGGTGTCGAGCGCCCACGAGGCGTTGCAGGCGTTGCAGGCGGCCGCCGAACGAGGACCGGCATTTCGGCTGCTCATCACCGATCTGAACATGCCCAACGTCGACGGTCTGACGTTGACCGAATGGGTCCGGGACCAGCCCGGCCTGCCGCCGCCGGCGGTCATCGTGCTCACCTCGGGCGCACGTCCGGGCGATTCCGAACGGTGCCGTCAGTTGAACGTGTCCGCCTGCCTGATGAAGCCCGTCAAGCAATCGGAACTCTTCAATGCCATTGCCGCCGGGCTGGGCGGCGAAGCGGCGGAGATCGCCGTTCGCCAGCCGGCCGGTCCGGCAGCCGTGACGCTGCCTCCGCTGCGCATCTTGCTGGCCGAGGACAGCGTCGTGAACCAGCGGCTGGCCGTGGCGATCCTGGAAAAACACGGGCACGGCGTGACCGTGGCGGGCGACGGCCAAGCGGCGCTGGAGCTGCTGCGGGACGGCGCGTTTGACCTGGTTCTGATGGACGTCGAAATGCCCAACCTGGACGGTCTGGAAGCGACGGCCGCGATTCGCCAACGGGAGCGAGACGGCGGCGGGCACGTCCCCGTCATCGCGATGACCGCGCACGCCATGAAAGGGGACCGCGAACGCTGCCTGGAGGCCGGCATGGATGACTACGTCTCGAAGCCGATCCGCGCCGCGGACTTGTTCCAGAAGATCGGCGAGGTGCTCGCGCGGCTGCGGCCGGCCGAGGGGGACGCCTGATCGCCAGGGAGCGGTCATCCGCCGGACAGCTCCGTCGCCTCAGGCCGCAGAGCGTGTGGGCAAGTCGCCGGCAACCGTGGCAGAACGTGCCGGTTCCTGGCGTTTTTCTTTTTTCGCCGGCTGCTCTTTCCAGCGGCGGTGGACCCACCAGTACTGTTCGGGCGACACGAGGATGATTTGTTCGAGCATCCGGTTGTACCACTGCGTGAGCGCCTTCACTCCGGACAAATCCGCGCTGGGAATCCGGGGATCGGCGATCCCGTGGACGCCCAATTCGAATTGCAGCGGCCCGCCGACGCGCCGGCCGTAGGCGACCACCAGCGGCGCTCCGCTGACCAGCGTGAACAGGGCGACCGCTTTGTGGCACGAGGCGGGACGCCCAAAGAAATCCACCCAGCAGCCCTTGCGGCCCGCATGTTGGTCGGCCAAGAGGGCAATCACCCCGCCGCTGCGGAGCACCGCGTCCACTTGAGCCGCGCTGCCGTCCTTGGGCAAGATGAACTGGCCGTGCGTGCTGCGGAACTGGTTGACGTAGCGGTCCAGGTACGGATTGTCCAAAGGACGGGCAATGGCATAGGTGGGAAACCCAAACAGGCCCATCATGTACGAGGAAAGCTCAAAATTGCCGAAATGCCCGGACACAAACACCGTGGGACGCGGGTCCAACAGACACGCCACCATCTCGCGTTTGCCGTGGAAGTAGAAGTACCGCCGCCAGTTGGTCTCGTGGATTTTGCGCGGTGCGTGGGCGATCTCGCAGCCCATCAGGAACAAGTGCTCCCACATCTGCCGGGCCAAGTCGCGGCGCTCGCCGTCGGCCAGATCCGGAAACACCTGCCGCAGGTTCTCCTCCACGACGTGCTGCCGCAGCCGGACCAGGTCGCAGGCCACCCAAGCGAGCACGCGGGCGATCGCGTGACACGATTCCAGGGAGATGGCCTGCACGAAGCAGACGGCCAAACGCACGACGAGGTAGACCAGCCAATCCGTTAGCTGTTTCATGGCGTCATCCCGTATCCCGCATCCCGCAACTCGCTACCCCTTCTTCTTCGCCCGGGCCCGCAACACGGGGTCCCCGCTCAGCGGCAGCGGAACGCTGCGGCCTGACTCGCCTGCTTTGTAGATCGCCAAAATCACTTCCACGCTGCGGCGTCCTTCGCGACCATCGATCAGCGGTTTGCCGCCGCTGCTGACGGCCTTCAGCACGTCCTTGAACATGGCCGTGTGCCCGTGATGGCCGATGGCGGCCGGGTCGGCCGCGCCGCCGCCCGTGTGCGTCTTGCCGGCCATCCGCTCCAGCAGGGCCTTGTCGCGGGCCGTCGGCTTGGCGAAGGCCCACGTCTTGATGTCCTCTTCCTCCAGCACCGCCGAGCCTTCCGAGCCGTGGATCGCAATGCGTTTCAGCTCGCCGGGGTAAGCGGCCGTAGTGGCCTCGATGACCCCCAGCGCCCCGTTGGCGAACCGCAGCGTCGCCATGGCTACGTCCTCGACCTCGATCCGCTGGTGAGCCAGCGTCGCCGTGTGCGCCGTGACTTCGGCCGCGGGTCCCATCAGCCACAGCAGCAGGTCGACGCTGTGGATCGCCTGGTTCATCAGCGCTCCGCCGCCGTCCAGCGCCCAGGTGCCGCGCCAAGCCCCGCTGTCGTAATACTGCTGGGTGCGGTACCACTTGACGTAGGCGTCGCCGATCGTCAACTGGCCGAAACGGCCCTGCTCGACGGCCCGCTTCATCAACTGGGCCGACTCGTGGAACCGCGACGGGAAAATCGTGGCCAGCGTCACGCCGGCCTTGTCGCACGCGTCGATGATCGCGTCGCAGCGTTTCAGCGTGACCTCCAGCGGCTTTTCCACGATCACGTGCTTGCCGGCTTTGGCGGCCGCGACGGCGGGTTCCAGATGGGCTCCGCTGGGCGTACAGATCGTGACCACGTCCACGGCGGGGTCTGCTAGCATCGCATCCAGTTCGTGATAGGCCCGGCAGCCAAACTGGGCAGCCAGCCGATCCGCCGCGGCCGGCACCATGTCGAAACACGCCGCCACTTTCGCGTTCCGGATGTCCGCGACCGCCTTGCAGTGGAAATTGGCGATCATGCCACAACCGATAATGCCAAACCCTGTTGCCATGGGAGCCTCCTCTTGCTGAGTTCAGAAGTGCTGGAGCCCGTATTATAGAGCGGTCGCCGGAATCGGAAAGCCGGATTCCCGGCAGCTCACAAATCGGCCAACTGCAATTCGGGGTTGCGCGTCTGCAGACACTCGTTCAACAAGTCCTCGATGCGGGCGTTCAGCTGGTCCAGTTGAGCGAGCACTTCATCTTGCCGCTGCTCCAGTTCGTCCAACAGGCTGCTCTTGTGTTCGAGATCGGGCATGGCGGGACGCCGATGGGTGAGGCGGGTGTGGCGGGCGGTGGGGCGGGTACGCGCATAA
>CAYUFW010000340.1:0-8039 GCA_964443915.1 uncultured Pirellulaceae bacterium
GCTCGGTGTGGCACGGCTTACTGGTTAGCCGTGCCGGAAGTGCGCACGAAGCCGGCCTGGGGGGAATCCGCGATCCAGTCCGTTGCCGGTCCGGCGTCGGACGGCCGGTGAGTTCTTTCGCCGCTGCGCGTCGCGCGCCGCTTCGCACGGCCAACAAGTAGGCCGTGCCACCCGGCCGCGCCCCGCCGAATGCCCACGCCTTGCCCGTGGGATGGTTACGCTTCCCCGTGATCCAAGAGCTGCGCCGGCGGGGCCACGGTGCGGATCAGCGGGTCCAGTCGTCGATCGTCAGGCCGGGCACCTTCTCGAAGTCGGACGCATCCGCAGTCAGTACCGTGGCGCCTTCGACCAGCGCAATGCTGGCGGTTCCCACCACGGTTGGTCAACCGGTTCGATTCCTTGGTTGCCGCGTCTGGGACCGGCGGGTATGATAAGGTCGGTGAATCTCGCTGGGTCCAAGGGACGGCTGCAGCGGGCGGCATGGAACAAGTGCCCGTTTACGAGGGGAGGGGACCGCATGCCCAATCAAACGGTTCTGCGTGGCGTGATCCACGGCAACACGATCGAGGTGGAGGACCTGCCCGGATTCCCGGACGGTCAGGTCGTCGCCGTGACGGTGCATCCCGTGACGAACCTCAGTCCCTCGCCTGCCAGCGGCCCGTTGACGCGTGCGGAAGCGGGCCCCGATATCCCCGGTACTCCGTCGAACACCCGGCTTCGCGAGTTGGCTGCCAAGTATCAGCCCGCCAAGGAATGGTTTGACGCCGAGGAAGAAGAACTGTTTTAGTCGGCATCATGTCCCCACTCGTTCAAGGCCAAATCGTTCAAGCCGAAGTGTACGACCCGCAAGGCGGCAACCGCAAGCTGCGCCCGTTGGTAATCGTGACCGCAACGTCTGAGATCTCCGGTCAAGAGCCCTTGGTTGCGGTCGCGGTGACATCTCGGTTCCGCGAACCGCTCGAAGAGGACGAGGTCTTGCTTCCCTGGCATCCTGGCGGCAACGTTCGCACGAAGCTCCGAAAGCCTTGCGTGGCGAAGTGCCGCTGGCTGTGCCAGATTGCCGTGGCTGACGTCGTTGAACAGCGAGGCATCGTGCCGCGAGAGCAGATGCGCGAAATCATCGCTCGCGTCAATAGGCTGCCTTCGTAGCTCAGGTTCTGCGAAACCGGAGTCCCGGCACAGCTGCAGAACTGCCAATCGCACCGGCCGACGATCGAATCCGGCAGACGGGCGTGGCCTTGCTCGGTGTGGCACGGTTTGCTTGTCAGCCGTGCCGGAAGTGCGCACGAAGCTGGCCTGGGGGGAATCCGCGATCCAGTCCGTTGCCGGCCCGGCGCCGGACGGCCGGTGAGCCCTTTCGCCGCTGCGCGTCGCGTGCCGCTTCGCACGGCCAACAAGTAGGCCGTGCCACCGGACCGCGCCGCGAGCCGCCGAATGCCCACGCCTTGGCAGACCATCGCCTTTCAAGGGGGCGCGGGCATGGGCAAGACTCGGCAGTCGAGCACGCGCGAACACATCTTCGCACAGCCCGGACGCCGCGCGTGTCGCTCGTCCCAAAGCCTTTTGACAGAACGACTTCCGGCAAGCATCGGATCGCCGCCCAAATGAGCCTTTGGCCCGTCGCTGGGGGGCGATCCGGTTTCATTTGGCGCACGCTGCCGACGGCCCGGGCCGAGCAAAGTGTCTCCTTTTTGATTTTTCGGCGATTTCGGACGATTTAGACTGGATGATCTTGCGGCGATAGCAGGTTGGCCGCCCAGAGCAGAGTCGGCATTTTTATGGGCCGGGGACACTGGACAGCTGGGGCGAATCTTGTGTATCTTACTGGACTTGCGAGGCTGGCGATGGGTCGGTTGCACCAGTTTTCTGCGTTGTGCTGAGATCATTTTGCTAAGGAGGACTAATGGTCAAGTTGATGGTTCGAGACAAGGAATCCATTCAGGAGGCAGTTCGCCGCTTCCGCAAATTGGTAGAACGAAGCGGCATCAAGAAGGAAATGCGGCGTCGAGAGTACTACGAGAAACCCAGCGAAATCAAGCGCCGCGCCCGGCTGCGTGCCGAACGCCGCGCCCGCCGCACCCGCCTGGAAGCCCGCGGCTGATCTGCCCCAGGGCGTCGTCCCATCGCAGTCTCCACGGGCATGACGCCGGCTTCCCTCGATTTCGCTCTGGACATGACTCGACGGCAGCGACGATACTCTTGAGGGACGCGTGTCCCCGAGAACACGGTTCGTCGTTTGCCGCCTGCCGTCGCAACAGTCATGGAAACCTCGCTCCATCGCCAATTGAAAGAGATTTACGCCGACGGGGAATCCCAGCTGGAGGCGCCGCTGGAGAAGTACCGGATCGACGTCGTCTGCGGCGACGAATTGGTCGAGATCCAGCACGGCTCGTTGGCGGCGATTCGCGACAAAGTCTCCGCGTTGCTGAAGACCCACCGCGTGCTGGTCGTGAAACCGATTGTCAGCTGTAAGTGGATCGTCCGCCAGGACGCTCGCGGCGGGCGCGTGCTGGGCCGGCGACGCAGCCCCAAGCAGGGGACCGTGCTGGACGTGTTTCACGAGCTGATCTATTTCACGCGCGTCTTTCCCCACGCGAACCTGTCTCTGGAAGTGCCGCTGGTGGAAATCGAAGAACGGCGCTATCCAGGACACGGCCGGCGGCGGCGCTGGCGGCGGGATGATTTTCAGGTGGAAGATCAAGCCCTGGTGCGCGTACACCGCGTGCATCGCTTGCGGACCGGCGATGACTTGATTCAACTGCTGCCCGCAGGACTGCCGTCGCCGTTCCACACGGGGCACTTGGCCAGCCGGTGCGGCGTTCCCCGCTGGGTGGCCCAACGGATCGCCTACTGCTTGCGGAAGATGAACTTGGCCGAAGAGTCCGGCAAGGCGGGGAACGCGAGACTCTATCGGCTGCCGTCACAGCCGCCGCGGCGAAAGGCGGCCTAGGAGCCAGACCACGAGGCAACGCTGATGCAACGAGACAACGTTCGACGATGGGCCGTGCTGTTCTGCGCGGCGGTGATGGTTGCGAATTGGGCAGCGTGCCGATGCGCCGCAGCCGACGCGCAGGTGGCCCCGCGCCGCGTGCTGGGGATTCTCGGCGGCATGGGCCCCGAGGCGACGGCCAACCTGTATCAGGAAATCGTCCGGCTGACGCCGGCCCAGAAGGACCAGGACCACATCCCCACGCTGATCTTCAGCTTCCCGCAGGTCCCGGACCGGACCACGGCCATCCAGAACCAGGACCGGTCGATCATTCCTTACCTCGTCGAGGGGACGACACGGCTCGAGAAGGCCGGTGCCTCGTTCATCGTCATCCCCTGCAATACGGTGCATTACTTCTACGACGACATGCAGCGCTCGGTCAAGATTCCCATCCTGCACATGATCCGCGAAGCGGCCGAGGCCGTGGGCAAACATCATCCGGACGCGCGGCGGATCGGACTGCTGGCCACCAACGGAACGATCTCCACCGGCCTGTATGAGCGGGAGTTCCGCGCTCGCGGGCTGTCGCTGGTGTATCCTGACGAGCCGATCCAGAACGACTGTGTGATGAAAGCCGTGTACGGCATCAAGGCCGGCGTCGACCGGCAGACCAGCGAAGATTTGTTGTTCACTGCGGGAAGGAACGTCGAGCAGAAGGGCGCGGAGGCAATCGTGCTCGGCTGTACCGAGATCCCGCTGGCTTTCAACCCCCAACGCGCTTCGGTGCCGGTGGTCAACGCCACGCGCGTGCTGGCCGAGGCGGCGATCAGGGAGTTTTTCCGGCAGGAGAAGTAGGGTGCCGGAGCGGCCGGCCGTACAAGGCCTCGGCCACCTGGCCATCGGCAATCGCCGCCTGGCCGGCCAAAAACAGCCAGCGGACGCCCGGCGCGTACTGTTGCGGATCCTCAAAGGTCGCCCGGTCGATGAAGGTCTCCGGATCGAAGACCACGATGTCGGCCACATAGCCTGGCCGCAAGTAACCCCGCTCGGGCAACTGCAAGATGTCGGCGGGCAGGCCCGTCGCGCTGCGGATCGCCAGAGCCGGCGGCAGCGTTTTCTCTCGCAACGCGTAAAAGCCGATTTTCCGGGGAAAGGAGCCAAAACTGCGCGGGTGAGGCCTGACGCCGGGATGGGGCACATGCGTGTTGCCGTCCGAGCCGGTCGCGACCCAGGGGACCGTCATGGCGAAGCGGACGTCGTCTTCCGAGAGCACGAACCGCACGACCGAGGCGCCGCCGTCGGCCTGCACCGCCATGGCGGCCCCCGCCACGTCCGTCTTCAGTTCGGCCGCGATGTCGTCCAGGCTCTTGCCGTTCCATTCCGGATGTTTCCCGCACGCGGCGATCACGATCCGGGGATTGTCTTTCAGCCGCCGCAGGACCAATTGGCGGACCGCCCCCCGGTACGCCGCATCGTCCCGCATCCGGCGGGCAAAGTCCTTCAATCCGCCGGCCAGTTCCGTCGCCGGAAAGAGGATCGCGGCCAGGTTCGTGGAAGTCGCGATGTACGGGTATTGGTCGGCCGTGACGGTCAAGCCTTCAGCTCGCGCCTCTTCGACCAGCGATACCGCTTTGCGCAGCGATCCCCAGTTGGACGGCCCGACGGCTTTCAGGTGCGAGATGTGTACGGGCAAGCCTGCTTCCCGGCCAATTTGGAGCGCCTCGTGCAACGCCCCCAAGAGGCCCTCCGCTTCGTTGCGGATGTGGCTGACATATAAACCGTTGTGCCGGGCAACGACCTGGGCCAGCGCGACGATTTCCTCGGTCTGGGCGAACATTCCCGGTGGGTAGATCAAGCCGGTCGACATCCCCCACGCCCCTTCGCGCATCCCGCGTGCTACGAGATCCCGCATCCGCTGGAGTTCCGCGGCGGTCGGCGGGCGGTTGTCGTCCCCCATGACTTTCGCGCGGACCGATCCGTGCGGCACCAGCAGGATCAGGTTCGTGCCCGCACCGTCCCGCTCCAGTCGGGCGAAATAGGCGGCGATCTCGATCGTGCCCCCGCCGCAATTGCCGCTGACGACCGTCGTACAGCCCTGGGTCAGGTAGTTCAAGTTCTGACGCATCGCCAGCGGTCCCACGGGTTCGCAATGCGTGTGCAGGTCGATGAACCCGGGAGCGACGATCAGCCCGCTGCAATCGATGACCCGACTGGCGGAGACCGCGTCGAGTTGACCCACGGCTACGATCTTGCCCTGATGGAACGCCAGATCCGCGATCGCGGCTTCCCGCCCACTGCCGTCGTAGAGCATGCCGCCCCGCAACAGCACGTCGGCCGTGACAGGCGATTCACCGCCCATGCCCGCGCGGGCCGTGATCAGGAACAGCCCAACCATCAGCACCCCGATACGCCAACGGCAGACACGTAGCAGCGACAGGCAGAACGTTCTCATCGTTGCTTTCCTTTCCCAACTCCGCAGATCGATCGATGGATAGTTCACGAATCGGACCCCGTCTTCTCACCGGGCAGCGTCAGGAAGAGCGCCAAGACGGCGCTGATCAGGTACAGCACGGCGTAGATCCACATCACGCCGCCGACCCCGGCGACCGGCAGGAACAGGGCGACAATCGCCGGCCCCACCCAGTTGCTGGCCCCCGCTCCCAGGTTCAGTAGCGACATGGCCGCGCCCTTGTTGTCGGGCGCCAAGGACGGCATCAAGGCGGACAGCGGCACGTAGCCGGCGAGCGTCGCACCGTAGAGAACCGCCGCCAGAACGGCCAGGGGATAGTTGACGCCGAACGAGTGCGGCGCGTAGTAGAGCAGCAGCGTGGTGACGGCCGATCCGACTCCGCCGCAATAGGCGACGGTGCGCCTCCAGCCGAACCGGTCGCCAATGAACCCAAACAGCAGGTTCCAGATGATGTTGCTGAGGAACATGAAACTGAGCAGCCGCAGCCACTGGCCCAGTTCAAACCCGATCGTCTCCGTGAAGTAGATCGGCAGGAAGACGAGGAAACCGTTCTGCGGCGCCGTGTTGATAATGCGGACAACGCACCCGATGGCCGTCTTCGGCTTCCGCCAGGCGATCGAGACGCTGGAAAACACCGTCCGCAGCGGATGCTCGCCGGCCGGCGCCAAGCGTTTTTTCCCGATGGGTTCCTGCACGCCCAACAGGCCGACGGCGCCGCCGCACACGACCAGTCCCAGCGAGCACCAGAGCGTCTGGTAGGGACCGATCAACGGAATCGCGTAGCTGGCAAACAGCGGACCCAAGGTCATCAAACCGCCGGTCAAGGCAAACCAGAACCAGCCCACGGCGGTCCCCAGGCGGTGCCGGGGCGCGGCCACCGAGATCCAGACGAGGAACCCGTACGCGAACAGCGGATAGCCGAAACCTCGCAGGGCGTACATGATCATCAGCGGCAGGTACTTGCCGGGCGCCACGCCGAACAGCAGAAATCCCACCTCGAACACGACCCAGATCAACAGGCCGAGCGCCATCACCTGCCGCGGTCCCCAGAGGTCCGACAGGGCGCCCGAGAGCCACGCCGAGACAGCCACGGTGATGCCGTAGACCGTAAAGATCACCGCGACCAGCTTCTCGTCAGCGATCGCCCGATCGACCAGGTACTTCGACAGATATCCCGCCTCGACGCCGTCGCCGATCATGAACAACAGCAGGCCCACGTAGCCCCAGAACAGCGGCGGAAAGATGCCCAGGCGGTCGAGGAGGGCACGAAGCGGGGTGTCAGAGTCTTTTTGTGGCAGCATTGCGATGTCTCCCGTGGCACCCAGCGTAGCGACTTGCCGCGCGGCGGACAAGTGCGTCGCCTGACGCCGGCCGGTCGCACGAATCAGCCGGGGGCTGGACGCTGACTTCGCGAGTGTTTACGCTGGGACTGCGCCTCACTTTGAAACGAGATCGACTGCACCAGACCCCATCCACGGACAAGCCATGAACAACGCAAAGCACCTTGGGCACGGTTTCCACGCCGTTTTGGTTCTGTTTATCATGCTGTCGCCTCTGGCCGCGGCCGAGGTCTCCCCAGAAAAACAGCCGGTAAAACAGTCGGTGCTCGACTGGCTGGGTCAGCCCCAGACCGTGGAGAAGTTCGGCCGGATTTCGGACGCGGTCTGGTCGTATGCCGAGCTGGGATTGCAGGAGGTCAAGTCTTCCGCGCTGCTGATCAAGACCCTGGAAGAAGCCGGTTTCACGGTCGAGAAAGGGCTGGCCGGCATGCCCACGTGCTTCGTGGCCAGCTACGGCTCGGGCAAGCCGGTGGTCGGCATCCTCGTCGAGTACGATGCCTTGGCGATGCTCTCGCAGCAGGGCCGCCATCCGAAACAATCGCCCGTGGTGGCCGGCGCCCCCGGTCATGGCTGCGGCCACAACCTGATGGCCTCGGCCGCCACCGCCGCCGCGATCGCCGTCAAGCAGGCGATGGAGAAGCACAAGCTGGCCGGCACCGTCAAGCTGTTTGGTTCGCCGGCCGAGGAGATACTCGTCAGCCGTCCTTACATGATCCGGGCCGGCCTGTTCCAAGACGTCGACGTGGTGATCAACAACCACTCCGGTTCGGGCTTCAACACCGACTACGGCGTCTCCGGAACCGCGATGTTTTCCGTGATCTTCACGTTCCGGGGAAAGACGGCACACAGCGGCAGTGGGCCGTGGGGCGGGCGCAGCGCGCTGGATGCCGTGGAAATCATGAACGTGGCCACGAACTACCTCCGCGAACACCTGCACTTCGCCTCCCGCATGCACTACGTGATCACCGAGGGCGGCGAGGCCCCCAACGTGGTCCCCGATCGGGCGCGGGTCTGGTACTTCCTCCGCAACTCCGACGACAAGGTGCAGGAGATGTACGAGCGGGTGGTCAATTGCGCGAAGGGCGCCGCCCTGGCGACGGGAACGGAACTGGCCGAAGTGCGCGTCCTGGCCGCCGCTCACCAGTCGCACCACAACCGGGCGCTGGCCGAGCTGATGATGAAGAACATCGAACTGGTGGGCATGCCGGCCTGGAGCGAAGAAGACCATCAATTCGCCCGAGCGTTACAGAAGGAGTTGGGCCAAGAAGAGAAGGGGATGCCGACAAAGATCGGCTCACTG
>CAYUFW010000341.1:0-506 GCA_964443915.1 uncultured Pirellulaceae bacterium
CCCATGATCAGGCTCTCATCGGGACCTTCGCGCCGCCAGTCCTTGGTCATGATCCCCTCGGCCGCTTTGAAATCCTCATCGGTAAAGCCGCCGAAGTGACCGGTGCGCGTGATGATGCGGTTGGGGCGGCCATCGGCGGAATTGGAGAACGTGCTGACGGCAAAGACCGAGTTGCCGCTGAGCCAGAGCACGCTGACGCCCGCCTCGATGGCTGCCTTCGTCGCCTGGTACTGCCGCAAGTCCCAGTACTCGTCGTGCCCGACGCTGAGGAACACCTTGCAGCGCGTGATCTGCGGCGCGTCGAGGCAGTCGCTGTTGCTGCAGTAGGTCACGTCATACCCGTGCTCTTCCAGGAAGTACGCCAGCGGCTGTTCGAACGACAGGAATTCGCCGGAGCCGACGGACAGCGGATCGTTGACGATACCCGTGTATTGCGCCTGGCGCCCGTAGGGCCGGTCGAAGCTGGCGGCCACGTCGCGGGCGTGGGTCCCCGCGGGTCGGTGTAC
>CAYUFW010000341.1:547-7955 GCA_964443915.1 uncultured Pirellulaceae bacterium
AACTCTGCCAATACGGCTGCTCGGCCGCATCGGGCACCGTGGTCAGCCGTCCCAGATACACGCCGCTCAGCCAATCCGCGGGAATCGTCAGTGTTGTGGTGGGCTTCCAGCGGCACTCGCGGAGCCGCTTTTCCCCGATGGGCGGGATCGGTTGCGCGATCCCCTGGAACGGTCCCAGGGCCGTCATCAGCCGTGCGCCGCGCCCGCCGTAATAGCCGGTGCGGAAGATCTCGACGTTGAACTTCGCCGGCGGATCGGTGCTGACCATGATGTCGATCGTCTCGCCCGCCAGCACGGACTGTTTCGAGCAGTAGCCCTCGATCCAGGGCGAGCGGAAGCCCCCGCTGTCCAGCCGGACGCGCGTCAGCTGCCAGTCCAGCGCGCCGGGTTTCGCGTTCTCGTCGCGGATCAGCGACGAACGGGCCGGCTCGGCGCTGGTCAGGACCTGGCAGGCGGATAGCATCAAACCACAGGCGATCAGCAAGCGTGCTTTCCTCATCGGTGTCTCCTTATCATTCGGGACAGCGTCCGTTGCCATCATCGCATGGCTCGATGGCGGCTGCAACAAGGCAACGTCCCGCAACGAGAGCGATGTGTCGTTGGCCAGGATCGCCGACAGGCAGGGCGGAGGCGGATTGAAGAACGTTCCCACCGCCAGCGTGCGTCCGTCGGGTGAGAAGGCCGGGACGGACAGCCATCGGTGCGGCCCGCGGCCGAAGGAAACAGACTTGCCTGTGGCCACGTCCCACAAGAAAAGCTCCGCGGGTGACGCCTGACGACCAAAGCCGGGATCTAGCGTTCCGGCCAACCGCTTGCCGTCCGGGGAGAAACGCACGCCGCCTATGGGCCCCGCGGGCACCGGTAGCCATTTTCCGTTCTTCGTGTGACAAGAAGCGAGCAACAAGAGGGCAGGAGTTTCTTGGGGAGCACTGCCAGGATCCGTGCGCTGAGCAGTGCCCTTCTCCCTTCTTGCTCTCACAACTCACTCGCTGTCGCTTCGGCTTACAGTCCATCTCGGCCGCGTGCAGGGTTTTAGGCTTCGCGGTCGCGTGACGCGATCAACTCCCGCAATCTCATAGCAAGTTCGGGCGGAACGCGATCACACCATTGCTCGTCGATCAGCCCGACGTCGAGCAGATCAAGAAGGTGGACTCGATCCTTCAGCCGGAACGAGGTCAGTTTCATTTGCACCAAGGCCTCGAGCGTGGGCACCGAGAACTCGGGGCCGGCTTCCGACTCGGTCACATCCGGGGTGGGAAGCAAATAGTCAGGGTGTACCTTTTCCCGCGCGAAGACGACGTGAATCGCGCTCCGGACCGAGCCGTCAGGTCCATCCAGGAATAGATCGACGCCCGCGACGTACTGGTGAACGAACCCCACCGACTCCAACGCAGAGATCACGCGCCTGAAATCCTGACGCCGGACCAACAGGTCGACGTCCTTCGTGTTTCGCACTGCCTCGACGTCCACGCGGGCGACCCACGCCGCCACCGCGTTCCCGCCGACCACCGCGTGCTGGATTCCCGCCCTGTCCAAGGCCGCCGCAGCGCGACAGGCCCGTTCTCGTACGGCATCCACGGCAGCAATCATCCTTTCCCACGAAAAGTCCTTCAAAGTGACTGCGGGCATACCAAGTGCTCCGACCTGGTGAACGAATCGACTTACGGTCTCTGGAGTATCCTCGGCGGTTCCAAGACCCGCAAGGCCAGTTCCCTACGGAGGCCGTCCGCCCGACGGATTGATGGCAATGCGCGACTACTCGTACGTGAACGTCGCCGTCGCGCGGCAGGGCTTGTCGGCCGCGACGCGGACCCAGTGCGCGGCGAAGCCGGCGGGGAACTCGTGCGTCACACGCTGGCCCGCCGGGACGGCAAACGTCTGGTACGCCCGCCAATCGGTGTGATCGAAGTTCACCTCGACAGTGATCGTCACCTCCTCGGCCGCATCGTGGCTCAGTTCGAGCCGTTTGCGGTCGTAACCGTTCATCAGGTACGGTTCGGACGGGCGATTCGGCGTGACGGCCGTGTTGCACCAGGGGCCGCCGCGGCCCACGGGCTTGCCGAGCTTCCACAGGTCGTCGATCCCGCCGTACCACAAGCCGGCGCCGTCGGCGCTGCCGAAGTACTGGCCGTCGGGACACGCGTCCGGCTTGGTGCCGCTGATGACCAGCAACCCCCGCCACGTGCAGAAGTCCATGATCTGCCGGTGGTGGCTGGCCACGGGCTTGACTTTCCACATGCCGCCCTCGCGCGGCTTTTCGTAGAACGTGCCGTGGATGTTCATCAAGTACCGCTCGGAGACGCACTCGCGGATGCCGCGCGGCCAGCCGGTGGCGAAAGGCTGATCGTAGCAGGAGTCACCCTTGGGCAGGCGGAACCGCCGGCCCTTTTCCGTGATGATCACCGACGCCTCGTCGACCGCAAAATCCTGGGTGACTTTGGCAATCTCCTTCACTTCGTCCGTGCGGTCCGCCGCGGGCTTTGCGAAGGCCAGCTTCTCGTCCACCTCGTAGTATGTCTCGGTGACTTGGCCATCTTGCCCCACGCGCTGAGCGACGTACTGCAAGTTGCGATTGTGCTTCGCCGGGCGGATCAAGCCGGCGACGGCCTGGTGCTCGTTCACGCCGGCGAGGGCCGCAAAGAGCTTGGCGTTCTCCTGCGGATCGTGGCCCGCACTGCTGTAGTGGAAGAAGGCCGTCGCCACGCAGTCCCGATCCACGGTCGCGCGGATCCATTGAGCGGCAAAGTCCGGGGGAAACACGTGGGAAACGTACCCGTGTGCCGGGACGGCGATCTTCTGGTATTCGGTCCATTTGCCGTCGCCTTGCTTGTCGACCTCCAGGGAAAACGTCACGGGGCCGGCAGCGGCAGCCGGCGCGGGTTTCGCCGGCCTCGGCGCGACGTCTGCCGCCAGTACAGACGCCGGATACGCGGCCAGGCCGTTCAGCTTCACCGGCAGGTCGGTGATCTCCAGCTTTCCGCCGTCCGCCGCGGCCGGTTGGACGAAGGCCATGTGCGGCACGCCATAGTCGCCGGGCTTATGCTCCAACGGATGACCGGGGATCTCCACTTTTCCCTTCTTGAACGTCTTGCGGTAGATGTCGTCGGTAAAGTCCCGCCAACTGAGCGTCCACTCGGTCTTCTCCCAGCCTTCGCCCAATTCCGCCTTGGGGCGGCTATCGACGGCCAGATACACCACCACGTCCTGATTGACCGAGAACGAATAGCCGGGTCCGGGCTGATGATAGTCGCCCCGGCTGACCGTCACGCGCGCCAGCTCACGCAGCGCATCCGGCATGTCCGTTACGGGGAAGACGCCCGTGCAGCGATAGATGGCCGCTCCGGAGACGTCGTCCGTCATGCCGTCCGAGCTGCGGCCCCGCCCGACGGCCAAGTGAACGCAACGCCGCTCGAAGCCATGGATCGCGAACGGGACGGAGGGCTCCCCGGCCTTCACCGAATCGTTGCTCCACGGCCCGCCCCAGGCGGTTCGCGGGCCCCACGTCGCCAGGTCCTCGACCTTGCCGAACCATAGATTCGACTGCGACTGGCCGGCCATCGGGTTGGCCATGATCGACGTGTCGTCCGAGGCCAGCACGACGCGCCCGTTCCAGTTGCAAAAGTCCGGGATGTAGCGGTGGTGGGTGGCGATGGGACGCAGGCCCGCCGTGTTGGCGGCGCTGAACGTCGGCGGAAAGTCCCACAGCATGGCGTGCATGTCCAGCATCAGCTTGCCTGGCGCGATCTCGCGAATTCGAGGCCATTCGGTGTACCAACCGCCGTAGCCGTCGTAGGTGTGACTGGCCTTGGGCAAGCGGAACGTGTACCACCGGCCGCCGTCCAGCAGCTTCAGCAGGACGGAACGGCGGTCCCAGCCGACAGCCCAGACCGGGGCGGTGTCGTCCGGCGAGCCGAGAATGCCTCCTGGCCCGGTGACTTCGGTGAATTGGCGGCGCTCGATGATCCGCCACTGGTGCCCGTCCCACTCGGCCAGTACGCCGTTGTCCTCCGGGCCCTGTGCAGGGCCGCCGACGAGCAGGTCGCTCAGCGGATGCCCTTGGACCTCATTCTCGCCGTTGTTCGCGATGATGTACCGGCCTTGGCCCGTGTAGCCGCCTTTGCCGTGCCAGCCGGGCACGGGCTTGGCGAACAGCAACTTCACGGCCAGCGTGTGGACGTCCACTTCGTAGATCCGGCCCTCCATGTCGAAGTAGTACAACTTGTCGGCCGGTTCGCTCACGTGCCGCGACACGGCCGTGGGCCGGCCCGGCATCGCCGTGTAGGGGATCACACGGACCTTGCCAGCCTTGTCGATCGCGTACGGGCCGATGAACAGCTGCTCGCTCTCGCGATGGATCATCCGCCCGGCTGGCGTGCCGCCGATGCTCTCCGGGCGGATCTCGACGTTCAGATCGTCGTCGATCGTGTACAGCTTGTCCGTGCTGCCAGTCGGGGAGTGCGGCGAATAAGTGAGCATCCACAGCTTGCCGGCCCAAGGCACCACCGCCCCGATGCCGCACTCGCCGCCGCTGCGGTACGTCTCGCCGTCGTCCTTCACCACGCTGTTGAACGCGGCCAGATGCGGGTAGATGCCGCTGATGCAGAGATGGCCGTCGGCGGACTGGTCCGCCGCACGCACCAGCGGGGCTGCGGCCAGCATCGATGCCGCCGTCCCCAGCAGGATCAGGAATCGCGACACCAATTGAAGGCCGCGGCAAGTACTCCACGCAACGTTCATCATCGTTTCAGTCTCCCAAGATCGGACGGCTACATGTTGCCATTGCGGAATCGTCGACGACGGCCGGAGTATACCCGATCGCTGTCGCCGAAAAAATCTCCGCTTGGAGCCTTGACAGACTTTGGGTGCTGGTGTACTATCATGCTAGTACGGTGGTGCGCAGGTCTCCGGTCAGGGGTCAGACGTACAGAATTCAATTTTCGCGGGGATGGCGTTTTCCATTTGGCTAGACCTAAGGCCGCGAAGCGGAGCGTGGCGGATGTTTTTTTCGATTGATCCTCAGAGCGGCGTGGCGATTTACGATCAGATCGTGCGGCAGGTGAAGTTCGCGATCGCCGAAGGGACGCTCGGCCCGGGCCAGTTGCTGCCCAGCGTACGAGTGCTCAGTCAGCAGTTGACGATCAATCCGAACACGATCGCGCGGGCTTACCTGCAATTGCAGGCCGACGAGGTGGTCGAATCCCTGCGCGGCAGGGGACTGGCCGTCTGTGCGGGAGCGCCCCAGCGGTGCCGCGCCGTCCGCCGGACGCTGATCGCCCAGCGACTGCGGTCCGTGCTGGCGGAGGCCCTGCACGGTGGTTTGAAAGCGACGGAGATCCGCGAGATCGTGCGGACTGAATTGGAATCGTTGTCTGGGACGGTGAACACGATTTCGTCCGATCCGGGCGAGGCCGCGTCGTCCTGATCGGCAGAGGAAGGTTCGTGTTTCTTGGTTGATTGACGGAATACTTCTCATTTCGATTCGAGAGCAACAGGCGATGTCTCACGTCATTTCGGCCCGCGGTCTGGCGATGCATTTTCCGGGCTGCCGGGCATTGAGCGGAATCGACTTCGAGGTGCCGCGTGGAAGCGTCTTTGCCCTGTTGGGCGAGAACGCCGCCGGCAAGACGACGCTGATCAGGATCCTCACCGGGTTTCTCCAGCCGACCGCGGGCACATGCCAGGTGTTGGGGCTGGACCCCACGCGGGAAGCCCTGGAGATTCGCCGCCGCATCGGCTACGTTGCCGAAGCTCCGGCGTTGTACGATTGGATGCAGGTGGGCGAGATCGGCTGGTTTGCCTCGGCGTTTTACCCGCCCGGCTTCCTGGACCGGTACCGCGAAACGGTCCGCCGCTTCGAGCTTTCCCCAGAGTGGAAGATCCGCCGCCTGAGCAAGGGCCAGCGGGCCAAGGTGGCGCTGGCGCTGGCCTTGGCCCCCGATCCGGAGTTGCTGATCCTGGACGAGCCGACCTCAGGCCTCGACCCGCTGGTGCGTCGGGAGTTTTTGGAGAGCATGGTCGACCGGGCCGCGGTCGGCAAGACGGTGCTGCTGTCCAGTCACCAGATCGCCGAAGTGGAACGGGTGGCCGATCACGTGGCCATCTTGCGGCAAGGGAAGTTCTGTCTGGTCCGGCCGCTGAGCGAACTCAAAGAATCCGTCAGCCTGGTCACGGTCAACCTGGCGGATCCTCTGATCGTTTTGCCGCCGCTCGAAGGTCCCGCCGAAGTGCTCAGCGAACAGGCCTCGGGACGGCAGCGGCAATGGATCGTGATGGGGTTTACGAGCGAGCATCAGCAGCAGGTCGAACAGCATCCCGGCGTGGTCGGCGTCGCCGCCCGCAGTGCGACGCTGGACGAGATCTTCGTCGCCTGCATGAGACCGCTGCATCACGTCGTTTCTGCGTCCCAATCCGAGTCGGAGTCCGAGCCGGCCTACTGCGAGGTGCCCACGGCATGAACCGCAAGCTTGCCCTGCGTCATCTGTGGTGGAAGGAAGTCCGCCAGGTGCTCCCGCTGGTGTGGATGCAACTGGCGTTGGGACTCTGTTTTCAGTTGCTGTTCCTGCTGCATCCCGACCGTACGTACGTACCTCGCTTCCTGGTGTTTGCCGGGATGCCGAGCCTGTTCGCCGCCGGGGTCGGAGTGCTGCTGGTGGGGCAGGAGAAGGAACGCCGCACCTTGGAATGGCTCCGGTCGCTGCCCGTCGCTTCCAGAGACTTGGTGGCCGTCAAATTGGCGACGGGTTTCGTCGCGCTCGCCGCCGTCTGGTGCTTGAACTCGTTGTTGCTGGCGATTCTTGTCCTGCCCACCGCCCGCTGGCCCGTGCCGAGTCCGGCCGACTTCTGGCTGAACGGTGCCGGCTGGGAATACCTGTGGCCACTGCAGAGCGTGTTCCTGCTGGTGGCCGGGTTTGCGACAGCTTGGCTCTTCCGTTGGTCGCTGGTGGCCCTGCTGGCGCTGGTCCCCCTGTCGCTGCTGCCAACCGCGCTCGCGTTCGGCCTGGCCCACCTGGTCCGCTGGTCGACGGGGAGCACTTCGATCCTGAACGATCCCGCGCCGTGGATGACGGCCGTCGCGCTGATCGTGTCGAGTTTGCCGCTGCTGGTCGTGGGCTGGCGGCGCGGCATCCGGTCGCTGGCCCCCGAGCGGTTCGGTAGGCCGGAACAAGCGCAGCGCAGTTCCGGCATGGCAGCCGCGCCAGGCGAGGCCGCTGACCAACGCGGCGCCGGAACTGCGCTGCGCTGGTTCCGGCCTACGACAGCACCGGATATCTGGACACGTCCTTTGCACGCCCCTGCGGCGATGCTGACTTGGCAATTCGTGCGACAGAACGTGACCGCGCTAACGGGTATCGGCGGGATGTTGCTGTTCGCGCTGGGACTGCTGATCACGAGACAATCCCCGACCAGC
>CAYUFW010000342.1:0-7954 GCA_964443915.1 uncultured Pirellulaceae bacterium
CCCTACGTCCCACGCCGCCTGCGCCGAAGTAGGGTGGGCCAAAGCGGACCAGCGGCAAGGACGCCGGCGCCGTCGCGGAGGCGACCAGCAGGATCGAGCCGGAATGGCCAATACGGCAGCTTCGGCCCACCGGGAGACGGTATCCATCCTGCGGGCTGCGGATCGGATCGACTTTGTCTGGATCGTCGCCGCCTGGGCTTGCGTCAGGGATTGACATCGAGTGGCGTAAGATGATCTCTCACTTTCATGAAGACCATCGTCTCGACCAAAGGCCAGATTGTCATTCCCGCGGAGTTGCGTGAGCGCGATCGCATCTTGCCGGGTCAGCACTTTGAAATCGAGTGGTTGGTGGCCGGGAAGTACTTGTTGAAGAGGCAGGCGCGACGGACAACGCCGGCTTTGAGGATTGGCTGTTGGCCTGTCCCGACAAAGGCTGGTTCGAGCCTCTTCCATCGGAACCGCCTGCGTCGTTATGAAGTTCCTCCGTCGGCCCCTTCCTGGAGTTGCTGGAGTTTGCTCAGCAGACGTTGCAGGGGCGCGAGCAGATCGGGCGGGCCGCTGTCGGCGCCGAAGCGTTCAAAGGCGTCCCGGCCCAGCCGCTGCAGCTGGTGACCGGTCTTGACCGACAACGCCCTGGCCGTTGCCGCGTCGGCGGCTCGGCGCACGGACTGCTTGGCACGGTCCAGCAACGATGACGGGGCCGCCGCCTCCGGGGTCTGGAGTTGTTTCATCTGCTGCATCAGGTCGTCCAGTTGGCGGTAGGGCTCCGGAAATTCGGCCGCATAACGGCGGGCTTCGTACACGGCGCGTCCGAGCGCGCCGTAGGCTTTGGGCAAAGACACGGTCCGGATCGACGCCGCCTCGGCCTTGCGCGAGCCGGCTTCCGCCAGCGTCTTGGCGCCTTCGCCCCACCCGCTGGCCACACCCTTGGCTTTTTTCCACCACCCGCCGACGCTTTCCTTCATCCGGTCCGCCGACGAACGCTCCGCCTCCCGCTCGGCCGCCGCGGCCGCCTCCGCCTGGCGCAGCAGCTGGGCGGCCGACGCCGACGACGGCGCCGGCCGCGGAGCCTGCGCTTCCGCCTCCTCGGGCTGCAGTTGGTATTCGTCTTCTTCGTCCTGCTTGCGATCGACTGACATCGTCGCCCCTTCCTTTGCGTTCGGTTCTTGGTCGGATCCGGGCACTCGCTTCCAGTGTAGCATTTCGGGCGTCAGGGATCGACATCGAGTGGCGCAAGATGATCTCTTACTTTCATGAACACCATCGTCTCGACCAAAGCCCAGATTGTCATTCCCTCGGAGTTGACTCTTGGGTCACCATTGTGGCGTGTCGTCCGGCGATTCACGTAGCCGCGTCTCTCCGAGACGCGCATGCCGGTCTCGGAGAGACCGGCCTACGTGGGGGCGAGTCGTTGCAGGCGGAAGGCGTGCAAGTCCGGTTCGGCGCCCTCGGCCGAGACGCGGCAGGTGACCTTCACCGTGCCGCCGGGCTGGTACGGGCCGGGAGCGACTTCCGCTCGCAGGCCGGTCACGCGGTAGTCCAGCAGGGCGTAGATCTTCATGCGGCCTTCGGGGAACGTGTCCGGCCAGGTATCGCTGCGGCCTAAGTACTTGGCTTCGCGGACCTCGTACACGTGGGCGGGTTTGGCACTGCGGACAGTCAGCGGTGTGTCCACCTTTTCGGCCAAGTAGTGGGCGACCAGTTGCGAGCCACTGCCGGAACCCGGCCAGCGGCACTTCGACCGTGGCCCGGCCTTCGTCCCGCGAACTGACCCACTGGCAAGGCACCAGCACGATCCGGCCTCGACCGAGTTGCCAGCATTCGAGCTTCGGACCTGCGACCGCCACGCACGACAGCGGCGGCTCATCCACGCGCTGAGCCTGAGCCAGCGTCTCCTTCAATTCCGGCTCGCCATCCAAACTGCGGAGCTCAATCACCACTCCCATGCCGTCGCGCACGCCGCGTTTCTCGCCCGCGGGCGGCGTGGCTTTGTAGACCAGCTTCGTCTTGCCGACCTCCAGCGGTTTCTCCATCGCCAGCTGCACGCCGCACGTTTCATGGGGCGTTCCCTCCTCTTGTCGACGATTCCGGATGATACCATCAAGTCCTGACCGCCTGTAGACATCCGCGCCCTCACCTCTTATATTATTTGCTTCCGTATCTTCACTACTTTAGCGAGACCAACCATGCCCCGAAAACCCAAGACCACCGAACCGGAAGCCAAGTCAGTTGAAGCGGCAGCGGAAGCCCCCCGTGGGGCCAAGACCGCAGCGATCAAGCAGGCCCTGATCGCCAATCCCAAGAAATCCCCCAAAGAAATCGCGGAGTTGCTCAAAGAGCAGGGCTTCCTCACCACGGCCAACTATGTCGGGGGAGTCAAGTCAGGCATGAAGGCCAAGAAGAAGGGCAGGAAAGCCGCCGCTGCCCCGGCGCCGGAGACCGCTCCCGTCGTCGCCAAGGACGCCGTGTCGATCGGCCTGCTCTGCAAAGCGAAGAAGCTGGTGCAGGAGTTGGGCGGTGTGAAGGAAGCCAGGACCGCCCTGAATGCCTTGGCGCAACTGTTGGACTGAAACAACCTGGGCCGAACAGCGCTGACTCAGGCGGCTCGTTCCAGCCCGTCCAACATGGCAACTGCGGCGAGGACGTTGTCCAATCCGCCAACGTCCTCGATGAACTGCTTGAGGGCAGCGGCCTGCTGCTCGTCTAGGTCGCTGCCTTCTTCCAGCAGCAGTTCCTGGATTTCGTCGACCGTCAGGTCCTGAATGCGGAACTCGTCGTCCATGCGGATCTCCCTGTGCGAGGCGGTGGCGGGCGGGGGTGGCGTCCTGAAAGACATCGGCCGCAGACCGTGCGGCTTTGCAGCATTTTCCAGCCTGGAAGGTCCTTCCAGTCCCCTTGGGCCGGCAATCTGTGACGATTGTCGGCAAGAATTCGGATGGCGGTTCCTGTCCCGTTTCGCTTCGATCCGCACGCCCGGATTATCTTGCCAAGTCCACTTGGCGAAACTGGGAAGAGCCCGCGAACCGTGCTCCCCCGATTGCAGGTGAACGCGCCGCCCTGGATTCACGGGACCGATGGCGCTTTCGGCAGGACGACAATCAGCAGCGGACTACTGCAGGAGCCTGTCGATCCGTTGCCGCAAATCTTCTGCCGTCACGCCGCGGACGAGGAACTGCTTGTGGCCGGACGTCGCGCCGGCAAGTAGTTCCAGTTGCGACTTGCGGACCCCCAGCGCATCGCTCAGCACGGCGATCAGGGCCTTGTTGGCCTTGCCTTTCTCCGCGATCTGGGTCACCGAGACTTTCAGCGCGCCGTCTTGCTCGCCGCGGACGCCGGACGATTTGGCGCCGGGTTGGGCGCGGACGGGCAGCAGCACGCCTTCGGGACGAGGTTGCAGGGCGATCAGGTTTCCACTCCTTCGTACAAGGCCGAACCAACGCGGACCAACGTGGCCCCCTCTTCGATGGCCACCTCGAAATCGCCGCTCATGCCCATCGACAACTGGTGCAGAGAAATCTCCGGCGGGCAGGATGCGGCCAGCCGGTCCCGCAACTCGCGGAGACGCACAAAGTCACGGCGGGCATCGTCCAACGTCCCGCCCCAGCGCGCCATGGCCATCAAGCCGCGGACCCGCAGGTGCGGCAACTGAGCGATCTGGGGCAAGAGCGGTTCGACGTCCTCCGGGCCGAACCCGGTCTTGGAAACGTCCCCGGACACGTTGACTTCGATCAACACGTCCAGCAGCTGGCCGGATTGCTGCAGATGCTGCGCGGCGGCGTCCAGCAGCCGCCAGCTGTCGCCCGCGTGCAGCAGCGTCACCAGCGGCAACGTGCGGCGGGCCTTGTTCCGCTGCAAATGCCCGATCATGTGCCAGCGGATCGGACGATCGCGGAGTTGCTCGGCCTTGCGCCACAGGTCCTGCGGCCGGTTCTCGCCCAGGTCCCGGCAGCCGGCCGCCAGCAGGGCGTCGATCTCCGCCACGCCCACGTATTTGCTGACCGCGATCAGCGTCACGTCCTCGGCACGCCGGCCGCTCCGCGCCGCCGCGTCCGCGATCGCCTGGCGAACGCGCGCCACGTTCTCAGCAATGCGTTGTGCGAGGGTGGGCATGGTCAAGTTCCACTCGGCGTCTGGCTGCGATCATCTCTGGGGCGAAGGGAGACCTTCGGTCGGCGGTTTCGGCGGGGTCAGAGACCCGCGCCGAACGCAGACCTCGCGACTCTGCAACTTTCTCGCTCTTTCGCTCTTTCGCTCTTTCACTTTTCCACTCTTCTACTCTTCTGCTCTTCCACGTTCCTCACTCCGGCGTACTCGGCAGATCGCGGAGGCTCTCCAATCCGAACAGTTGCAGGAACCGGTCCGTCGTACAGAAGCGCGGCGTCCGCGGCTTGTCGTGCGGCCGTTCCACGCGGAGCAGTTGGCGGCGCACTAACTGGGCCAGCAGGCTGCCGCTGGGGCGGCCCCGCAAGGCGTCGACTTCCTCGCGAGTCAACGGCTGTTTGTAGGCCACGATCGCCAGCACGTCCACGGCCGCTTGCGACAGTTTAGCCGCTTTGACGCGGCCGTAGAAGACGTCCCTCAGCGAATGGAACTCGTCACGCAAGACCAGTTGATACCCTGCTCCGGCCGATTCAATGCGATACGGACAGCCTTCCTCGTCGTAACTCCGATTCAATTCCACCACCAGTTCGTCGATCTCCTGGGCGCGCACGCCGCGCATCAGCGAGGCGACTTTCTCGCTGGTCAGCGGCTGATTCTCCGGATGTCCGACGAACAGCATGGCTTCCAGAATCGTACGCGGCGAGACCTCGCACGCGGCATCCACGTCGGCAGCGGCGGGCGGCTCGCCGGCTTCCAACTCGTCCTCGACCGGTTCTTCGTCCTCGTCCTCGTCTTCCTCGGTCGCCGAGGCAAACGGCAGGATGTCCGAGTCCGGCAAGGGAGCGTACGGATCGTCGCCACGGGCAATCAAGTCGGCGTACGCCTGCGTCAAGTCGTCCAACGGCAGACCGTGCTCGTCCGACGGAGGGGCCTTGAATTCCTCCAAGCCCAGCGGCTCCTGCTTCTTTCTGCGTCGCGGCTTCATGCCCAGCTCCTCCGCGGCCCTGGCTTCACTCCTCGAACGATCTTCCGCTGCCGGTGCCCGCCGCCAACGCGATCGCGCCGTGAACCACCACCAGTTCGCCCAGCGCCGCGGGGACGATTTCGTACGCTTCGGCCAGCGGCGGGAACACATACCGCTGCACCGCTTGCCGCAACGGAGCGAAGAACAATTCCTCGCCCAACAGCGATACTCCGCCGCCCACGACGACCACCTCCGGCGCCAGCAGCGTGATCGTCTGAGCGATGGCCCAGCCCAGCACCTGACAGGATCGATCCAGGACGTCCACCGCCAGTTGATTCCCTTCCGCCGCGGCCTGCCCTACCAGTTTCGCCGTCACCGCGTCCGCATCCCCGCCGGCGCGCTCCAGCAGGTCGCGGCGACATTCTTCGTGCCAATTCGCAACCGGCGATGGCCCGTCTTCGCGCAGATCTCGCCGTTGCTTGCTGTGCAGCGCATCGCTCCGTAGCGGCAGGGCGATCTCGCGGCTGAGCCGATCCTTGGCCGCTTCGGCGATTCCCAGTCCGCTGGCCAGCGACTCCACCGTCGCTTTCGGCCGATCGGCCTGCAGGCCAGGCCGCAGATGGCCGATCTCCGCCGAAGACGGACGTCCCCTGCCGTGCAGCACGCCGCCCTTGACAAACCCGCCTCCGATCCCCGTGCCGACGGTCACGTAGAAGACGGTCTCTTTGCCGCGGCCGGCGCCGTGCTTGGCCTCGGCCAAGGCGGCCGAGTCGCAGTCGTTTCCCAACACGGCCGGCACGCCCAGCGTCTTGTGACACCACGAGGCCAAGGGGAAATCTCGCCAGCCGTCGACTTGATGGCTGACAATCACCCGCCCAGCCGCCGTGTCCACCGGACCGCCAAAGCCGATCCCCAGCCGCGTCACGGGAAAGCGCTGGATCAAGCCGGCCGCCGCGTGCTGGATCTGGTCCAAGATCCCCGCCGCTCCGCGTTTGGCGTCGATGTCCAGCCGATCCCAAGCGGCCAGCTGGTCGCTGGTCCCGTCACCGACGCCCAACTGCAGTTTCGTGCCGCCGATTTCAATGCCCAAGTACATGCGAAGCCCCCGCGACCTTTGTCATTTCCCCGCGGCATATCGCCCTTCGCCGTGGATCCGGGCAAAGACGTCGTTCAGCACCCAGTGGTGCAGGCACATGTGGATGCTCTCGACCATGCCCATGTCGTGCAGGTCGACGTGCAAGCCGTCTTGTTGCATCCCCTTCAATCGTCCGCCGTCGTAGCCGGTCAGGCCGAACGTCACCAGTCCGTGGCGGTTCGCCCAATCGACGGCGGCCAGCACGTTGCGGCTGTTTCCCGACCCGCTGATCGCGATCAGCACGTCGCCCGCACTGCCGTAATTCATCAGCTGCTGGACGAAGATTTGATCGTAGGCCAGATCGTTGCCCACGGCCATGATCCAGCCCAGGTTGTCGGTCAGGCTGAGGACTTTCAGCCGCTTTTTCGATTCGTCGCACAAATCCTGGTCGCGAATCGTGCCCTTGCCCAGGTCCTCGCAAAAGTGGCTCGCGGTCAAGCCCGAACCACCGTTGCCGATCAGGAACACGAACTTGCCGCGCTCCCACGCCCCGTAGATCAAATCGGCCCACCGCGCCATCGCGGCCCGATCAATGCGATCCAACTCTTGGTTCAACCTCTGAAGATAGGCGTCGGCATTAAGTGTTACGCCCAACATCTTGCTCCTTCGTCGCGAGGCCTACGCATCGTCCGGCAAGCGGTAGAACACCGCCACCGGCAGCAACAATACGGCCATCATGGCGAAAATCGCGCTCCGGGGCCAGTCCATGCCCTCGACAATCCAATCGAAGGCATAATAGACAAGCCCGGACACCATGATGGCGAAGAAATTCGTCTGGTTCATCACGGCGATCATCCGCCCCTTCAGGCCGTCCGGCGGACGGGCCTGGATCAGCACCTGTACCGGAATCGCGAAAAAGCCGGCGGCGATACCCGTCAGAACTAACGCGACCAGGCTGCCGGTGTAGCCCAGCACATGGACGCCACCCGGCCGCGAAATCGACAGCAGCACGAACAGCAGGAACAGTCCCCACGCCCCGACCTTGACCACCCGCGGATTGGCGCGGCCGCGGCACAGTTTGCCGGCGATCACCGCTCCCAGCGCGATGCCCAAACCGATGATCGCCGTCATGATGCTCGTCTTGAGCTTGCCCACGTCCAACTGCACCAGCCCCAGCGAATTGATGGCCTGGATGGCCACTCCCGACACCAGCCAGAACACGCAAGTCGCCAAAATCGCCATCAGCAGCGGCGGATCCTGACGCAGCACGCGGCGGCTTTCCGGCGGCAGCGTCAGCGCCGACCAGCGGAAACGCAGGTCCGGCTGAGCCGGCGGGACCCAACGGACCAAGAACGACGTCAGCGTGCCCACCACCGCGATCCCGATACAGAAGGCGGATCCGATCCACATCCGGTGAGCGGTGATCTCCAGCGGCGTGTCGGGATCCAGGAACCACTCGCCTAGCAAGCCGGCCGCCGCCGTCCCAAAAATGATGGCCAGGAACGTGGTCATCACCATGATGCCGTTGGCTCGCGGCAAATCCTCCGTCCGCAGCATCTCCGGCAAGATGCCGTACTTGGGCGGCCCGAAAAACGCGCTCTGCGCGCCCATCAGGAACAGGACGACGAGCAACCCGCCGTAGCCCGTCACGCCGTAGCCCAGAAAGGCCAGCAGACCCAGCAGCATGACCCCAATTTCGACGACCTTGGCCAGCACGATGATCGGCTGCTTGCTGAAGCGGTCCGCCAGGAAACCCGCGTACCCGGAAAACAAGACGAAGGGCAACGAGAAGACGATCGTCGCCAGTCCCTGCT
>CAYUFW010000343.1:0-7935 GCA_964443915.1 uncultured Pirellulaceae bacterium
GTACCGGTTCGTCAAACTGGGAGGGTAGGACGGATTTCCGCCGGCCGCCGAGGCAGCGGTCCTCGCAGCGCATGGAAGTTCACGGTATCAAGTCGTCGACGGCAATCGAGCCGATCTCGACATTGTCCAGCAGAAGCGGGATGCTGTCCCCGGGCCGAAAGACTTGCCGCGAGGCGTAGTCGGCGCGTGGGCCCGGTCCCGAAGGCTGCGTGCAGACTTCCACTTGGCGGTCAATCAGGTTCACGATCCAGTAACAGGGAATCCCTGCGGCGGCATAGATGCGTTTCTTCCAACCACGGTCGCGGTCCAGCGACGTATCGGCGACTTCGACCAGAAGTCCCACGTCTCGCGGACTGGGATGGTGGTCGAGATAGTCCCGGCGGGATCCCCGAACCACCGCTACATCCGGTTCCGGCTCGCTGTCGTGAGTGGTGATCGGCTCCTGGGTGTCGACCAGCCAACCTGCCGGAACAAGCCGCTCCAAGACGCGGCGCGTCTCGAACGTGGCGACGGAATGCGGCGGGTACTTCGTCATCTTGTTCACCAGCCAGCCTTCCAGGAGTTCGATCGGCTCCCCGTCGACCAGAATCCCCGTGCGGGCCAACTCGTGGTATTGAGCGACCGTGAATTGCAGTACCGGTTCGGGCGGCAACGCGAAACGTTCTGAAGTGGCCGGTGCGGCGGTGGCAACAGTCATGGCACGATTGCTCCGTTGGGGACGAATCACCGAAACAGGTCTGCCACGGCGATTTCCAGCCCGGGCAGCGCCGCTCCGCCGGTGAGCGTTTCTTCGTCGTTGAACATCTCGGGCCGGCCGGCGGGACGATGGACCGTCACGGTGTGGAAATACGGGTCCACGACCCAGACCAGCTCGACTCCCGCCGCCAGGTACTCCAGCACCTTGTCGCGGACCTCCGCGGTCTTGTCCGAGAGAGACAGCACCTCGACGGCCAGCTTGGGCACGCCCTCGACCAACGTCGTTTCGTCCGACTGTCGGGCCACCACGTCGGCGGAGAAAAAGGCCACATCGATGCCCACGGTCGTATCCGGATCTCGCCGCAAGATGCAGCCGACTTCGCCCGTGTGGATCTCCCCACGCGGCTCGGGGCGTTGTACGAGCCAACGTTTCAATCCGTAAGCCACATTCGTCACCGCCTGCGTGTGAAAACGGTTCCGGTACGTCATCGGCTTCTCCTTCAGCTGACCCCGAATCAACTCCCGGTCCATGCCGTCTTCCGGCAAGGCCAGCAGTTCTTCAACCGTCATTCCGGCGGCGATGGCCGTGCTCATGGCAGAACTCCCGTTCAGGCGTCTCGTCCCCAACCAGGTACGTCAGGCTTTTCGGCCGGACGTACCCTCTCTGGCTCATTGTAAGCCCGCGGCCTCCGACAGGAAAGCCGCAGACTTACCCGGCTTGCCGCGTCACGGTTCCTGCGCGTGTTGTGCGTGCGGCGGCCGGAGCAGCAACGCGACGACGGCGGCCAGCACCAGCAGGGCCGCGGCCAGATAACACGAGTACGTGAAAGTCTTGTATGTGTCGTAGAGTCTTCCCGCCACGAGGGACAGAGCAAAGCCGCCGAGCCCCCAGGCGGTGAACACCAAGCCGTAGTTGACGCCGAAATTCTTCAATCCGTAGAAGTCCTTGGTGACCGACGGATAGAGCGCCAAGTTGGCACCGTAATTGGCGCCCATCAACGCCGACAGGACGGCCAACACCGGCACGTTGGACAACGGTGAACCTTGGGTCGCCAGCGTCAAGACGACCATCAGGACCGCTTGAAACAGCAGGCAACCGATGATGGTGGGTTTGCGGCCCAGCCTGTCGGACAACGTGCCGGCGATAATCCGTCCCGCCCCGTTTCCGACGGCCAGCGAAGCCACCAGGACAAAGCCCAAGGCGACGCCCGCCTGCTTGTCAGCAATGGTGGCCAGCTTGGCGATGATCATCAACCCCGCGCCAGCGCCGCAGGCGTACATGAACCACAGCAGGTAGAATTGGCTCGTTCCCAACATCTCGGTGGGCGAGAAATCTTCCTTCTTGGCAGCCGCGCCGGGGCTGGCCGGAACCGTTCCCGGAGGCACGTAACCCTTGGGCGGCGTGCGGAGCAACTGGGCCAAGATGAGGACTACGACCAGAAAGGCAATGCCCAGGATGAACATGGTGCCGGGCACGCCGCCCTCCTGCTTGACCAGCCAGTTCGTCAGCGGCGCCGCGTACACCGACGCCAGGCCAAAGCCTGACACGACGATGCCGGCGATCATGCCCGTCCGAGCCGCGGGAAACCACTTCACCGCCGGCGGCGTCGCGGAAGCGTAGCCGAATCCGATGCCGGCCCCGGCCAGCAGCCCGAAGCCCAGCACGTAGTTGAAGTAGGAATTGCTGCGGCTGGCCAGCATCATCCCCAGCCCGACCAACAAACCGCCGAACGTGGCCACCCAGCGCGGACTGATCTTGTCCTGCAGCCGTCCCGCCGGGACCATCATGATGGAGAACACGAGACAGGCGATGGCGTAGGGCCATGACTTCTGTTGCTCGGTCCAATTCCAGTCCGCCGGGATGGCTTTGCTGATCACACTCCACGTGTACAAGATGCCCAACGCAAGGTTTATCCCCGTTCCCGCCAGAGTCACAACCCAACCACGACTCATACTGGACTCCTTTTGTCAAAAGCGGCGAAAGAGTCGCCACACCCCAAAGAAGCTGCGTGAACCAGATGCGAAGCGGACATGTCGAGGGGATTCTAGCGACAGCGACGGTTCGACGCCAGCACCAAGGCTCCGTTCTGGAAATCTCGTTCACAAGACATACCGCAAATCGCCGTCGCGGCGGGTAAAACCGATGCGATCGAGGTACTCGCAGTACGGCACGGCGTACTTGCGCGTGGTGGCCAGGATCTCGCGGATTTCGCTCAGCGTCACCCCGTGGCCGCCCGCCAGTTGGTTTCGCAGCAGGTCCTGCAGCTGACGGTCCACGTCGCGGTGCAGGTAGTAGCCGGCGGCGATCTCGACCAGATCGCCGTTGGCGGCCGCCAGAGCCAGCAACGCGGGTGCGGACTGCGGGTTCTTCGCCGCTCGCTGCTGACACTCCGCGACGCTCGGCGACTGAATGCCGGCCGTGCGGAAGACCTCGATCAACTCGTCGAGCAGTTTCCGTTCGTACTGCGACAGTTTCGGGCCGTGCCCGGCCAGCGCTACGCCGTCGCTAAAGACCTGCAGGCGGCCGGCGGTGCGGAGGCCGTCGAGCACGGCCGCCAACACGGCCTCGTCGAGATAGGAAAAGCCGGCGGCCAGCTGCTGGCGATCCAGCTTCGATCGTAGCGGATGCTGTTCGTGGAGCGCGTGCAAGGCGGCTTCGACGCGGGCCGCCTGTTGCTCCAAGACCAGCCGATGGAAGCGTCGTACGCGCGTGGGCGACACGGCAATCTCGCGGACGTCGCCCGTGTCAAGCAGCGCCCGGTAGACTTCGTCGGGATGCTCGATTCCCGCCAGCCGTACCAGGTCCTGCGGACGCCAGGGGCGCAAACCGGCGAAGTACAGGGCCGCCGCGGCCCGCCGCGCCACATCCGCCGATTGCAGGTCGTGAACCAGGGCCAGGACCGTGTCGTCCGGCTTGCGCAGCCGCTGCGCGTCGGGATCCAGCACGCGGCCGCCGCCGATCGTTTCCACCGGCGACTCGCTGCGGACCACCAAGGGCTGACTCCAGGTCGTCACCGCCGGCTGATTCAGAAACAACTGGGCCGGAGCCGCGTCGCCGGGCGCCAAACCAGGACGGTCCAGCAGCGCCACCGTGGCCGGCAATTCCGCCGTGCCGACGTGGACGCGCACCCGCGAGCGATGCTTCAGCGGCCGAGACGCGGACCGCAGCAGCGACAGCATGACCGTCAGCACGCGGCTGGGCACCAAATGGCCGGGCGTCGCCAACTCGTGCCCGCGGCCGATTGCTTCGTGATGGACGCCGGCCAGATTGATGGCCGCCCGTTGGCCGCGGTGGATTTCTTCTACGGTCAGGTCGTGGTTCTGCAAGCCGCGCACGCGAACGGCCACTTGGCCCGGCTCGATTACCAGTTCGTCGCCCAGACGGACTTGGCCGCTGCTGACGCTGCCCGTGACCACGGTGCCGTGGCCGGCGATGGTGAACGAGCGGTCGATGGCCATCCGGAACGGCGCGCGGATCATGGCCGTGCGCTGCGATCGGGCGGCGCGGGCCGCGGCGGCCGCCAAGGCGTCGCGCAAGGCGTCCAGTCCCAAGCCCGTCGTCACGCTGGTGCGGACCAGCGGAGCGTTGGCCAGGAACGTGCCCGCCGTCAGCGTGCGGACCTCCTCCTCGACCAACTCGATCCAATCCGGCTCCGTCAAGTCGGCTTTGGTGATCGCAATCACGCCGGTGTCCAGGTTCAACAGCCGCAGGATTTCCAGGTGTTCGCGGGTCTGCGGCTTGACCGAATCGTCGGCGGCCACGACCAGCATCGCCAAGTCCATTCCGGTCGCGCCGGCCAACATGTTGCGCACGAACCGCTCGTGCCCCGGCACGTCGACGATCCCCAGCCGGTACTCGCCCAATTCCAACTGGGCAAATCCCAGCTCGATCGTGATCCCGCGCCGCTTCTCTTCCGGCAGGCGGTCCGTGTCGACGCCGGTCAGAGCGCGGACCAGCGATGTCTTTCCATGATCGATATGGCCGGCGGTGCCGAGGATCAGGTCGATGGTCATGATGGATTCCTGCTGGCGTCGAGTTTAGGCAACTTGCGGCAAGAAAGACACCTCCCGTCGGCCGTCTTCGGCATCGGCGAGCCTTCGCCAAATGGCCGTGGTTGTACGCCTCTGCGCAAGCAAGTCTGGGAGCTATTGCAAGTCATTGCCTCCTATGAACTTGCGTTATGTCCAGGCCGGCGTACGCCCGTTGTGATGCGCGGCGAAAAATGGTACAATGTTTACTGAACGGAATTGACGCACGATCCCGCTCGACGCGCAGCCACCGAACGAAAGGACTCTGCCCTTGCCCACGGACCCACCTCCCGACGAAGAACTCCCTTCTCCTGACGAGATTGGCGAATCTGGCACTCCGCCTGCGGAAGGCGTGATACCGGCCGGATTGGTCGACCATCCGATCGAAGAAGAACTGAAGCAAAGCTATCTGACGTACGCGATGAGCGTGATCGTCAGCCGCGCGCTGCCGGACGTGCGGGACGGGCTGAAGCCGTCGCAGCGCCGGATCCTGGTCGCCATGAACGACCTGAATCTGGGGCCGGGCGCGGCACGCATCAAGTGTGCCAAGGTCTGCGGCGACACCAGCGGTAACTACCATCCGCACGGCGAAAGCGTGATCTACCCCACGCTGGTCCGCATGGCCCAGGAATGGAACTTGCGGCACGTGCTGATCGACAAGCAGGGCAACTTCGGCTCGATCGCCGGACTCCCCCCCGCCGCGATGCGGTACACGGAAGTCCGCTTGTCGCCCATTGCCGCCATGATGCTGGACGACCTGAAGCTGGACACGGTCGACTATGTGCCGACCTATGACGAGCGGAACATGGAACCGACGGTGCTGCCGTCCAAGTTCCCGAATCTGCTGGTCAACGGCGCCACCGGCATCGCGGTCGGGATGGCTACGTCGGTTCCGCCGCACAACTTGAGCGAGATCTGCGACGCGCTGGTCCGCGTGATCGACGAGCCCGACGTGCCGATCGACGAACTGCTGGAGATCGTGCAGGGCCCCGATTTCCCGACGGGTGGCGTGATCTGCGGACGGGCCGGAATCCGGCAAGGCTACTACACCGGCCGCGGGACGATCGTCGTCCGAGCCCGCGCGGCGATCGAAGAGAAAGCCAACGGCCGCTCTCAGATCGTGATCTCGGACATCCCCTTCCAGCAGTTCCGCGACCGGATCGTGGAACGGATCGGCGAACTGGTCAACGGCGACAAGATCAAGGGCATCTCGGCGGTTACGGATCTGAGCGACCTCGATGAGCCCGTTCGCATCACGATCGATGTCAAACGCGACGCCGATCCGGACGTGGTGCTGAATCAGCTGTATCAGTTCTCGCCCCTGCAAGATACGATCTCGATCATCCTGTTGGCGCTGGTCGACGGCAAGCCACGGCTGTGTACGCTGAAGGACATGCTGCAGGAGTTCCTCCGGCATCGGGTGGCGGTGATCCGCCGCCGCACGCAGTTCCTGCTGGCCAGGGCGCGCAAGCGGAAACACACGATCGAAGGTCTCCTCTTGGCCTTGGCCAATATCGACGAGATCATCCGCATCATCCGTCATTCGCAGACGCAGGCCGAAGCCAAGGTCCGCATCATGGGCGTCCCGTGTCCGGCGGCGATGATGGCCCGCGCCTTGGGCGAGGAAGGGTTCCGCATGTTCCAGCAGGAACGCGGCGCCGCCGACAGCTACACGCTGACCGCCGTCCAGGCCGACGCGATCCTGAAGATGACGCTCGGCCAGTTGGTGAACCTGGAACAGGAGCGGCTCAGCGGCGAGCACCGCAGCTTGCTGGAAGAAATCGCCGAGTACCTCCGCATCCTGTCCGACGAGCAGAACATCCTGGACATCATCAAGGACGATCTGCGAGAGATCAGACGCAAGTACGGCGAAGACCGGCGGACGGAAATCACCGGCGAAGAGGTGGGCAGCCTCGACCTGGAGGATCTGATCACCGAGGAAACGATGGTGGTTTCCATCAGCCATCGCGGCTACATCAAACGCACGCCGACCAGCGTCTACCGGGCCCAGCGGCGCGGCGGCAAAGGCATCCGCGGGGCGCAGACCGAAGAAGAGGACCCGATCGAGCACCTGTTCGTGGCCAGCACGCACGCCTACCTGCTGTTCTTTACCAACAAGGGCAAGGTCTACTGGCAGAAGGTCTTCAGCCTGCCGCAATTGGGCCGCGAGAGCAAAGGCCGGGCGATCGTCAACCTGCTGAACCTGGCGGCGGACGAGAAGATCACCGACTGCCGCCCGGTCCGCGACTTCGACTTGCCCGACCACTACCTGATGATGGCCACGCGCAAGGGCCTGGTCAAGAAGACGCCGCTGGAACAGTACAGCCGGCCGAAGAAGGGCGGCATCATCGCCATCAAGTTGCGGGAGGACGACGAACTGGTCGACGTCGTGATCACCAAGGCCGGGGACGAAGTGGTCCTGGCGACCGCCAACGGCATGGCCATCCGCTTTCCCGAATCCAACGCGCGTCCCATGGGCCGGAACACGTCCGGCGTCAAAGGGATCAACTTGCAGGGCGACGACGAACTGGTCGGCATGGTCGTCGCCGACCCGGATGCCATGCTGCTGACCGCCTGCGAAAACGGCTACGGCAAACGGACGAATTTCGGCCCCAGTACGGTCGCGCCCGGCGAAGCTGGCGAGGGACCCGTGGACGAGGAAGCGTTGGCCGAGGAAGCGTTGGCCGCGGACGGGGAACCCGCCGCGAAGGAACCCGCGGCTGATGCGGACGAGGGCGAGGGTGAGGGTGAAGAAGAAAATGGGGAAGAGTCGTCCGGCGCCCGGCGGTACCGCACGCAGCGGCGGGGTGGCAAGGGACTGCGGGACATCAAGGCCGGCGAACGCAACGGCAAGGTGGTCAGCATCGTCCGCGTGAACGAAGACGACGAACTGCTGATGATGACCGCCCGCGGCAAGATCCAGCGGATCGCGGCCGGCGAAGTGCGCTTGACCGGACGCAACACCAAGGGCGTGCGGATCATGAGTCTGGACGACGATGATGCGCTGGCCGCCGTCGTCCGCGTGCCGAAGGAAGAGGAGGAAGGCGAAGAAGAGCAGACGACCGAGTGACGCTTCGTCGCTGCCTCCTCTGCTCGCTGGCAAGGCAAAGAGTAGGCCGGAACAAGTCCGCGCAGTTCCGGCAGGGATTCTGGCGGTCTCTTGGTGGGTCGCCGTGCCGGAACGGCGCGGACTTGTTCCGGCCTTCTATG
>CAYUFW010000344.1:0-7790 GCA_964443915.1 uncultured Pirellulaceae bacterium
CATGTCGAACATGGGACGACTGCTACGCTAGCTGTGCTACCTATAAATTGCTGGCCCGCTGGGGCTGGGGCGAACTGGAACCGGAGCCGGGGCGCATCGCAGAGGCATTCCTGGATCGCGTGCTGGCCGAGAGCCGCGAGGCAGGCCAGCAGTTGGCGTTCCGCGTCATGTGCTGCTCCACCAGCCGGAATCACCCGTACCATCCGGCGTCGCTCAAGGAGGTCGGAGGCCGGGAGTTGATCAGCGACCACGGCGGCAAGGGGCAGTTTCCGATCCCCGACCTCGACGACGCCGTCACGCTGCAACGGCACCTCGACTTCATCCGACGGCTGGGCGAGAAGTACGACGGGCACCCGGACATCGACCACATCAACCTGGGCTCGGTCGGCTGGTGGGGCGAGTGGCATCTGAGCGGGTCCAGCAACTGCCAACTGCCGACGCTGGAGAATCGCGTGAAGATTATCAATGCCTACGTGGCCGCCTTCCGCAAGACCCCGCTGCTGATGCTGATCGGCGGCGGCGAGTGCTTGGCCTATGCCACCGACAAGGGCACCGGCTGGCGAGCCGATTGTTTGGGCGACATGGGCGGTTTCTCCAAGAACTGGTGCCACATGCGGAAAGGCTATCCGACCTACTTTCGGGAAGGCAAACTCCAGGACGTTTGGCAGATGGCGCCCGTCGCGTGGGAAACTTGCTGGGACATGCGGAAATGGGTGCAGGAAGGCTGGTCGCTGCGCTACATCTTCAACTATGCGCTGGCCTGCCACGCGTCGTACATCAACAACAAGTCGGCGCCGTTGCCCGAAGGCGATTCCGTCCGCCCCGAGTTGGAGCGGGTTCGGCCCGAGGGTAACTCCTGACACCTGACCGATAGCCTCGCGGATGATAGGCTTTCCAGCATCATGGTAGTCGTGCAGCGGCCGTGTCTGTTGATTGACGTCCGGGCATCCCGCAAGGGAAAAGCCGGCTGGGGAGTACCAGATCCGCTGGCTGCCGGTAAAATAGAAGATCAGTCGATTCTTCGTCTCGAATGCGGAGCGTAACCGTGAGTCTGTCGCTGATGGATGCGTTGGCAGAAGTCGATCTAGCGCCCGGCCAAACGTACCGGTGCGTGGTCAGGGGGTTTCGCGTCGTGTTGCAGGTTTTTCCCGAACCGCCGCCTGCGGCATGGCCGTTGTCGGGGGATGAGGACGTTCCACTCGACGACCCGTTCGAGCACCCGTTTCCGGAGCCGACTCTGCGGGCCAAGGCGTCGCTTGGCAGCCTACCATTGCCTGAGCCGCTCAAATTGTCGCCGGAAGACTATGAGGAGCCGTCGGCGTGATCTTCGACCTCCCAGCCCCCGACGCCCCCGTCGATCAAGGTGATATTATCGACGGCTGCCCGTTGTATCACATCGCCTCTTTCGATGTGCTGGACCTTCTCGCCCAACGCGCACCGGAATCAATCGTTTGCACCTACAGTCGAGTCCTCGTGTTGACGCAGACCTGCGACCTGGCCCAGAAGAAGAGTTCTGTGGTCTTGGTGGCAGTGGTTCGCGACGCCGCGGAGATGGTGCGGCAAGGCATACTTAAGGCCGTGGACGTCCAAGGCCCGATCCGCGGCGGTCGCGTGTTCGGGTGGTACTACCTGCCGAGCTTCGAGCCTTGCGGTCTAACGGAATCAGTGGTCGATCTGCGACAGATCCACACCGTCCGCTGCGACTTGCTCACGGCCCTTTGCCACCACGGCAAGCGTCGGGGCCGAATTCGGCCGCTGTATCGCGAGCACTTGGCAAGGCACTTCGCCGAGACCTACGCCCGTATTGGATTGCCGCAACCCTACGAGACGCAGCTTCCGTAGCCCGCGTGGCAATGTGCCACGCGCGGAGGTGCGATAGGGTTTAGCAGTAGCATGAAACGCCACGGGACAAGCTGCGGCATCCCGGTCGCTCCACGGCATCGAGGAGAACGAAAATGCACCAGAAATCAATGATCGCCCAACCCACGTGTTTCCGCACCGTCATCTCGGCGCTGACGGTATTCATCGGCCTCTGCCAGCAGGCTTGGGCGGTCTCGCCCACGGCTCAGGAGATGGAAGCCGCGAGGCAGTTCGCAGCCGAGCAGTTGTTCAGCGCCGACCCGGCCAAACTACCCTTCTCGTTCACCTACGGCGGCAAGCCGTCGAGCGAACTGCTCCCGGCGTGGCCGCGGCAGGAGACGAGCGAAACGCTCGATCCGGCCCGTACGAAGCGAACCGTCGTGTACTCGGACCCGCAGACGGGCCTTCAAGTCCGTTGCGAAGCCGTGCAGTACGCCGATTTCCCCACCGTCGAATGGACGCTGTACTTCCGCAACACGGCGTCGGTCGACTCGCCGATCCTGGAGAACGTTCAAGCACTCGACGCCACGTGGCAACGCAGCGGCGAGGCCGAGTTCCTGCTGCACCACGCGGCCGGCTCGCAAGCCAACCGGTCCGACTACGGCCCGCGCGAGACACCCCTGCCGCCGAAGGTCACCGCCAAGTTCGGCGGGGCGGGCGGCCGGCCCACGAACGTCGACTGGTCGTACTTCAACTTGCAGTGGGGCGAGGAAGGCGTGATCGTCGTCGTCGGCTGGCCCGGCCAGTGGGCGGGCCAGTTCGTGCGCGACGAGGCCCGCGGCGTGCGCGTCCGCGCCGGGCAGGAACTCGTCCGAACCAAGCTCTTGCCCGGCGAGGAAATCCGTTCGCCGCTGATGGTCCTGCAGTTCTGGCGCGGCGACCGCAGCCGCTCGCAGAACGTCTGGCGGCGGTGGATGATGGCCCACAGCATGCCCAAGCCCGGAGGCAAGCTGCCGCCGCCCCAGTTCGTGGCGTCCAGCTCGCGGGCTTACGAGGAGATGATCAAAGCCAACGAACAGAACCAGATCATGCACATCGACCGGTACTTGGCGGAAGGGCTGAAAATCGACTACTGGTGGATGGACGCCGGCTGGTACATCCAGCAGCAGGGCTGGCCCCAGGTCGGCACCTGGGAAGTCGATCCGCAGCGATTCCCGCGCGGGTTCCGGCCGATCAGCGACCATGCGCACTCGAAAGGTGTGAAGATCCTGGTCTGGTTCGAGCCGGAGCGCGTGATGCCGGGAACGTGGCTGTACGACAACCATCCCGAGTGGCTCTTGAACACGAGGCCCGGCCAGCAGAATCCGCTGGCCGGCATGTGCTCCTGGTCGTCCCGCGAACTGGGCACCGACCCTTGCGTGTCCTACAACGGCACGCAGGAAGTGCGAACGATGGCCGACATCCGCTGGGATCCCGGCCGGCTGTCGTTCCATCCCGGTCCCAAGGGCGAGTACTGCGTCGTGCGCTGGACCGCGCCGGAAGCCGGCGAGTATTCGCTGAAGACGACCTTCCTGGGCATCGACCAGAGCACCACGACCGACGTCCACGTGCTGCACGGCGGCCGCTCGGTGTACGACGGCTGGATCAACCTCCAGGGCCAGGGCAAGCAGGCGGCCTTCGAGGGCAAGATCGCCGCGGCCCAAGGCGACCCGGTCGACTTCGTCGTGGGCTGGGGCAACGGCGCGCACGTCTGCGATTCGACCGGCCTGGAAGTCCGCTTGGGCGGCCCGGCCGGCAAGACCTACGACGCGGCCAAGGATTTCCACGCGGAGCCGGATCCCGCGAGCCCCTGGAGCTACGGCTATCTGAAGCCCGGACCGGCGCCCGACATGGCCAAGTTCCGGCAGTTCGACCGTCCGGGGCGGCCCGGCGAGGACGGCGTGCGACTGCTGAATCTGGGCAATCCCGAAGCTCGCCAGTGGCTGACGGATCACGTCGACGGGCTCCTGACCGAACAAGGCATCGACCTGTATCGCCAGGACTTCAATATGGACCCGCTGGCGTTCTGGCGTGCGGCGGATGTCGAGGATCGGCAAGGGATCACCGAGAACAAGCACGTCTGCGGCTTTCTGGCGTACTGGGACGAACTGCGCCGCCGACATCCCAACATGCTGATCGATTCCTGCGCCAGCGGCGGGCGGCGCAACGACTTGGAGACCATGCGCCGCGGCGTGCCGCTGTGGCGCAGCGACTATGCTTACGAGCCGATCGGCCACCAGTGCATGACGTACGGCATCTCGCTGTGGCTGCCCTATCACGGCACGGGCACGGTGGCCAGCGCCGCCGCGCCTTACTACGGCGGCGGGTTCAGCAGGGTCGAGCCCTACGCGTTCTGGAGCAACGCCGCGCCCAGCCTGGGCAGCGGCATCGACCTCCGCGTCCGCGAAATCGACTACGACGCCCTGCGGCGGCTGTACCAGCAATGGCGGCAGCTGAGCCAGTTCTATTACGGCGACTTCTACCCGCTGACGCCCTACACGCAGGACAACCACGAGTGGATCGCCTGGCAGTTCAACCTTCCCGAACGCGGCGAAGGGGCCGTCCAAGCCTTCCGCCGCCCTGAAAGCACCGTCGTGGAATCCCGCCTGAAGCTCCACGACCTCCAGCCGGACGCCACGTACACGATCACCACGTTCGACAGCTCCGAAACGAGCCAAGCCACGGGCCAGGAACTGATGACGGCCGGCCTGCCGGTCGTCCTGCGCGACACCCCCGCCGCCGCCGTGGTCGTGTACCGGCGGCGCGACTAGCACCTAACCTATCAGAAGCGAATCACCATGAGATCTTGCGCAGCATTGCTTGGAATCCTTGCGGCCGCCTCCGTCGCTTCGGGGGCGGAGGTTCTGTTCACCTCCGGACCGCAGGAAATGGCGGGGCAGAAGTACTACTGGCTCGCGGAATGGCGCTTGGAGGTCACGCTGCCCGACGACGTGGCGGCGGACGATCGGTTCGAGGTGCTGTTCGGGACCAAGGGACCGCTGAAACGGACGATGGGGTTCGAGTATGACGGCCGAACTGGCTCGCTGGCCGATGTTCGGCAGCAAGTGTTCGAGTGGATCGAACTGCCGTTGGGAAAGCTGGCCGGGCGGAAGAAGGTCTCGCTGTTTGGCCAGGGCAGCGGGCCAATCGCCTTCCTGGCGGGCATCCGCATCACGGGCAAGTCGACCGGCGAATTGAAAGTGACGCCTGTCCGGACCAGTGTCGTTTCCTCCGGTGGCAGCCAAGGGGCGATGTGGGTGGAATTGCCAGGATTTGAGATGAACGACGAAAATCGGCGGCTCTGGGACGCGGCTCCCCAGCAGCCGGATTGGAAGCGCGCGGAACGGTCGGCGCAATACGCCGGGATCGCGCTGAGCAAAGTCCAACGCTGGCTGCACGAATGCTGTTTGCCGATGCGCGACGCTCGGTCCGGACTGTTCCGGCCGACCGGCGCCGAGTGGAACTACCGGGACACGGCTGCCGACTGCTATCCGTTCTACGTCTGGGCAGCGTTCTTCACGGACTTGCAGGTGTTGGACACCGTGATGGTCGACGCGCTCCAGGCTGAACAGCGGTTGTGCAATCACCTGGACCGCATTCCCGTCAGCTACAACATGGACACGGGCAGCAAGGTCGAGATGGACTTCGACGCGATGGTCTTCGGCGCCAGCGAGTACGCCAAGGACGGCCTGGTCCCGATCGTGGAGATCACGGGCCGCGACCGCCCGTGGTTCCAGCGGATGCGGGAGATCGTCGACGATGTGTTCCAGCACGCCCGCTACGAGACGCCGTACGGTAAGATTCCGTCCACCAACGTCGAGGTCAACGGCGATTTACTGCAGATCCTGCCGCGGCTGTATGCGATGACGGGCGAGAAGAAATACCTGGATTGGGCGCACCGGCTGGCGGATTACCATCTGCTGCCCGGCAAGTTTGTGCCGACGCGACTGTCCGACCACGGCTGCGAGATCATCGGGGGACTGGGACTGCTGTTTGCCGTGGATGTGCAGGCGTGTCCGGACAAGGCCAAGCAGTACCAGCCGCACCTGGAGTACCTGTTCGACGAGATCTTGCAGCGGGGTACGAATTCCGACGGCGTGATCGTCGGCGAATTGCAGGCGACGCCGGGGCTGCACGACAGCGTGGTGACGCGTGACGGTTGGGGATACGACTTCGTGGGCTTTCTGGACTACGACCTGGCGCTCGGCACGGACCGATACGGCCAAGCGATCCGCCGGCCGCTGACGAACCTGCTGAAGCCGCGCTATTTGCGGTTCAACTGGGACCACGGCTCGCGGGACAACGTGGCCGATTCGGTCGAAGGCGGCTTGTACCTGCTGCGGCGGTTCCCGGTGCCGGAAGCGTTCGTCTGGGCGGATCGCGAGATTGCCACGCTGCTGGTGGACCACGCGGATCCGAACCGGCTGTGGGGCGTCCACAAGCTGGAAGCCAACACGGTCCGCACGGTGCTGATCCACACCATGCTGCACACCCGCAACACGCTCGTCCGGCCTTGGCAACAGGGTCTGCAAGTGGGCGCGGCGCCTTGCGGCGACGGGATCTGCGTGTTCCTGAAGTGCGACGCGGCCTACGAAGGCCGGCTGCAGTTCGACGTGCCCCGGCACCGGTTGACCTTCGGATTCCAACAGGATTGGCCTCGCATGAACGCGGTGCCGGAGTGGTTCACGGTAGAACCGGACGAGTCGCACCGTTACGAGGTGCGCGACGTCGACGCCGCGCCGGCCCAGGTGGTTTCCGGCAAGTCGCTTCGCGACGGCTGGCCCGTCCGCCTGGAAGCGGGCCAACCGCTGCGGCTGGTGGTGCGCCCGTTGTAACCCGCGCGGGTAAGAAAGTAGCCCGGAACAGGTCCGCGCAGTTCCGGCAGGAATCCTCGGGGGCCCCGTCTATTTTGAAATGCCGGAACCGCGCGGACTTGTTCCGGCCTACGGATCGCCGTCCCGAATCGCGTCACGGAACGGCGCGTCTACTTCAGTTCCTTGATCCGCATATTGCGGAAGAACACTTCGGCGCCGTAGTTGCCGTGGGCGTGCAGGCCGATGCGGCCCTTTTCGTATTTCAGGCCGGGGTGTTCGTGGCCGTCGATCGGTTGGACCTTGTCCAAGTCGGCATCGACGATCACCGCGCCGTTCAGGATCACCTTGACGTGCCGGCCGTCGCAGATCACCTCCTGATCGTTCCACTGGCCGGCCGGTTTCAGGTGGCCGGTCTTGGCCGGCACCACGCCGTAGATCGAGCCGTGGTGCTGGTAGTCCTTCAGCTTGATCGGGTCGCCATCCGCGTAGTAGTCGTCCTCGAGGATCTGGAGTTCCATTCCGTAGATGTGCGGTTCCTTGGAGATCTGCGTGCGGATCCCCAGGCCGTTGTTGCCGCCCGGATCGAGCTTGATCTGCAGCCGCAGAATGAAGTTGCCGTATTCCTTCTCGGTAAAGATATGGACCTTGCCCGTGTCCTTGCAGATCAGCATCCCGTCCTTGACATAGTAGCTGCCGGTGTCGCCGCCGATGCCGACCCAGCCGGCCAGCGATTTGCCGTCGAACAGGGGCACGAAGCCTTCCGCCGCCTCCTCGGCGCACAGGCCGGAAGGGGCGGCCGCGTCAGCGGCGAGGGCCGTCGCGGACAGGCAGCACAGGGCAATCGTGGCGAACAGAATCTGGCGCATGGTGAAGTCTCCTGGTGTGTGAAGGTGAGAAATAAGGGGGTGTACGGTTGTCCGCTTTCCATAGCAGGGCTCTCCAAGCCGAGCTACGTACACCCAAGGTTGCAGAAAACTGGTGAGATTGCAACCGTGGGGGAGGTTTCGACCATGGGAACGGGCACGCGGGTGCTTCGTTGGCCCTGGAGTCACCGTCGGGATTCTCTTTCGAGAGAGTCGAAGCGACACGGAGGCATTTTCGGCGCGTTGCTTGACGCAACCGGGTGCCACAGCGACA
>CAYUFW010000345.1:0-4914 GCA_964443915.1 uncultured Pirellulaceae bacterium
TCCGGGTGAACTTGATCCGAAAACTTGACTCAAATTCGATGAGTTTGCCTGTATAGGCGGTCTAACTGCGTCCCACCGGTCGAGGCGCTCGCCCAGCCGCACATCGTGGCCCGTGGCGTCCGCTCGGATCGGTGTGCCGGGCGCACGGTGCGCCGATCCGTCGCCGCACATCGTGGTCCTGCAGGACCTGGCGGGCAGGGTCCGCACGATCGGCGTGCCGGTCGAGGCGCTCGCCCATCCCAACGGTTCGGACAAATTGGCCCACCACACTTCACCTTGACGAGTTCGCACGTGGCGGCCCCCAATCCGTGAAGTCCTCTTCCGGCCAGACGCGAGGCAACTGCTTGCGGGTCGTCGCGACCCATTGCGCCGGGTCGTCAGCGACTTCGTCCAGGAAACGGCTTAGCACCCGTTCCACGAGTTGAGCCACAGAAACCGACGCCCGTGCTGCCGCCGCGCCAAGCCGCACTTCCAAGCTGGGATCCAGTTCGACGCGCATACCAAACCCTGCTGCGCTGAGACGGCCATTGAGACAGACCCTGCAACATCCGATAGCCTACACGACGCATCTTCTCCCGGTAAGGCCGTCCGCTCACACGCGACCACCGTCGCGAATCATCTGCCGGCACTTGGATTCGGAATCCTCTGCCGGTCGTCGCAGGCTTTCGGTGCTCAGACAACGGGGAGAAGCGGACGGAAGAATGAGGTGACAGAAAAATGACACGCGGGCAAGAGCTTGGCAGGGCGGCGGTAAGGAACCGGTGCTGGCAGACGTGAGCGTGAAGGAATACAATGGCCCCGTTGGCAAGTACACGCAAGGAGCAAACGCAATGAAGCCGTTTCTGACGCTGTTGGGGATCGTCATCTTGACCTCTTCCGTCGCAGGGGCCGTGGCGGAAGGTGAGAATCTGTTGATCAATGGCCGGTTTGACGCCGAGCAGGTGGACTTTCCGGAATTCTGGAGTCCGTCCTCGGCCAAGAACGTGTTCTATGACCGCGTGGGAGGGCCCGACGGGAAGATGCCCGCCGTCGTGCTGAAGGCTGACGGCAGCGTGCCGGGCACGGCGAGCTTGCGCCAGCAGGGCCTGACGCTGGTGGCCGGCGAAACCTACAAATTCAGCGCGTACGTCAAGACCAAGGGCTTCCAGTGCCGCGCAGGCGGCCTGATCGTCCACAACAGCGGCTGGATTTCCGCGACAGGCATTACCAAGTTCCCCGCGGATTCCAGGTGGACTTTCCACGAACGGACGTTCACTCTGATGCCTTCCAAGAACAACGAGTACGGCGTCGCCATGTACGCCACCAACTTGAGCGGTGAAATCCACTTTGCCGATGTCAAGCTGGAGGCCGTCAGCGAAGGAGCGCGCAAAGGCTCCACGTCGCAGGCGTCCCTGGTCGCCGCCCCCCGGCTAGTTCCCCTCCAGCCGCTGCTGAACAAAATCCCCCGTGCCCAGGCGGAGTTGACGCTCAAGTTCTACAGCATGCTGCCGGAAAAGCGCGAAACGCTGGAATGTTGCGCCGCCGTCAACGGAGACCCGATTCCCCAGCAAATTGTCCCGTTGGCCGGCGATGGCACGATCCGCGTCCGCTTCACCGGGCTGGCCTGCGGAGATTACGGGTTGAAAGCCGTTATCCGTCATCGCGAAACGCAGAAGACGATTCTGGAAGCCGACTACGCAATCAGCATCGTCGATCCTCCCGCCATCGACCGCAGCAACGTCCGCCAACTGAACAACCTGGTGGCGGAGGTCCTGAACCAGCCGGTCAGCGCCGACACGGCGCCGCAGTCGTTCACCTTCGTCAATCCGCGCGAGGGCTGGGTGTTCGTGGCCTTCACGACCGGGACGCCGGCGCCGGGCCTGACCGTCAAGCTCGACGACAGCGACACGGTCATCACCGCCGCCACGGACCGCCTGGAAGCGTTTCGCGAACTGGCCGCGGGCGAGCATCGCATCACCGTCAGCGGCCAAGGTGCCGACGCGCGTCTGATCGTGCGATCGATCCCGGAGATCTTCGACTATCCGCCCTGCGCGAGTTCCCAAGTTCCCGAAAACGGCAGCTACGGCTGGGACTTTATGAAGAAGCACATCCTGTACGCGGTGACGACGTTGAACGGCGGCACGCTGCCGGGTCAGGCCCTGCCCGAAGCCAAGGCCCTGGGCCTGAAATGGCTGGCCAACTTCAACGTGGACTCCGTGGGCGATCCCGCCGAGTTGTGCGGCCGGATGGAGAAAACCGGCGGCATGACCCAGCCGCAGTACGACGGCTTTACCAGCGACGAACTGTTCTTCGGCCGCACCACGATCGGCAACTATACGCAAGCCCTGAAGGTGCTGCGCAATCCCCAGAACCGGCTGGTCTACACCTGGATCGTCGGCAAGCCGAGCATCCACTCGCTGCACACCGACTTCATGTCCGCCTGTCTGAACGCCTCGCGAGGCCGCGGCCGCCTGTTGTTCGAGGCCTATTGTCATCCGCAGGACACCGAGGAAGCCGCCGCCGCCTACCTGGACGACATGATCGGGGAGACCATGCGCCGCTTCAACGCCTTCTTCTCCAACGCGGCCGCCGGAACGGGCATCATCTTCGGCAATTTCAACCAGATTCCGATCATCTCCCTGGAGCACAATCCGGCCGTCGACTTCAAGTACTTCCTGGACATGCAGGTCAACCTGGTCGCCAACAGCCCGGACTTCAAGAACCTGGCCACCGCGGGCTACTGGGGAACGTACTACGGCGACGAGGAGTTGGTGCGCTGGTCGTTCAAACTGATGCGGCACTATGCCGTCGAAGGGAACAAGGAGATGCTGTCCGCCCGCTATGGGTTCAAATACAACCCCGGTTTTTTGACCAACGGAGATTTTGCCGACGGCCTGAAGGGCTGGACCGCGTCACCGGCCGCCGAAGGCTCCCTGCGCACGCAGACCATCGCCGGCTACGGCAGGAACAGCCAAGGCCGCTGGGGTGGCGGCAGCGCCGGCGACACGGTTTGCGTGCTGACCCGCAGCGCCGACAAGCCCAACCGGATCAGCCAGACGGCCCAGGGCCTCGAAGTGGGAAAGGCCTACTGCCTGCAGTTCGTCACGGCCGACCTGAAGGACGTCACGGGCCAGAAGTACAACCCGCGCCGCTACGGCATCCGTGCGGAACTGGACGGCGCGGAGATCCTCGGTGACAGGGGCTACGTCCACATCGACCGGCGCAACTCCGGCCGTTACAGGGACAACAGCAACGTCGCCAAGATCAACCTCAACCGAATCGTCTTCCGCGCCAAGTCCGCGTCCCAAGTCATCGCCTTCCACGACGAAGCGGCGGTTTTCGGCGAGGAACAACTGGAACTGGCGGACGAACTGCCGGCGACGGAGGAACTCATGATCAACTTCATCCAACTCAAGCCCTATCTGGAGCCATAAGAAAAACCGACACGTGCGGAGTCTTGCCCGTGCAACCGGACGACGAAATCTGCCTCTGTTTCCACGTCACGCAGCGGAAGTTGCTGAGCTTCATCCGCGTCGAACGGCCGCAGCGGGCGAGCCAGCTGAGCGAGTGCTTTGGCGCCGGCACCGGTTGCGGCTGGTGCCGGCCGTATCTGCAGCAGATGTTCGCCGAGGCCACCGGCCAGCCGCCCTCCCCGGCGGCGTAACTGCCCGAAAAGGAAGACTACGCTCGCTGGCGGGCGGAGTACATTCAGGAGGGAAACGGAACGCCTCCCGCGGAAACGGCTCATGACCCTTGATCCTTTGCGTTGGCTGGACGATGAACTGAGCACGCTCGACGCCGCGGGCCTGAGGCGAAGACTGACGCAGCGCGAGGGGCCGCAGCGCGCCGCAGCGATTCGGCTGGGCGACCGGCAGTTGGTCAATTTCGGTTCCAACGACTATTTGGGGCTGGCGGCCGAAGGGCCGCGGCACGCCGTCGTCCGGACGATCGTGCAGGCGGGGTGGGGCAGCGGAGCCAGCCCGCTGGTCACCGGCCGTGGAACCGTACACGCCGCGCTGGAGCAAGCCCTGGCGCGATTCGAGGGCACGGAATCGGCGCTGCTGTTTACCTCCGGCTACGCCGCCAACCTGGGGACCATCGCCGCGCTGGTCGGCCGCGGCGACGCAGTCTACTGCGACGCCAAGAATCATGCCAGCATCCTCGACGGCTGCCGCCTGTCGGGAGCGCGTCTGGAGGTTTATCCTCATGGCGACGCGGGCTTTCTCCAGAAGCGTCTGCAGCGGCGGCGCGACGTCCGTCGCCGCCTGATCGTGACGGATACGCTATTCAGCATGGACGGCGATCTTGCGCCCTTGGCCGACCTGGCGGAGGTCGCCGAACGTTACGACGCCATGCTGATGGTCGACGAAGCCCATGCCACGGGCGTCTTCGGGCCGTCGGGCCGGGGCGTCTGCGAGTTGCTCGGAGTCGAGCGTGGCGTTCACGTCCGCGTGGGCACCTTGAGCAAGGCCCTGGGCTCGATCGGCGGCTTCGTGGCCGGATCGGCGCAGCTGATCGACTGGCTGGCCAACCGGGCCCGCTCGTACGTCTTCTCGACCGCCCCGCCGGAAGCGATGGCGGCCTACGCGCTGGAGACGCTCCGCACGGTGAGCGACGAACCCTTCCGCCGCACGGTCCTGCTCCAGCGAGCCGCCGGACTGCGAGCCGAACTGCAACGCCAAGGTTGGAACACGGGCCGTTCCGCGAGCCAGATTGTGCCCGTGATTCTGGGCGATGCGGAGCGGACGATGAGTCTGGCCCGAACCCTTCAGGAGCGCGGGCTCTTCGTTCCCGGCATCCGTCCGCCTTCCGTGCCCAAGGGCGAATGCCTGCTGCGCGTGAGCGTGAGCTATCGTCACAGCGACGAAGCGGTGCAGCGTCTGCTCGACGCCCTCGCCGAGGCAGCCGGCGTTGGCGATGATCGCCTTTGTCGCG
>CAYUFW010000345.1:4924-7689 GCA_964443915.1 uncultured Pirellulaceae bacterium
CAGCCGGCGTTGGCTGGTCCAGGCCGTAAGGCGAACGTGGGGGATCAGACGCGACGGCACATACGCCAAGCATCGCGGCCCCGGACCTGACGGCCCTCTGCATTCATCACGATTGTCTGGTAATCCTGACTTGCCAGCGGTTGAGTTTCCCGTCGCCGGTTTGGCTGCGGCACCGAGTACATCGTGCGGTCGCCCTCCGACTTCTTTGTCGCCGCTTGTGCCGATTTGGCAGAGCAAGGCAATCGCGATGGCGAGCGTGCCTGACATCAGCCGATGCTCCAGTCGCGAGGTTGAATCCGGCGTGCCCAAGGCTTCTCGCACGATACCCAGAGTGCTGGCGAGCGATCTCGCCGCATGCGGACGCGACTACATTTCCCGTATTGCCATCGTGTCGCCCAGCGGACACCCATTGGGCAGTGCCAAGAAGACCATCCGCTCAGCGTCTGGGCGCACCGCGAAATCATCCCCCGTTCGTGTCTTATTCGTGCCTTGGCGACCTGGCCCAGTCGCCTGGTGATGCTAGACAATGCTCGTCTTGGACAACGTGCGCGGACAGACTCAGCCGCTGCCAACGCGCCAGCCGAACGTCGTGACCCACCTGCGGGCGTTAGATGCGTGACACCGTGAACCTTTTAGTGCCCGTCCCGGCAAAGTCAACTGCCAGCCAAGAAAAGTTTTCGAAGAAATACGTCAGATTGGTGAGGACGATAGAGAACGTCCTCGTAATCAAGCGGTTTGCAGGCGGATCATGTGCTGCTTGTCGGGCTTGTCGGCCTCACTAGCATCCAAAGGGACAGGAAGCGCGGACAGCGAGAATGTGTTCGCCAAAGGTCTTTCGCCCCTGCCGGGGCTCGTGCGCTGGTCAGCATCCGGTTTCCCATGCCTCACGGCATGGGCTAGTGTCTGACCGCCGCTACCGCGGTTACCACGGACCGCAGCACAACGGGAGATGGACCGGCGCGCGGTGTGGCATTAGAATCGACGCCATCGCCAGTCATTAGTCAAACCCCACGTCGCGAGGTCATGATGGAAAGCAAATTGAAACCGCGTGCTGTGCCAGCGATCGGGGTCCTGTTGCTCGTGTTCGGAGGGGGCGCCGTCACGGTCTCGGCCGGCGGTCCGCTGGAGGGACTCGCCAAGCCGCAGGAGGGCCGATCGATGCGGGCCACGTCGACGATGCGAGTCGGCGAGGTCCGCCGCGGCGGGGCTGAGAAGAAGTTGAACCCGAAGGCCGATCCGCGCGGCGATCTGGAGGAGCCGAGCAACTGGGACAACTTCCGCGTAGCGCCGGGCGAGACGCACGTGCTGCTGGACGAACAGGGGCCCGGCGTGATCACGCACATGTGGATCACCTTCCTCGGACCGGAGCCGCAAGCCTGGGCTCCCAAGGGTTCGGCCAACCACCAGGAGATGCTGCTCCGCATTTTCTGGGACGGCAAGGACCGTCCGGCGGTCGAAGCGCCGGTGGGCGAGTTCTTTGCTAACTGCTTCGGCCGGCGCAGCGAGGTCATCAGCCTGCCGGTCGTCGTCGAGGACGCCGATTCGTACAACTGCTTCTGGCACATGCCGTTTCGCAAATCGGCCCGGATCGAGATCGAGAACCAGAGCGACAAGCCCGTCGGGCTGCTGTACTACAACATCGACTGGATCAGGAAGGAGCGGATCGCCGACGACACGCCTTACTTCTACGCCCAGTATCGCCAGGAATACCCAGTGCAGAAGGGCCAGGACTACGTCGTGCTGGAAACCCAAGGCAGGGGGCATTATGTGGGCACCGTGCTGGCCGTCCGCACGCGCAGCCCGTCGTGGTTTGGCGAAGGGGACGAGAAGATCTACATCGACGGCGAAGCCAAGCCCTCGATCTGGGGCACGGGCACGGAGGATTACTTCCTGTCGGCCTGGGGCTTGAAGACCACGAGCACGCCGTACTTTGGGGTGCCCTATTTCGATCAGTGGGGCATCGTCGGCGGGCACACCAGCGCGTACCGGTGGCACGTCAGCGATCCGCTCGTTTTCAACACGGGCATCAAGGTCACGTTGGAGCATTTCGGCTGGATCTCGCCGGACGAGAACCCGGACTACCGGTCGATGAGTTGGAACGAGCGCGAGGACGACTACGCCAGCGTCGCGTTCTGGTACCAGACGGGCGAGCCCACGTTCACGGCCCGCGCGCCACACGCCCGCGAACGAAAGCTGCCGAGCCTGGAGCGACTAACCGTCCGCGCGGCCGATTTCGCGGACGACAAGCACCATGGCGACGGCAGCGTGGCGGCCCAGCAACTGGACTTGTACGAAGGCCCGCAATTGCTGTACAAGCCGCAGCAGGCCGAGGGCGCGTGGATCGAGATCCCGTTCGAGGTGCAGAAGAAGGAGCCGCTGCGGCTGTTGCTGAATCTGACCAAGAGCTACGATTTCGGGAAGTACCAAGCCTCGCTGAACGGAGTCAAACTCGGCGGCGAACTGGATCTGTTCAGCGCCAAGGTCATCAGCGAGGAGGTCCACTTGCTCGATTTCTGGCCCGAGCCCGGCCCCTACATGCTGCGTCTGGAATGCACAGGCAAGAACGACCGATCGGGAGGTTTCTACTGCGGCCTGGAATCGGTGCGTCTGCGCGAGCGCCGCCCGCGCGTGGCCGAAATGGCCCATGACAAGGACAAAGACTGGAGGCAGAAGCCACAGCTGTACGAGTGAGACGCTTGGCTTGGCTCGCAGGAAAGGGAGGGGAAATCCATGACGAACAGAATCACGATGCTGCGGGCAACCGC
>CAYUFW010000346.1:0-7670 GCA_964443915.1 uncultured Pirellulaceae bacterium
AGATCGTGGTCCGCGAAGTTCCTTCCGCACTTCGCTTGGACACGATCTACGAAGACCAACTAATGCTGGACGTCATGTCGAGCGGCATGGGCGGTCCGCCGGTGACGCTGGAATTGCTGTTGAGCGAAGCGCCATTGAAAGAACTGCTCGGCACCGCCAAGGGCATCGAGTTGATGGACGAGGGCAAGATCCGCGATCGGGCCTGCGACCGGGTCCAAGTCAAGCTCGACGACGGCCTGCTGGTGTTCTGGATCGATCGCCAGTCGCACCTCCTGTTGCGGCTGGAGTACCCTGCCGATCGCTTGGCGCGGGAGATGGCCGCCGGAAACTGCACGGACGTGAGTCTGACCGCCGAGTTTGTCGAGGCACGCCTCAACGACAAAGTCGCGGACGACGAGTTTGCGTTTGCCGTTCCGGAGTCGGCCAAGACCGTCCGCCGCTTCGTGCTGCCGCCGCAGCCGCTGCCCTCGGAACTGATCGGGCAACTGCCGGGCGATTTCCACTTCACGGACCTGCAAGGCAAGCCGCTGACGCGCGATGCGCTGCTGGGCCAGATCGCCGTCCTGGTCTGGTTCAACGATCATCCCGCCTCGCAGACGGCGGTGGAGCAATTCGAACAGGTTCGCCAGGCCCTGCCCGCCGAGGCGCAGGCCGCGTGTTACGCCGTGTGTACGGAGCCCAGCAGCGTGAGCCACGCGCAGGTCCAATCGCTGGCTCAACGCTGGGGCAGCACCGCTCCGCTGGTCCGCGACCTGGAGGCTTTCGGCCGCGACGTGTTTCGGATTCCTTATGCGCCGACGGTGGTCGTGCTGGACGCGCGCGGCGCCGTGCAACTGTTCGAGGTCGGCGCCAATCCCAACTTGGCGTCCGAACTGCCGGACCGCCTCCGCTTGTTGGCCGCCGGCGAGGACCTGGCGGCCGCCCGGCTCGCCCAGTTCCGGCAAGAGCAGACGCTGTATCAGGAAAAGCTCGCCGAGTCGTCACGCCTGGCCCCCCAAGACGCCCGCGCGCCGCGGGGGCAATTGCGTTAGCTCGGTTCCAGACGGAACGCCTTGACCTCCAGTGGTTCCAGATCCGCTTGCCACTGGCCGGGCTGAACGATCTGCACGTCGTGGGGAGCGAATAGGCTCCGCGCCGCGATCGCCGTGGGCGGCAGACCATGCACGTCGACGCGCACCGGCTCGTTCGACGAATTGGCAACGAACAGGTAACGTTCTTTCTCATAAGCCACGTCGAACACGGCGACGGGAGGAAACTCTACGGGTTCCTTGTGAGCGGTGGCGATGCGTGACGGGCCGCGACCGACACGCACCCGGAGGTCGTGACGGCGCTCGCCAAACAGGAACACCTGGCCGAGATGCAGCGGGCCGTTGAGTTCCCGGATGCACTGGGCGTACGCTTCGTAGCACCGATCGAAGGCGGAAAACTTCGGACGCCGCCAGCCGGAAAAAATCACGATCCCTTTGGCGCCGCTCATCAGGCTCAGATATACGTCGTGCCGTACCCAGCGCGGGATCATCGACAGCAACTCTTCCGGCGGCTGCTGGAACATCTCCGGCACGGCGATGGGGATTGCCGATCCGTTGGCTTGTTCGATCGCCTTGATTTCTTGTTCGACCGTCCAACGCACCCAGACTCGGTTCTCCCGCTGCCCTGAGTAATTCGTGTACATTCCCTTGCCGCAGATGTCGAGGTGCTTGACCGTGCGAGCCAACCCTGCGGCGTCGCGATGGCCGGGATCGTACATCCACACGGGCCGTTTGAGCGGATCGGCCTGCCGGATCGCGTCGGATGCCGCCTCCAGGTACGCGATCTCGTTCTTGCGCCAGTACCGCAATTCTTCGGGCGCCAAATACCACCAGGCGATTTCCGCATGGCCGGCGACTGCTTGGACTTGTTCGCCGATTTGCCGGCGGATCTCGTCGGGGCTGAGTTCGAGCGGCTTGTTGGAATGGAATTCCATGGGCAGCGAGATCGTGTAGGTGCATTTCAGGCCGTGCTTCTTGGCCGCCTCGATGTTCTTCTCGCGGCCGTACGGACCGATCAGGGTCAAGCCCTCCGGCTTGTCCCATCCCAGGTTCAGCCCGTAGAAGGCCACAGGGAAGAGCCGGCCTTGCGGAAAGAGCTTGTCGGGATCGTGTTTTTGGCCCAGATCGGCGGCCGGACGGAAGAAAGCTTCCGCCGTTGTGTCTGCGGCCACACTCGTCGTTGCCCACCCGGCCAGGACGACACCCATGATCGTCAGTCGTATTGTCGATTGCATTTTTTCCTCGCTTTGGCGTTTGATTCGAATACGACGGCCTTCCGAGGCCGTCAGTTTTTCAGGCGTCGTCAACCGTCTCACTGAGCTGGCGCGCCTCCGCCATTCTCGCCCACCGCCGCTTTCGTGCAAGTGTCAGGCTCTGCATGATAGACAATCACACCAACACACCAGGAGAACACCCGTGATACGCTCCCTGGTCATCGGAGCCGCGTACCTCGCGGTCGTGACCGGCGCGGCCGTTCCCACGCTGGCTCAAACATCGACCGCGAGTGGCGACGGTTCGACATCTGCCGCGAATTCAACGTTTCCTGCGCGGTTTACGGTTTCCCGGGGCTCTGCTTTGTCCCCATGCGGCGGAGAGGATGAGCCCCGCGGCACGCTCAGCCGCGGCGTGTTTGACCGCGCGCAGGCTCGCCTCTGGGTGGCGTCCGCGGAGTCGGCTGTACTGCACAGCGGTGCGGCGGGCGCGCGGACCGGTGGGTCTGCGGTCAGAGGGGCCGGATGCAACCGCACGCCATGTCCGCACCGGCGGTCTGATCCTGGGCCACGACATGCACCGCCCCCGCCCCGACCCGCGATTCATCGACGCCATCACGCAGAGCCCGGACCTGGACACGTCGTTTGTGATGATGGAGAGCTACGGGTTCAGTCTGAGCCTGAAGAAGCGGTAGGAGCGTGCAGGCCCGCGTGCGGGCATCCAGGAAGACGGTTTGGATTGACACGGCGAGCGTGAAGTGCTACGGTTTCGCTCCATGATGATGGACCAGTCCCCCCTCTCCGAAACAGTTCCCGACAGCGTCTCGCCCGACGCTGCAGACGCTCCAGCCCCCACGGCCGACGAACCGCTGGAGGTCGCGGAGACGCAGGCCAGCCGGTTGGAGCGGTGCGAGCGGCGGATCGGCTATGCGTTTGCGGACAAAAAACTCCTGCGTGAGGCCCTGACGCACGCCTCGGGCGCCGAGCACCGCTTGGCCTCGAACGAACGCCTGGAATTCCTTGGCGACGCCATCCTGGGAGCGGTCGTCTGCGAATTGCTGTTCCTCCGGTATCCGGAGTACCTGGAAGGCGACATGACGAAAGTCAAGTCCGCGGTGGTCAGCCGCGAGTCGTGTGCCAAGATCAGCGAAGCCCTCGGCCTGCAGGAGTTCCTGGTCGTCGGCAAGGGCGTGTCGGCCAGCCAAACGATCCCGGCCTCGCTGCTGGCCGACGTCTTCGAGTCGCTGATCGCCGCCATCCACTTGGACGGCGGCATCGGGGCGGCGCGCCGCTTCATCGAGGCCGTGATGGGCCCGGAGATCGAATTGGCGGCCACGGGCGAGTTGGGCGGGAATTTCAAGTCGCTGCTGCAGCAGTTGGCCCAGCGGGAATTCGCCAGCACGCCCACCTACCATCTGCTGGACGAAAAAGGGCCGGACCACCGCAAGTGCTTCAAGATCGCGGCTCAAGTCGGCGGCGTCCGCTACCAAGCGGCCTGGGGACGCAACAAGAAAGAGGCCGAGCAGCGGGCGGCCTGCAACGCGCTGGCGGAAATCAAAGGCGAACCGGCCATCTTCCCGTCGGACTAAGCGCCGCAGCCATCGGTTCCTCGGAGCGGCCCCGTCACCCGTTTCCGGCTTGTTCCGGGCGGAAAATCCACATGAAGCTGCAAGGGTTCCCCAAGCCCACTCAGGGCCGTGCCGAGAAGACCCCACGGATGGCAAGGCCGTCCCCCGGATAAAGCCATCAGGCTTTGTGTCGTAGACCGGTCAGTTCAAGCACTTTCTTGCCGAAGTTTGCGGCGATCCCCCATTCCAGCCCCAAGGCGTGAAGATAGGACAGGCCGCGACTGATGTTGAATTGATTGCTATCGAAAAGCGCCGTGTAGACCAGCACGACGTGGTTGTCGATCAAAAGGCAGTCGAGCGGCGACCTATCCACCTGCCGGCCGCGAAATGTCGCCGGTGCAACAGGAGCTACCGTGATAGGGAGCTTGCGCTGTGTCAGGGCGAACTCGACAAGCTTACCCGTGACCTCCGTACCGTAGCCGGTCCCGTGCGCGCGAAAAATCGCCAGCAGGGCTTCGCGAGCCAGTGCTCCGATCCGGCGGGCCGCGCCTTCAATCTGTCCCGTCCAGAGGCTCCAATCCTCTATCAGTTCGTACGTGGGCGGATCATACACGAAGCGTTCCACGTGGACGCGATCCAAGCCCATGTTAACCAACAAACCGAGGCGGTCCCTCCGACATTTCATGTAGTCGAAAATCTGGACCCGCTCCTCGTCGTGAAGTCGCCGTGACAGCGCCTTCAGTTCAATGCAAATTGCCTCCCAAATCACAAAATCCGGGTAAAGGGTGTGAGCTACATCCCCATCCAACTCCAAATGGTGAGGCGGCTTGCTTCGGTATGGCACGCCTGCGTCCTCCAGCCAGGCTTTGTATGCTTGATGGTAAGCCTCTTCACGCCGGCCCAGGCCTACTTCATTCTGCACGTCGAACAGTCCGCGCCGCAACAGTTCAGTCTCTTGTTCGTAGATCATGACTTCTCTCATCCGTGGGACGGCTTTGCCATCCGTGGGTATGACCCGCCTCTGCTGCGGGACCCCGCGGATGCGAAAACAACGGGCAATTGACTTTGGCGTCACCGAGACGACTGACCGTCGTGGGGTGATCTTATGCCCTCGATTTTCACCTCGGGTGTGGCGAAATTCAAGCCAGCTCCTTGATTCAAAACCGCCCGCAGTTCTCATACACTGACAGCAACTGTTTCACCTGTGACGCCACGCAGTCCGAGATCTCAGTCAAGAAGGCCAAAATATGACGCTCGATTCCAAGCGCACCGTCGGCTGCTGCGGTTGTCTCGCAGCATTGCTGTGCATTTCGCTGGCACTGCCCGCCGCCGGCTTCGACGTGGTCCGCGATGGCCGGCCGGTCGCGACGATCGTCGTCCGCGAGTCGGAAGCAGCGGCGACGGGCAAGGCCAAGCGCCGCGCGGAGTCTGCCGACCGGCGTGCGGCAAACGTGTTGGTCGATTGGGTCAAGAAAATGACCGGTGCAGAACTGCCGGTGGCAGACTCGGCTCCAGCGGACACGCCTGCGATTCTGGTCGGCGCCGCCGCCGTCGCCGCGGGTTTGCGGCTGGACGACATCGACACCCCCAGCCGCGAAGGGCTGCGCGTGGTCTGCGACGGACGGCGCCTGCTGCTGGCCGGGCAGAACGACACCGCCACGATCAAGGCAGCTTGCCGGCTGCTGGAACACTGGGGCTGCCGCTACTACATGGACCATCCGCTGGGCGAAGTGTTCCCGACGTGCCGGTCGCTGTCGGTGGACAGACTGGAACTGCGGGAAAAGCCCGGCTTCTGGTACCGCAGCATCTGGGGTTCGCAGTGGTCCGGCGACACGTTGTGGAAGACCTGGAACGGGCACGGCGGAGTGCCGCTGAACACCGGACACGCCTGGGGGAATTACGTCTCGCGGGACCAGTTCGACAAACACCCTGACTTCTTTCGCCTGCGAAACGGCCAGCGCGAGCCGAGCGACTGGTACTGCACGTCGAACCCGGAATTGCGGCACGTCTTTGCGCGGAGCGTGAGCGAGCGGATTGGGGCTGGGACATAGCACCCGTCGCTGTCGCCGCCGGACGGCCGGGGCTACTGCGAATGCGACCGCTGCGCCGCCCAGGACGACCCGCACTCGCGCGAGCCCTCTTCGGGCCACGTCTGCATCTCGAACCGTTACGTCGATTTCTACCAGGACGTGGCGCAGCAAGTCCGCAAGACGCATCCGGACTCGATACTCAACTTCTACTGCTATGCCGACTACACCCAAGCGCCGACCAGCGGCTTGCGGCTGGAGCCGAACCTGTGCGCCTGGATCGCGCCCATCCTCTACTGCCGCTACCATCGCATCGGCGACCCGGCGTGCCCGTCGCGCTGGCAGTTGCGGGACCTGATCGACGGCTGGGCCGCCTCGGCGCAGAAGATCGCCTATCGCACGTACAACTACAACCTCGCGGAATGCTGTGTCCCCGTCTCGCTGCTGTCGGTCTGGAAGCACGACATCGCCGTCCGCGTCGACCATTCCTCGATCACGGACTTGTTCCTGGGCGGAATCCTGCGGCCGGTGCTCTTGATCGAATAGTTTCAAGGCAAAGCGAGGTGGACTCGATGTTCGGCACGGCGCAGCCAAGGGGCCCGGAAACCCGCGGGAATTCCTGCCGGAACGGCGCGGACTTGTTCCGGCCTACTGGCTGCCTTGGCCGCAAGCAGCGTGGTTAACAGCTGGAAGCGGCGCTAGCTCTGCGTCTTGCGGGCCAGTGCCGGACCGAGTAGCCGCCGGATGTTGCCGCCGAGGATCAGCCGCCGGTCGGCTTCCGGCAAGTCGGCGCTGACCACTTTGGCCAACTGCGAGGCGAAGCTGCGGCCGCCCGCGTCGCTGCCGTAGATGACCCGCTCGGCGCCCAATTCCCGCACCGCCATCTCGACAATTCCCGCGGTCGGATCAGAACCGCAGACTTCCGCCCACACGTTCTTCACGGGGCGAATCGCGCGGATGCCCCGTTCCCAAGCGTTGCCCGTATGGGCGCAAATGAACGAGGCGTCCGGGTGCCGGGCCGCCAGAATGGCCACGTCTTCGCAACTCGACTCGCCGGGCAGGTTCCCGCCCGTGCGGTCGTAGGCGTGTTGCAGCAAGGGAATCTGCAACTCTACGGCGCGGCGCACAATCGGGTCCAACTCCGGCCGGCTGCACTCCGTCGCGATCCACAGCTTGACGCCGACCAGCGGGCCTTCGCGCACGCAACGGTCCATTTCCTCCAGGCTTGCTTGCGTGTGTTTCGGATTGACGTAGACCATGCCCGACACGCGGTCCGGCGCGTGCGCGATCGCGCGCAGCACTTCGTCGTTTTGCCTGCGCAACTCCGCCGGCGACGGATCGGCCACGAAAGAAGTCCCCATGCAGACGACCAGCCGCTCGATGCCCATCCGGCCGGCGAACTCCAAGAGCCCGTCGACGCGCTGTTCGACCGTCCCGGCGACGCCCGTCAAGTGGACGTGCGCGTCCCAAACCGATTGCTCCGCCGGGCGGTCGGCGGTCGAGGCCAAGCATTCCGGCAGACAGCTCGCTGCCGCCGCTCCCGCCGCGGCTTGGGCCATGCGGACGAGCATCGCCCGGCGAGTCCATCGCCCGCTGCCAGGAAGCGGCGTCGAAGATCGCGCAGCCAACTGCAACCGGAAACCAACTTCGGATCTCCCACGCCTCACCACCGCAACCCCAGAGCCCTTCACGCTTCGTTTCATCTTTCCCGTCCCTCCTCACAATCAAAAATCTCTTGGTCCCCAAGGCATCTCCGCCTTGCCCCCAGCCACTTGTGCTCGCCCCCACGGCCACACCACCGACCACCGACCACCGACAACGACACGCCGACCACCG
>CAYUFW010000347.1:0-7499 GCA_964443915.1 uncultured Pirellulaceae bacterium
GTCCGCCCGACCATCGGCCGATCGGCCGCCAGGGCCAGCGAATTGCCGGCGCAAATCGCCGCGTCGAAGGACTCGGCCGCGCCGACCGGCTGGTCGAAGCTGCGCACGGCCCACCGCAGGTCCGCCGACTCGCCATACTGCCGCCGCGCCCGCTCGATCATCGCCGGGCTGAAATCGGCGCCTTCGACCGACAGTCCCCAACGCTGAAACAGGGCCGCGTGATGTCCCGTCCCACAGGCCACGTCCACGACGCGGCGGACGTCATGGGCCGCGAACACGCGTCGATAAAACGGCTCCTCGCGGGCCAGCCGTTGAGGCCAGTCCACCAGGGCTTCGTACACATCGGTCAAGTCGCGAAACAGTTCGGCGGTGGTCATGATCGCGTCTCCTCCTCCAAAGGATACGTCCCACGATATCTCATGCGGACCGCATCTGCTAGAATCCTGGCACAATCCCTTCCACGGAGAACCAAGTCATGACCAGCACGAGATTTGTCTTGACATTCGCCGTCTGGTGCCTAGCCGCCTGCGTCTGCGGCCAACAAACCGGCATCAAACCGGCAGGCAACAGCAGTTGGCCCGCAGAACCGCTGCGCCAGATGTTGGCCCTCAACGAGGACAACAGCCACTTCTTCGGATCGCGGAAGCCCGCCGACATGACGCTCGCCGGGCTGAACGCGTTTGTCGACCAGTACGCCGGATCGGCGGTCACGCACCTGTTCCTCTGCCCCAACGCGATGCGGGCCAGTTTCCGCAGCCGCTCGCGGGACGCCATCTGGGATCCGGTCGAGGGCAAAGAGCCGACGGACCTGTGGCCGCAGAATGCCAAGCGGCTCTTCGAGGCGGGCTTGGACCCGTACGAGGTTTGGATCCGCCGCTGCCGCGAGAAGGGCCTGTCGCCCTGGCTGTCGATGCGAATGAACGACGTCCACAGCGTCGACGAGACCGGCAACTTTATGCATTCCACTTTCTGGCGCACGCACCCGGAGTTTTGGCGAGTCCCCAACGGATCGGCGAGTCCTTGGGTCAACCGGGCGATGAACTACGCCCACGCCGAAGTCCGGGAGCACCAGATGGCCTTCGTGCGGGAACTGCTCGAACGCTACGACCCGGACGGGCTGGAACTCGATTGGATGCGGTTCGGATACCACTTGACGCCGGGACGCGAGCGGGACGAAGCCGCGATCCTGACCGATGTCGTGCGGACGGCCCGCACGCTGGCCAAGGAGTGGTCCCAGAAGCGCGGCCACGCGGTCCTGGTCGCCGTGCGCGTGCCGGCGCATCCGGACGCGGCGGCGGGTCTGGGAATGGATGGCGTGCTTTGGGCCAAGGAAGGACTGGTGGACTTGATCGTGCCGTGCCCGTTCTGGACGTCGTCCGACTTTGACATTCCCGTCGAACTGTGGCGCGAGCGATTGGGGACAGCCGCGGAGCGCGTCACGGTCGCGCCGGGGATCGAGCACAATGCGCGTCCGTGGCCGGGAGGCGCAGCGGTCGCCAACGACCTGGCCGCGCTGCGAGGCTTCGCCGCCTCGGCCTGCCAACGCGGCGCCGACAGTCTGTACCTGTTCAACTGGATGGACAGCGAGACGCGGCCGGTAACCGCCAACGACTACACGCGGCTCTTGCACGAGGGCCTGTCTCGGCAAGCCGTGCTCGCCGCTCCGCGCAGGCATCCAGTGTGTTTCCGGGACACGGTGCCGCCGGGCTTTCCCAGCGGCGCGCAGCTGCCCGTCGAGGCACGCGCCGGGGGAAGTCTCCGCATTCACGTCGGCCCGAAGCCGGTGTCAGGCACGGCCTGGGCCATCGTCGGCTTGGCCCAGCGCGACGGCGTCGCCGAGGCGAGTCTGGAAGCACAGTTGAACGGCCGGGCGTTGGGTGCGGCGGTGAACGTGGCGGGTTTAGCGGGATTCGGCGGCGGCACGGCGCGTGCGATCCGCTTCCCGTGCCCGTTGGAGGCCCTTCGAGACGGTTACAACGAACTCCACATCCGCCAAACCGATGGCACGGCTGCTCAGCAGATCGTGTGGGTCGAAATTCGCCTGGAGCCGTGAGCACCGTTCGAGAAATAGCTGTCCGAGGTCTCCGTGGCGTAAGCTTCCAGCTTGCGACAGAAAGTGACATCGCAAGCTGGAAGCTTACGCCACTCGGTACGGCGAGTTGCCAAACCACCCCCGCAGGCCCTAGAATGTGCGGCCTTGACCGATCCGTTCGGCACGCCGAGACTGCCGGCGCAATTCCGCTCAACCGCAGAGGATGAATCTGACATGCCTGTGCCTTCACGAAGCCGTGTCCCGAGTGTGCGGCTCATGCTGCTCGCGGCACTGGTGCTGTCTGCCGCCCTGCTGCCGGCCGGCGAAGGTCCGAAGCTTATGGAACAAACACCCCCCGCCGCCTCCGGCCAGATCTTCCCCTATCGTGCCGTCCAGGAGACCCTGCCCAACGGCCTAAAGACGATCATCATTCCGCTGGACAGCCCCGGACTGGTCACCTACTGGAGCATCGTGCGGACCGGCAGCCGGGACGAAGTCGAGCCGGGCCGGTCGGGGTTCGCTCATTTCTTCGAGCACATGATGTTCCGCGGCACGGAGAAGTACCCCGGACCGGTGTACGACCAGATCGTCACCGGGCTGGGCGCGGATAGTAATGCGTTCACCACCGACGATTTCACCGCGTACCACATGACCTTTGCCAAGGAAGACCTGGAGCGCGTGGTCGAAATCGAGAGCGACCGGTTCCAGAACCTGAGCTACCGGAAGCCGGCCTTTCAAACGGAGGCCGGCGCGGTGTACGGCGAGTACCGCAAGGGCATCACGCACCCGTTCTCGCTGTTGGACGAGAAGATCCGTGACTTGGCGTTCGACGTCCATACGTACAAGCACACGACGATCGGCTTCGAGGCGGACATCAAGGCCATGCCGGAAGCCTACGAATACAGCTTGACCTTCTTCCGCCGCTTCTACCGGCCGGACAACGTCGTGATTCTGGTGGTGGGCGATGTCGAGCCGGCGACGGCTGTCGAACTGGTCCGCAAGTACTACGCTCCCTGGCAGAAAGGCTATGTCCCGCCGCAAATCGTCCCGGAGCCGCCGCAGACGGCCGAGCGGAAGGGACACGTGCAGTATCCGGGCAAGACCTTGCCGATCCTGCAGATCTCGTACAAAGGCGACGGCTTCGACCCCGACAACGCCCAGTACGTTGCCGCCATGCTGCTGGCCGATTTGGCGTTCGGCGAAACCAGCGAGATCTACAAGAAGTTGGTCCTGGACGAACAGAAGGTCCAAGCCCTGGAAGCCTTCGTGCCCATGAACCGCGACGCGCCGCTGTTCGACATCTTTGCCGTGGTCAAGGAAGCGGAAGACTTGGACGAAGTGCGCGACGAAATCTACCGCACGCTGGAGCGTTTTCAGGCCGGCCCCGCCGATGCCGAGAAGTTGGCCCAGCTCAAACGCCGTCACAAGTACGGCTTCCTGATGGAGCTGGATACGCCGGACGGCGTCGCGCAGGCGTTGGCGCGCCCCATCGCGCTCACCGGCGGCATCGAATGCGTGGACCGGTTGTACGAGGCGTTGGATCGAGCCACGCCGGACGACGTGATGCGGGCGGCAGGCAAGTACTTCGTGCCTCAGCGACGGACCGTGATGGTCCTCCAGGGAGCGGAAGGGTGAAGATGGCGATAGCAACTTTGTGGATGGTGGCTTCCATGACTCTGGCTGCGGATCAGGTGCCCGAAACCAACGTTGTCCAGCTGCCGGTGGCCAGCGATCCGACGATCAGTTTCCGGCTCTGGTTCCGCGTCGGCTCGCAAAACGACCCGCCGGGCAAGGAAGGACTGGCGGCACTCACCGGCGCGATGCTCAGCGAGGCTTCGACCGAGCAGAACCCGTACGAGCGGATTCTGGAACGGCTGTACCCGATGGCGGCCGGCTATTCGGCCTCGACGGGCGTCGAGATGACGGTGGTCTCCGGACGCGTCCACCGGGACAACTTGCAGGACTACTACCCGCTGCTGGCCGAAGCAGTGTTGTCGCCCGCGTTCCGCCAGGACGATCTGGATCGCCTCAAGAGCGACGTGCTGAACTACTTGGAGAACACCCTTCGCTACGCCAGCGACGAAGAGCTGGGCAAGGCGGTGCTGTACCAGGAGATCTTCGCCGGTACGCCCTACGGCCACATCCCGCCGGGCACGGTCCAAGCCGTCAAGTCGATCACGCTGGACGACATCCGCAACTTCTACCGCACCCACTTCACCCGCGACAATGTGGTGATCGGGCTGGGCGGAGGTTACGATGCGGAGTTGTTGCAGCGGCTGCGGACCGATCTGGGCCGGTTGCCGCCTGGAACGCCGCCGCAAGTCCCGCCGCCGGCGCCCAAGCCGATCCAGGGTTTGCGCGTGACGATCGTCGAAAAGGACGCCAACGCCACGGCGATCAGCCTGGGTTATCCCATCGACCTGCTGCGTGGCGCGAGCGACTGGTACGCTTTGGCCGTGGCCAATTCGTGGCTCGGTGAACATCGCAATTCGAGCAGCCACTTGTTCCAGGTGATCCGCGATCAGCGGGGCTTGAATTACGGCGACTACTCGTACATCGAACATTTCCCCAGCGGCGGAATGCTGACCAAGCCGCCCCAAAACGTCTGCCGCCGCCGGCAACTGTTCGAGATCTGGATTCGGCCCGTCCCGAACGAGACTCGGCACTTCGCGTTGCGCGCGGCGCTGCGGGAACTCAAGAGCCTGGTCGACAGCGGGCTGACCGAGAAGCAATTCGAGCTGACGCGCAAGTTCCTCCACAACTACGTGCTGCACTACGCCCCGACGACCAGCGAACGGCTGGGCTACGCCTTGGACGACCGCTTCTACGGCATCTCCGGCAGCCACTTGGACATCTTCCGCCGCTCGATGAACGAAGTGACTCGCGCCGACGTGAATGCCGCCGTCAAGAAATACCTGCAGTACGACAACCTGCACGTCGTGTTCGTCACGCCCGACGCGGAAGCGTTGAAGAAGGCCCTCGTGTCCGACGCTCCCAGCCCGATCAGCTACGCCACGCCCAAGCCCGAAACGGTACTAGCCGAGGACCGCCAGATCAGCACCCTACCATTGAAAATCCACCCGGAGGATGTCAAAATCGTCCCGGTGTCGGAGTTGTTTGTGAAATAGAGTGATCGGTGACCGGTCATCGTTTGCCGGTTGTCAGCGCCTTCAGCCACCGATCACCGATCACCGATTACCGATCACCATTTCCCCCTCTCACCTCAAGGAGCCCCACCATGAATCGACGAATCGCTCTGTCCGCCATTTGCCTGTTGGCCGCCTTCGCCGTCACCGCCAGCGCCGCCGACAACACGCCGCCTGAAGGGTTCACCGCCTTGTTCAACGGCAAGGACCTGACCGGCTGGAAGGGGCTGGTCGCCAACCCGCCCGCGCGGGCCAAGATGACGCCCGAACAACTGGAGAACGCTCAAAAGAAGGCCGACGAGCAGATGCGGGCGCACTGGAAAGTGGAAGACGGTATGTTCGTGTTTGACGGCAAGGGTTCGAGCCTTTGTACTGCCAAGGACTACGCCAACTTCGAGATGTACGTCGACTGGAAGATCCTGCCCAAAGGCGACAGCGGCATCTACCTCCGCGGCAGTCCCCAGGTGCAGATCTGGGAAAATCCTGTTGGCTCCGGCGGGCTGTACAACAACAAAGAGAACCCCAGCAAGCCGATCAAGAACGCCGACAAGCCTGTGGGCGAATGGAACACGTTCCGCATCAAGATGGTGGGTGAAAAGGTCTGGATCTGGCTCAACGGTGAATTGGTCGTCGACAACGTCACGATGGAGAACTACTGGGAACGCGACAAGCCGATCTATCCGACCGGTCAGATCGAGTTGCAGAACCACGGCAACACGCTGTACTTCAAAAATATCTACATCCGGGAACTTCCGTAGGCCAGACAGCAGGGCGCTCGTTGCGTGCGACGAAAGGCCGGTACGCATACGGCCCCCAATTAGAACTCCGAACCGTGCCGATCGCGATCGACGACGTCAACCGCGACGGCCGGCCGGACGCGATCATCGTCGATCTGCTGAAATGGCGATGGCCATTGCGGCCGATACGACTCGTTGAATGGGCGGCCCGTGAAATCGGCCCCGACCAGATCTTGTGTGGGACAGATGTGCCCCTGCGCCTGACCGGCGTGCAGCGACTGCGAATTGATCGGGCTGACGGCAGGGCGAGACGAAACCGACGCACAGGCATTTTGCGGATCGGGAAGAGGGAACAATGGAAGTCATTGTTGCCATTTTGCTGATCGTCCTGTACGTCTGGCTAATCTCTTTGTTTTTTGTCTACCTGTATCCGTGGCTCGCCATCGCCGGGGCGGCGAGGGGGCCATCCCTCAGGACGCGAACACCGCCTCGTTTGCAGCCACCTGCGGCATCACTCCTTGGCCTGTAGCGGCATTCCGGGACACGTCCAAGCCTTCTTGAGCGGATCGCGGGCGATTCTCGCACCGTCGGTGGCGCTCTGCGATAGGGCCTTCCACAGGGGGGGCAGGCGTGTTGCAGGCCGGTGTTGCGGGCGATAGACTGCTCCCATCGGGTGCCGCGCGGCCTTCTTAACCCGCACGGCTGAAATCGGGACGATAGGCACGGAGGTTTGCGCCTTTCTTTCCGCCCGGTGTCCATCGACCTGGCCCGTGGGAAGAGAAAGCTCGCTATGTCGCCTACCGATCCATCGTCCGTCCCCGGCCCCGACAATCTCGTCGCGGCAACCCAGCCTGTGGGCAAGATCGGGATTCCCGCGCCCGGACAAATTGCCCGCGTCCGGCAGCGGTTGTACCTGGTCGAGGAAACGGTGCCGGCGCCGAAACCGGGCGACAGCACGTTGGTTCGCCTGTCTTGCGTGGACGACGATAACCAGGGGCAGCCGCTCCAAGTACTTTGGGAACGCGAGATTGACGCGGAAATTGTCACGGGGGAAGCTTGGGAAGCCGTGGCCAAGCGGGGGTTCGATCCGCCGCGGCTGTTCGCGGCGTACCTGAACACGCTGAAATGGAATTGCGTCACGGCGACGGACCCCAAGCTGTTCCAGTCGCCATTCCGGGCAGGGATCAAGCTCGATGCCTACCAGCTGGAGCCGCTCCGCAAGGCCCTGCTGTTGCCCCGCGTCAATCTGTTCATCGCCGACGACGTCGGGTTGGGCAAGACGATCGAAACCGGGCTGATCGAACGCGAATTGCTGCTGCGCAAGAAAGTGCGGGAGATCGTCGTCTCGGCACCGCCTTCCATGCTGTTGCAGTGGCAGGAGGAAATGGAGAACCGTTTCGGGCTGACCTTCGAGATCCTGGATAAGGAATACGTCGCCCGTGTCCGGCGGGAACGGGGCTACGGCGTCAACCCCTGGACGACGCACACCCGGTTCTTGATCTCGCACCGGCTGCTGATCGACGAGGCGTACACCGGCCCGCTGCTGGATTGGCTGGGCGATTTCCGCAGCGGGACGCTGTTGGT
>CAYUFW010000348.1:0-7388 GCA_964443915.1 uncultured Pirellulaceae bacterium
ATCTTCCCGAACCGGAGTTTCCCCACGAATTCTGCTGACGAGGCCGATTTCTTTGCCGTCTGGTTTGGGCCCAGCATCGCCACGTTTCCTCATTTGCGCGCCTGGCAGGAGAAGTACGCGGACAAGGGCCTGGTGATCGTCGGGCTGACCCGCTACTTTAACCACAAGTGGGACGAAAAGGCCGGCCGGCCGGTCCCGGCGCGGGGCAAAGAAAAAGTCGCTCCCGAGAAGGAGCGCGAGATGCTGGTCAAGTTTGCGGAACGTCACAGGCTGCCCTACCGTTTCGCCATCCAGAAGGGCAACGCGCTGGCCGACTATTATGTCGTCCGTCGCATCCCGCACGTCGTGCTGATCGACCGCGCGGGCAAGATCCGTCTGATCCGCGCGGGCGGCGACTCGCGGAACATCACGGAGATCCAGCAGCTGCTGGAGCAGCTCATCGCCGCCGCCGATTGATCACGAGATCGCCGATGGGAGGTCCGCTTGCGTTGTTTTCCGGCATAATGATGGCGTTGAACCGCGTGCGGATGCCTGCTGCCGGACGCGGAACGGGATGCCTGGAATTTGGCGGACGAGCCCAACAAACAGACGAACATGCCGCCCGAGGCCGACTAGCATGGCACCGGTTGCTTGCTTGACGTTCGCCGCGCTTTCGGCAAAATGCGCCTATCGGCGTGGCACAACGTTTGCGCGCCATGGAGGCATATCCCAAGAAAATCGGCGACAATCACGAACGGAGGACAGGCGATGCCCGCGCCAACCGGAACCCTCACGGTCAATGCGGCGTTCCTTCAGGAACTCAAAGACGACAACGAGGAGCTGCGCGGCGTGATGGCCGAATTTTCCGCGTTGTGCGTGCCCCGTCCGTATCGCCGCATTTCGCGAAGCCGGCTGGCGTCCCTGCTGGGGCGGCTGCGGGATGAACTCGCCATGCAGTTCTCCCTGGAGGACGCCTTCGGCTACTTCGATCGGCCGGCGGCGGTTGCGCCGCACTTATCGGAGCGGGCGTTCCGCCTGCGGGCTCAACACGCGAAGCTGTACGAGGACCTCGCGCGGATCGCCGACGCTGCCGAGGAGGCTTGGTCCTGCTGGAAACCGCAGTCCGGGGACGAAGACGAGGACGACCAAGTCAAGACACGGATCGTGCGCCGCTGCCGCGTCTTCTGGAACCAACTGCAGCAGCACGAAGCGGGCGAAAGTCAACTGATGTGGGCCATCGGCTGCGCTGCCGACCCGGCCGCAGCGCCGGCTCCCCAGGCCGTTCACGGGTAGCCCGGATCTATGCATCGGTGGGCCGCCCCAGATCGCGCGGCCCTCGCCCAGAGGGCGTTCCCGCGTCGTCCGCTGACGGTTAGAATACCGGCAACGAGATGCGGAACTCAATCCATGATTGCACACGACACCGACGCCCTGCCTAATTGCTCATGAGCACGACCCCGGACCCGTCATCGATGGCCGCGCCTGCCGACAAGTCTTCCTCCGCACAGGGCGCTGCCGCCCGTACCGGTTCGCGATGGGGCTGTCGCCGTTGTTTGATCCTGGCAGGGGTCGTCTTGCTGGCCGGAGCTACGGCCGTCGTGTGGCGCGCCACTCGCCCGGTCGATACCACGCCCCCCAAGGCCGTCCTAGTCAAGGTCGAGCCGGACAAGCCGCTGTTTGCCGACCACGAGCAACAAGTGACGTTCGTGCTGCACGACGACCAAGGCGGCATCCCCACGTTCTTTGTCTTTGAGGGCCAGGATCAGAAAGCAACGGCGTTGGGAATCAACACGCTCCGCGGCACACCCAACGAGCGGGGCGTGGAGATCCGTTTTGAGGCCGTCCGCTTCCGCCGGGACGTAAGCGATCCCGATAAGCTCTGGGTGCGTGCCGTGGGAATCGCCAACGAAACGGAAGGCAAGACGCCCATTTCACGCAGTCAACTGGAGCGTGGCGAGCCGCTGGACCTGCACTTTCATGACGAGATCCAGGTTCCCTACCTGGCGCACGTGATCTATGACATCTACATGACCATCCGGCACGACCCTGCGACGCAGCAACTCACGCTCACCAACGCCTCGGGCAGCATCCGCTGGAAGATGCTGGGAAGCGATGCCTTTGACGACGGGAAGCTGGAGACGGCCATTCGCGGGCAGAAAGGCGAGTACGCGGAGAAGCCTCTCCTCAAATTCTAGACGGCCTGGCGTTCGACCGTCCGTTGAACTCGCCCCAGAATCGCTTTGGCAGCTTTCCAGGAATGACTGCCCGGTTTCTCCGTGGCGTAAGCTTCCAGCTTGCGGTAGACAGTGGCTTCGCAAGCTGGAAGCTTACGCCACTTGTTTCTGGTGCTCACGGCTCGCGCGTCAGGCCCCGACACACCTCGCTCGGCTGGCCCTTGTGCCCGTCGCGGTCGACTGCGCGAACGCGGTAGTAGTACGCGGTGTGCGGTTGGAGGCCCCTGTCTTCAAAGGGAACCACGACGTAAGGGCCGGGCTCGACCTTGGCCAGGAAGGCCGTCTCGTTCAACTCGAAGTCAGGCCTTTCGCCGCGGTACAACTCGTAGTGCGACAGATCGGGTTCGATGTTCCGTCCCCACTGCAAGTACAGGACGTCCGGCTCGTCGCCGCGCCAGGCCCGCGGAGCGGAGACCAGCCCGGTGTAGGCGGCGCCGACTTTCGCCGGCGGCGAATCGCCTTCAACGCTGGTCCTCCCGTGAACAGGATCCGAGACGGCGCCCTGCCGCACATCAGCGTTCACGGCGGCAACGCGGTAGTGATACGCCGTGCCTGCTTTCAGCCAGTCGTCCGTGAACTGCGTCTGGCGTGTGGTCGCCAGCAGATGGTACTCGTCCGCCACGAACTCTGCGTCGTCGCCGCGATAGACGTGGTACTGCCGCGCGCCGGGGACCGCCGGCCAACTCAACGTCACGCTCTTGTCCGAGATTTCCTCGACGCCGATTTTCGGCGCGGGTGGAACAGGGCCCTGTCCCTCGATCCGCAGCGTCGCGTAACCGAAGGCGGCCAGACCCAACGTCGGCTGGTCGAGGGCACCGCGGTCCTGCTCGGTCAACGAACAGGATGTCAGACGCAGGTCCTTACCCCATCCGATCTTGACGCCCACCGCTTCCGCGGCGGCACCGTCAGTCTCATGGAACCGTGCAATCACGCCGCGCCCCGGCGACTCGCTCAGCTTGAGGGTCAGCAGGCGGACGTTGGTCGCGTCCACGGACAGGAAGCTGTGGGGGGCTGCAGGCAGCGTCCCTGGCTGCATCTGCGGGATCACCGTCGCCAACACCGGCGTGACCGCCCGCTCGGCGAACTGTGCCGCTCGCGCCGCTGGAAAACTCCCGGCGTGGCTGGTGATGACATATCGGTACCGCAGGTTGATGTGCGACGGTCCGGTGACAGAGGCGTGTTCGTACAGCCAGTCGTTGAACAGGCACGAGTACAGGTGCGTCGTGGCCGGTGGGCGGCCGAACGCCTTCTTGTCGGCGTGGATCTCGCCACACTCGACCAGATGGCTGTCCAACTGGACCAACGTGACGCCGAAACGATCGTTGCCGACGTCGATCCAGTCACGGGCCGCCAGATAGGCGTCGGTTCCGTGGCCCGTCTGGTCGTCGTGCGGGCGGGCCATACAGCCGTTCAGGTTGACCCGGAACGTGCCATCGGGCACGTCGAACGGAAATGCGTAGTAACCGAACCGGTGCCAGCGATCGTTGCTGGCCAGATCGCGGACGTGATTCAATGTGTTGTCGATGTCGATGCGTTTCTCGTGATTCGGCAAGGTCACGCGTTGCTCGATCGCCGCGCCGCTGACAGGATCTTCCAGGCGGGCGATCGCGGTCTGACCCAGTGGCGTCGTCTCGACCTCGAAGCGGGTCTGGGTGGGCGAGGAAAAAGTCTTGTGCGCGTCTCTTGTGTACACGAACTGGTTGCCCCGGTGCGGGGCCGAGGCGTCGAGCAACTGCCGCTGGAACTGCTTGTCGAAGATCCCGGTCATCGTGCCGTCCGCGCCGAACGTGATGCGGTAGAACTCGTTCTCCAGCGGCGGGGGGGCGGCGGTTGGGCGTCCGGCAGGCGTTCCGCCATCGCCCTGGGCGAGTTGAAAGAGCGCATATCCCAGCGGGGGAATTTCCGTTGTGCGGAACCGCAGTCGGAGTCCCTCCGCCACCGCGGGCGCCGGCGTCCCGTCTGCGCGGCGGACCGCCTGCAGCCCCTTACACGACTCCGGCAATTCGACCTCGACCGTTTCGCAGCGCGGCACGAGCGTCGGGTTGAAGACAAAGACCGAGGGCGCGTCGGCGGGGACCAGCGCGGCAAGGGCCTCCAGCGCGCGAACGCTTTCCGACTCGGCCACGGCCAGGCCGCGTTCGATCCAGTCCCGCTTCTGCATCCAGGTGTCGTAGACCGGACGCCCTTTGTACTGGCTGACGCCGTAGCCGTGCTCGTCGCTGGAGATCAACGCGTCCCACGCCCGGCCGAACGCCACCGCGGGGTAGATGAAGCCCGGATCCGCCAGACGCGCCAACGTCGCCAGCTTTTCCGCCGTGGGCAGGAGCCGGTCCGCGGCCCGTTTCTGGGCCAGCAGCGCCGGCGTCGAAAGCGGGTGCTGCGCCCAGCCGCCGGTGATGTCGCCCCGCAACGTCGGGATCTGGTCGCCGAACCGTTCCTTGACCTTGCGGAACGGTTCGGACAAATCGCCGACCGTCCGCAACTCGGGCCAGCGCCACTGGGCGTTCCAGGCCTTGGCGAATGCCGCGAAACCGGGACCGGGCTGCTCGTTGTCCCAGTAGAACGAGGTCAGCCAGAGGTCGTAAGGATAGCGCGACTCGAGCTTAGCGAGTTGTCCCGCCATTTTCGGCGCGGCGGCTTCCGGCGAAAGGGCCCGCAGGCCAAAGGCTTCGCCCGAGCTGGTGTAATGCGGGTTGGCCCAAACCAGCAAGCGGCTCTTTTCGTCCGGTCCCTGCCAGTAGAACAGGTGTGGCAGCGGCGAGTCCCAGCCCACGTCGATCCGGCTGCCACCCACGGTCTTGGGGTTCCAGGCATTCGGGAGGAACAGGAGATTCCTGATTCGCGCGTCGGCGTAGGCGGTGACCAGCGGCCAGGTGATGCCGTTGTTGTCGACCATCAGCATCGTGTCGGCCGTCACGTTCCAGCGCTGCCGCAACTGGCGGGCATAGTAGGCACTGCGGCACAACTCCTCCGCGCCGTACGCCTGCGTGTGGTTGCCCGAGTGCGAGGCCCCGATGTCGAACAGGCCCCGCCGGACGTATTTCTCAACGGCTTCGTCCGCCGCTCGCCCCGAGCGGTCCTGCGGATAGTTCAACCACCACCACATCCCTTCGATCACGTAGCGGTAGCGTGACGCCTCCGGCCAGTCCGCCGTCTGGTCGGCCAACTGGCGTGCGCGATCGATCGACTCGACGGTCATCCGCCGCTGTTTGTACTGGGAATCGTGCAAGCCGATATCGACGTGGGCGCTCTTGACGACGTAGATCGTCCAATGGCGGGGTGGATGCCACGTCAACGTCTGCTCGGCGAGCGTTTGGGAGCCGTCCAACAGCACCCACCGCGTCGGGACGGGATTCTGCGGTTCCTGCAAGAGCGTCGAGATGGAGCTGACACCCTTGGTCAGCGCGCCAAGCGGCTTCTCCGCCAGCAATCGGTCCCCCGCCCAGACTTGCAGCTCACATGCCCGGAGCGCCTCGTCGCACTCGACGGTCAGGCCGATCTTCTGCAGCGGCGGCTCGCCGTGCGTGACCAGCGACGTCGGCGCAACCTCCCAGCGTTTCACCGGCGACGCCGACAGAACCGTATCGCCCAGCGCGCCGACGGCACCCACCGCCAACACGCATCCCGCCGCAACACGAATCTTCAGTCCCTTTCTCATCACCCACCCCCATGACTAAAGCACGTCGATTTCGTACCAGTGTCGATGTCTTGCGGACTCATGTCCAGTCCGGAACACGTGGCCGCGTCTCTCCGAGACTCGGATGCCGGTCTCGGAGATACCGGCCCACGTGGTTGCGTCTCTCCGAGACGCAGTTTGCAGTGCCGGCTTCAGCCGGTTGCGACCGCCTGACGGCAGCACGACAAGCGGAGTCGCCCACGTGTCTCGAAGTGACTCGACTACGTGGACGAGACTTCTCACGACGCCCCATGCTGCTATCTCGGCGCCAGCATCAATCGGCACACCTGGCGGGGCGGCAGTTCGAACCGGACCTGCGTCCGCGGGCCGGACACGGTCAGGGTGCTTTCCTGAAGCGTCTTCTGGCCGGCAGCCAGCCCCCAGCGGTAACCGCCGGCCATGTGCGGCTGGCTCATGAGGGCTGCGGAGAAACGGGTCTGGCCGCGGCGGATCGCCGGGTCGTCGAACCCCACCAGCACGGGCACCCACCACCGCCACATCTCGCAATCGTCGCCCCAGCCGCCACCGAAGGCGCCGTTGGCCTGCTGCCGGTTGTCCAGCCACCACTGGATGATGTCGGCCAATCCTTCCAGCCCGCGACGTTGCTCGACGGCCCACTTCGGCGCCTCCGCCACGGGCTCCCAATCCCGCGTCCACGGGATGCCTTCGCCCAAGTACATCCGCGCGATCCGGTTTTCGGGGAACGCCTGATGCGTCTTCTCGAAGAAGCCCCGCGCGGTCGCGAACCATTCCCGCCGCCGGTCCGGGTAGGCCCAGATGTTGCCGTTTTGCATGACCAGTGTCAGCACGGCTCGACCGCGGTACAGATAGGTCAGCGGATACAAGGTCGAGGATTCGGCGATCCCGAGGTCCACGTCCCGCTTCTTGGCAACCTCCGCGCTGTAGAAGTGTAGATTCTTGCCTTGCACCCACTTGTCGACAAAAGCAATCAGCTTGTCGGCGTCGGCCGCCAGGGCAGGGCTGAGTTCAGGGAGGACGCGAAGTTGTCTCAGCAGCGTCAACCGCTCGGCATCGCTGTCGGCGTTGCCGGCGCGCTGGATCCATTCTTCCTCTGGCGACGGGGCACGCGACCACGCGGTATCCGGCGCATGGACGAGGAAGACGGCCAACAGCACGCAAAGCGTTCTTTTCATCGCGGGGTCCTTTCGTTTCGTATCAGCATGCCCGATTTCCAAGCAGATGCAAGCGCCAGCGTCCCTCGGCAGTAAGGCGGAGTCGCTTGCCCGCCACGTTCACCCGCGTCGAGTCCGTGGCCTCACGCCGTCTTGACTCGCGACGCGAGCGACGGGAAGCTATTGGCTATGTCACCTGCCGTGCAATCCTAACACAATGGCGAGGACCTTCCCATGAACCAAAGGCATCTTGACTTGGTGATTCTGAGCCTCAGTGGTGTCTTGGCGACGTTCGCCGCGACCTCGGGGCCAGCGGGCCGGGCGGCCGCCGCGGTACCGCGGATCAGCCCGGTGCCGCGCATCGAG
>CAYUFW010000349.1:0-3737 GCA_964443915.1 uncultured Pirellulaceae bacterium
AGGGTCACGTCGAAGGTGCCGCCGCCCAGGTCGTAGACCAGGACCCGCAGCGGCGCGTCGCTCTTGCCGGCGTGCGCGGGATCGAAGAAACCGTGGTGATAGCCGTAGGCCACCGCCGCCGCCGTCGGCTCGTTGATGATGTCCAGCACGTCCAGGCCCGCCAGGCGGCCGGCGTCCTGAGTGGCCTTGCGGCGCAGTTCATCGAAGAACGCCGGGACGGTGATGACGGCCTGACGAATCGGACCCAGGCGTTTCTCGGCGTCCGCCTTCAGGCGTTCCAGGATCAAGGCGCTGAGCACCTCGGGCGGGACATCCACGCCGCGGATCTTGCGGTGGTACACGTCGCCGCCGATGTCTCGCTTAAAACACTCGGCGTAGGCGTCCGGCTCCAGGGCCGAAGCGCGCACGGCCTGACGGCCGACGACGACCTCGTTTTGATCGCACAGCACGGCGCTGGGGGTCAGCAATTCGCCTTCGCCGTTCAGTACGGTCACGGGCCGTCCGGCGGCGTCGATGTGAGCGACGACGGAATAGGTCGTGCCCAAGTCGATGCCTACGGGGGGCTGGGAGTCGGAGTCTGGTTGTGGGGACATTCCGGTTGGGTCCAATCGTCCAGGCTTTGCCCCGCCAGGTAGGCGCGGGCCAACGTCACGAGTGGTGCATAGTGTAACTCCAGGCCGGCGGCTGCGTCAGCCCCCGACGGCGCGGCCTTCTCCGCGTAAACGCCCACGACGTGTCCCGCCGCGTTGACCAGCGGACTGCCATAGATGTGCTGGGGAAGCGTTCCCGTCAGGTGCAGCAGGGCCGGCGCGCCGCTGGGCGGAGCGTCCTCGGCGGCGGTCAGCCAGGTCTGCAGGTACACTTCGGTCACGGACTGCTCGACGCGGGGACGGTCAAAGCGAGTGCGCTGCAGTCCCCGATGCGGGACGCACGCACAGGCCAGCGGAAGCCCGGACTCGATTTCGGCCAGTTCTTGGGGCTCGGCCAGCGGCACCACCGCCGCTCGCTTGCCGTCCAGACGCAAGATGGCCAGTTCCCAGTAAATCCGTTCGCCGGGCGCATCTGCCGTCGCGTTGAACACCTTGTGAACCAGGATCTCGCTCACCGGCAACTCCTGCCCGTCGCTCGGCCAAACCGCCTTGACTCGCCAATCCTTGAGCCGTTTGCCCTGCAACTCGGCGGCCAACATCCCGTTGGTCAACAGTGCATCTTCGCGGATTGCACAGGCCGTGCCGCAGGGAAACGACCTGCTCTTGTCCGGCGTCTCGGTCATCAGCAGGCACACGGCAGGGGCAACCGCCTCGGCGACGGATTCCCAGGGATCGGGCGGCGGAACGGTGACCGGCGGACCGGGTTTGGAGACGGGAGCAGCCGGTGGGCTGGAGTCCGGAACGGGAGCAGCCGGCGAGTTGTCCGCCGTGTTCTGTGGAGGCGGCGAGTTCGTTGCGGAATCCTGGGGAGCCGCCTGGTCGTCTTCCGCTCTGCGGACGGGCGTCGCGGGAACCGCGTCCGCGCTGACGATGGGCGCCGGCGCCAACGGGGTTGTGGGTGGAGGTGAAAAAGTCACGGCTGGCGCCGGCTCGTTCGGAGTCCGAGGGAGAACCCGCAAGCCGATTACGGCGGCGGCCAGCAGTCCCAGTGCGGCAGCCGCAATCGCCCACCGGCGCAAGGGAACGCCGCCCGGCCGCGCCGTGTCGCTGCCGCCCGCCTGTGCCAGATTCACCTCACGCATTGCGGGGTTTGACTCCGCTGGCGCGGCCCTGGACAGCCCACCGGTTCGGGCTGCGCTCACCAAGTTAAACCGCACGTCGGGCCCCATGTCCGACAGCCGGATGATGTCGCCGGACCGCAGCGGCACGCGGCCGTCCACCACCGTGTGATTGACCAGCAGCGGCCCGCTGCCCAGGTTCTGAATGCGCCAGCCGGCTTCCTCGCGCATGACCAGCGCCAGGCGGCCCCGGCCCGCCGGGTCGTGGCGAGGATCGAAGGCGATTTCGGCAGCCGGATCGTCCCCGACGCGAAAGGCGTCCAAGTCCAGTTGGATTGCTTCGCCTTCTCTCGCACCGGACAAAATCGTCAATTCTACGGGCATGTTACGCTTCCGTTCCGAGCGACTGGAATTCCTTGTAGATCCGCACCATCGCATCCAGGAGTTTGTGGTACGTCGGCTCGTCGCCGGTTTTCTGCGGGGCAAAGATCAGGCCCCGGTGACACATGTGCCGGATCAGATCGAACACGCTGTCGCCGTCAAACCGGTTGCTGCCGTCGAACGTCTCCATGCGGTTGGTAGCCGCCGCGCGCATGACGGTCGCCGCCTGCGAGTCGACGAAGCGGCGGCCTTGATCGTAGAAGACGACCCAGTCCTGCCCCCGCATCGACTGGCGTTTCTCCTTCGGGTAGGCCCGTTCCAACTGCGTCCGCAGGCCGTCCACCGCCTGCCGCATTTCGCCGAACGTCTGCGGACTGATGGCACCGTCTCTGCGGATCTCGCCCAGGGCTTTTCCCGTCGCGTCGGCAAAGGCTCTTCTGGCGGCCTCAAATTCCGCAGCCCGGAACACGAGCGGCCAGTCCTCGTCGAAGACCTTCGCGTCGCTGGCCCGAAAGGGCACCTTCTGCCCCAGCGCGGCAACTTCCGTCAGCCAAATGTGGTCGGCGTCACCTGGCAGCAACTGCAAGTCGATCTCGGAATCCAGGTAGCGGTCGTCCGCACCATAGATCGCGGCGTAGGCCAAGGACGTGTTGGCAATCTCGTTCAGCAGCCAGTTCAGCTTGACCGAGGGCTCGCCCTTCTTGATTTCATCGGGATAGTTGAGCGTCACGTCCTTCTTGACTTCCCGTTGCTTCCGTGCCCGCTCCAGGTACGTCGGGTCCTCCTTCAGGCGGTAAGCCTTGTTCAGCGCCCGCCGCTCGAAGTAGGTCTCCACCCACTTCAGCGCGTTGTCCATTTCCCGGTCGAACGCATCGGCCTCGATGCGCCGGGCGACGGCGCGGGATTCCAGGAAGTCCCCCACGGCGGCAATGTAGCGGGCTTGCGCGTCGATGTACGTGGACAAGACTGTCGCCCCGCGGGTGGGCGGAAGAAAGACGTGCCCGCGCGCCGGCGGCGACTCCGCGCCCACGGCGCAACAAACCGCCGCGATCCAAACGACCACCGCCATCGCCATCGCACGCCGCCGCGCCGGCCTGCCCAACGCAAGGCCGGCGCCGCACGCCACCGCCCGCCACATCGACAACCTGGAAAACATGGCACACGACTCCCCGGTCCACACGATTCACTTGCGGAAAACGCCTGCCGCGGTCCCCCCGCCCGTGGTTGTGATTCTAGTTCTTACAGACGGCACGGTCAACGGAGACCGGGCCGATCCGACTCAGTTGAGGTTCCTCGCGCCGCCTCAACGGTTGATCATGCCGGACGTGTCCGTGATCCGGCTTGGCACGAACATACCGGGCTGGCGCAACGCCGAAGCTGAAACGCCCGTCGAACGGCTCGCGCTGGTCTTGCACGCAGCAGTGGGTTTGCGGAAGATGACGGCCACTTGGCGTCGCGTGTCTGGTCGAGGTATGGTCGTCCGCATGAGCACCGATTTCGATCCCTATCACCGCTGGCTGGGAATTCCGCCGAAGCATCAGCCGGCGGATTACTACCGGCTGCTGGCAATCGAACGGTTCGAGGCCGATCCGGAGGTGATCGCCGACGCGGCGGAACGGCAAATCGCCCACGTGCGCCGCTACGCCCT
>CAYUFW010000349.1:3780-7368 GCA_964443915.1 uncultured Pirellulaceae bacterium
ACCGGAAGCTACGGGAACGGGTTGCAGCCCAGGAACCGCCCGTGCCGCCACTCGCGCCGCCGTCCGTGAGTCCGTTGCCGCCCGTCCGCGCGCCGGTTGGGACACGCTCGGAAATGCCGTCCGTCGGCGCTGGGGCGCCAGTTCCGGTTCCGGTCGTGACCGATCGTTTGCGCCGTCCAATACGTGTCGGCGTTTCACGGCTGTCGCGGAAGCCGCGGGGCCAGATGTCAGCCGCCGTAGTCGTCGGGTGGGCGGCGGGGGGCGGTGTTCTGCTCGGTCTGCTGGTCGTGTTGCTTTGGAGCTTGTTCTCGAGTGGTGGTTCCCGCGAGGCTGCGCAATCTGGGCGTCGCGGCCCGATTGCCCCTGAGGTCAAGCCCGACGTGGCGTCCGAGGAGCCGAAAGCATCAGCGGCCGGACTGCCGCCGGAGATCGAAAACTCGATCGGCATGAAGCTCAAACTGATCCCGGCAGGGGAATTCCTGATGGGGTCGCCGGATGGCGATTCGGACGCACACCGCGATGAGAAGCCGCAGCACTTGGTGCGGATTACCAAGCCGTTCTATCTCGGCGTGACGGAGGTGACGCAGCAGCAGTACGAGCGGGTGATGGGGCAGAATCCGAGCTGGTTCAAGGGCGATCCGCAACGGCCGGTGGAAATGGTTTCGTGGGAGGATGCCGTGGCGTTTTGCGGCAAGTTGAGCCAGAAGGAAGGACGAACGTACCGGTTGCCGACGGAGGCGGAGTGGGAGTGCGCGTGCCGAGCGGGCAGCACGACGAAGTGGTCGTTTGGAGACGATCCGGCGGGGCTAAAGGACCAAGCCTGGTTCAACGAGAACTCGAACGGGACGACGCATCCGGTTGCGCAGAAGAAGCCGAATGCGTTTGGGTTGTACGATATGCACGGCAACGTGTGGGAGTTGTGTGCGGACTGGTACGCCGACAAGTACTACGCTGAATCGACGGTTGACGATCCACTGGGGGCGACGGCTGGCTCGTGCCGCGTGTTTCGCGGCGGCAGCTGGAGCTACGGCGCGAGGGGCTGCCGGTCGGCGTCCCGGTACACCGACACGCCGGCGTACTGGAGCTACAACCTCGGGTTCCGCGTGGCCTCAAGTTCGGTGGATGCGTCGAGCAAGTAAAGCCAGTCCAGTCTAGAGCGAAGTCTTCCGCGCAGGCCGAAACAGGCTCGTGCGCAGCGGAGCCGAGCCTGTTTCGGCCTGCGCGGAAGACGGAGCGGACCACGTAGGCCGGTCTCTCCGAGACCGGCATGCGAGTCTCGGAGAGACTCGCCTACGTGTAGGCGGCGCAGGCATCCGCGTCAATCAGCGCCGATTCGCGTTCCGGAATTTTTTGGGGAACGTCGTCGAACAGTCAGACAGCTTGGGTTGCGCCTTCGCGTTCCTACGCCGGCACGCAGCCGGCAGCGACCCATTGGCGTAGAAGTTCGGGGCAGAAATCGACGTCATTGGGCCAGACAATCGTTCCCAGTCGGTTCGAGAACGTCTCCCCCAGGCCACGCTGAATCTATCCGTTCAATTCGGATGCTTCTTCCCAGTGCTCGTACAGCCGCGGGAGGGCGGCCTGTTGCTCCTCCAAGTCGGCTTTGATCTGCTTCACCCGCTGGCCGTCGCGGAGGATTTGCGGATCGGCCAGGGCCAGGTGCAGCTGTTCGATTTGTGCTTCCCGCTGGGCGATTTCCGCCTCGATATCGGGCACCTTGCGGTACGGGAACTTACGCTTGCGTCGCGGCGCCTTGCGCTCGTCCCGCAATCGGGATTCCTCGCTGGCCTCGGTCTTCGCCTCCGCCGTTTGTGTGGCGCGCCGGTCGCCGGCGGCCAGTCCTTGTCTGACCAGGTGCAGATACGTGCTGTAATTGCCGTCGATCACTCGAAAGCGGCCGGGCTCGACGACCAGCAAGCGGTCGGCCACGCGGTTCAAGAAGTAGCGATCGTGGCTGACGAACAACACCGTGCCCTCGAATGAGCGGATCGCCTTCTCCAACGCCTCGCGGGCCCACAGGTCCAAGTGGTTGGTGGGTTCGTCGAGGATGAGGAAGTTGGGATCGAGGGCCGCCAGTCGGGCCAGCGCCACGCGGTTGCGCTCGCCGCCGCTCAGGCTGCCGACCGTCTGGAACACCAGGTCGCCGGTGATGCCGAAGCGGGCCAGCAAATCGCGCCGCTGCTGGTCCAAGAACTCCTTGTGCGGCGGCCGGACCGCTTCCAGCACCTGCGTCTCGTCGTCCAGGCACTCCAGCAACTGGTCGAAGTAGCCCGGCCGCACGCCACTGCCCAGGATCACGCGGCCGTCGTCGGGCCGGCAATCGCCCAAGACACAGCGCAGCAGCGTGGTCTTGCCCGATCCGTTCGGCCCCAAGATGCCCCACTTTTCGCCGCGGAGGATGTCGAAGCTCAAGTCCGCAAACAGCGGCTGGTCGTACGCTTTGGCCAGATGCTCGGCGCGGAGCACGATGTCGCCGGTCCGCGTTGCTTCCGGGAACGCCATTCGCGGCGAGGCGATTTCGCGGGGCGGCTCGACGCGTTCGATCCGCTCCAGCTTTTTGCGGCGGTCCTCGGCCTGGGCGTGCTTCTGCCCGTAGTGGTGCCGCCGCACGAAATCCTCCATCTTGGCGATTTCCGTCTGCTGCCTCTCGTAGGTCCGCCGCTGGACTTCCAGCCGCTCCGCCTTCTGCCGCTGGTACGCCGTGTAGTTGCCCGGATACGAGTCCACGGTGCCGCGGAACAGCTCCAGCGTCCGGTCCGCGACCTTGTCCAGAAAATAGCGGTCGTGGCTGACCAGGATCAGCGCCTGGTTGGACTCGACCAGGTAGCTCTCCAGCCACTCGGTCGCCTCGATGTCCAAGTGGTTCGACGGCTCGTCCAGCAGCAGCAGGTCCGGTTCTTCGAGCAGCAGCTTGGCCAGCAGCAGCCGGTTCTGCTGGCCGCCGCTCAGTTGCTCCACGTTCTGCCGGTACGTTTCCGGCGGAAAGTCCAATCCGGCCAGCACGCGTTCGATCTTGTGGTCCAGGTTGTACGCGTCGCGGTGGTGCAGTTCGTGCTGCAGGTGGTCGAAACGTTCCCCCAGGCGGCGGCGTTCGACATCGTCCTCGGCCTGGGCCAGCGCGGCCGCCAGGCGTTCCGCGTCGCGGGCCAGGGAAACCAGGTCGCGAAGCCCGTCATGCGCCTCGTCCCAGACCGTGTGCCCGGCCGGAAACTGCGGCTGCTGCTCCAGGTATCCGACCCGGGCCGAACCGGCCAATTCGATCGTCCCGGCGTCCGGCTCCTCACGTCCCGCCAAGAGCCTGAGGATCGTCGTCTTGCCCGAACCGTTCGGTCCGACCAGCGCAATCCGCTCCCCCGCGCGGACGACGAACGTGACCCCCTCCAAAACCGGATCGGGCCCGTAGCGCTTGTGCAGATCGCGGACGGACAGCAGCATTCCAGATCCTCTTCTTGCGTGGCGATTCTAGCAGCGACGAACCCAGCGTGGGAAGGTGTGGCAATCGCACGCGGTTAGCGTTTGGGCCCGGCTTCGAAAAGACCGCGGCGGCAGCTGCGCGGGGCGTCGCCTGCTTGCGGGCCACGGCGGACG
>CAYUFW010000350.1:0-7353 GCA_964443915.1 uncultured Pirellulaceae bacterium
ATCGCCCTGCTTCCAGATGCACGGATCGAACACGCGGTACGGCAACGGCGATCCGTCGGGGCTGGCGATCGGGATCACTGCCTGGCCGGTCACCTTCTTCCAGTTCAGCAGCAGCGGATCGCTGGACACGGCCACCATGTTGCCGACGCGCGTGCCGTGATACATGGCGATCACGCGGTCCTTTTCCACCAAGGTGGCGCCGGAGTAGCAGCGGTCTTCCGGGCTCGGGTAGATGGCCGGGGGCAGATCGCGCCAGTGGATCAAGTCGTCGCTGACCGCGTGCCCCCAGTGTTGCCGCGGGTCTTCCGGCGGGTAGGCTTGATAGAACAGGTGCCACCGTCCCTGCCAGAAACAGAGCCCGTTCGGATCGTTCAGCGAGCCTTCCGGGTTGACGTAGTGGTAGATCGGCCGGTGGGGATCGTCCGCCATCGCCTTCCGCGACTGTTGCATCCGCAACAACAGCGGATTGGTTTTCAGCTGGGCTTCCTGCTCTTCCAGCGTGTCGGCGAACGTGAATTGCGGAACCTTGGAGGTGCGGTCCCCGGAGATGACTCGCGCAAAGTCGGGAAACGTGGGCTTGCGCGGCTCGTCGGACTGGAAGATGTGATCGACGTTGATGTGCCCCCAACCGCCGGAGGCTGCGTCCACGATCTCGAGCGTCGCCGTCTTGCCGGCCAGATCCGCCACGTCCCACCCGTGCCAGTCGAGGACTTCCTGGTTCTTGTCGTCCTTCAGCGCCGGGCCGACCGCCGTGCGGACGGTCTTGCCCTCGACCACCAGATTCAGGCAGGTTTCACCGGGGGAATTCCCCGCGCCAATCAGAAAGTTGATGCGTTTCCGCTGGATCACAAACGGCGGCGAGGTGAGCTTGCCCGTCGGCACGTCACCGCCGAGGTACGAATTCACCAGACCTTTGCCCCAATGCCCCGTCACCCTGTTCCCCGGCGACACGTTGGCCACCGCCGGCCGCCTGCCGAAAGCCGCGCCTTCCACCTTCCAGTCGCCGTAAGTATCGCCTTCAAAGTCGGCGATCAGGACGTCGCGGGAGTCCAGCGGCTCGTATTCCGCCACTGTCGCCTCGACGACGGGCGTCGCGGAGGCACACCAGACAAGGAAGATGAAAAGTCGGGATTTCATGGGCAACCCTTCTACTTTCGTTAGTGGTTGTGGCGTACCTCGAACAAATGAACGTCTGGGCCTCGCCAGCCCGGCAACCGAGGGTTAGACGGCTTTCGAACCGAGCCCCGATCTTCGGGCAAGCGACGAATCCAGTATCCGTCTGGATCTGGGGAACCGCAACGACCCGGCAAGCTAAATCCACCGACGCTCACGCCCAAGCGTCAATGGAGTCTCTGCCCGCCCCCCGTAGTCCGCGCGAATCGGCCGCGATAGAATATGCTGCCGGGGCATCGGCCGGCTGTCGCCGGAACGTGTCGCGGGTGAGGAATAGCGGAGGATTTCTTGATGCCTTCGGTGGTCGACGTTCAGACGGCATTCGAAGTCGATCGGGTCCTGTTCAGCCAACACGCTCGTCACGAAATGCGGGACGAGCCTCTGGGACGTATCCGCGAGCAGGAAGTCGCCGAAGCCGTTACGACTGCCGAGCAAATCGATGACTATCCGGATGACGAACCGTATCCCAGCAGCTTGTTCTTGGGATGGACGGCGGGAGGCCGCCCGCTGCATTTCGTGGTCTCGTATGATGAAGAAGAAGGATTGGCCATCGTCGTGACGGTCTACGAGCCCGACCCGCGATTGTGGCGCGATTCCAGGGAGCGAATACGATGAAGTGTACATTGTGTCACAGTGACCAGATCGCCAAGTCCCTGGTTCAAGAACGAATCCCCGTGGGTAACGACATCGTGCTCGTGCCGATCGAGGTCCTCGCCTGCCAATCGTGTGGCGAACGGTTCTACGACCGCGCGACCATGCGGCGACTCGAAGCGATCGAAGACGACTTGGCGGCGCGCAAACGCCCGCTTCGCGAGGTCGGCAAGGTTCTGGAATTGACCTCCACCTGACACGCGCGCTTTGTCCGTCGCTTGCCGTCCCGAAATCCGTGACGAGGTTCGCCTCATCGTTCTCGCGGCAGTTGGAGCGTGCATCCCGCGCCGGCGATCGGCTTCGGTTCGAAGGGCTCAAAGCGGACGACGCCGCGGCCGGGTTTCTGGCGGCCATCGGCGAAGTTGGCCAGGATTTGCTGAGGATTGTCCGTGCCCCAGTAGTTGTTCTCGCACTGGAAGTCTTCCTTGGTGTGGATTTCCACGGCCAGGCGGTTGCCGACGATGTTCGAGGAGTGGATTTCGGGTTTGGTCTCGTACAGCTTGGACTTGATCCCCACGGCGTTGCCCGCGATCACGCTGTTGGTGATCTTGGGCCAGCCCTCATACTCCAGAAAGAGGCCTGCGCCGCCGTTGTTGGCGATCGTGCAGCGGTCGATCGACATCCGCCACAGCCAGAGGCAGAGACCGTCCGCCAGGTTGTTGGCGATCAGGCAGTTTTCCAGCTTCTGATTGTGCTCGGATTGCAGTTTGATGCCCACGCGGTTCTGCGCGAAGACACAGTCCTTGACCAGCAGGTCGCCGCGTCCCAGATCCGCGCCGCAATTCGCGCCGCCGACATCGAACCGCTCCAGCACGATGCGGCGATGGTAATTGGGGGCCACGATTCCATTCCAGGGCCCGCCCGCCACTCCTGCCCGGAAGGCCACAAACTCGTCCGTGTCGCCGTACGAGGCCAGATCGCCCTCGACGACGATCTTCGCACCGGGAGCACACAAGACGGCAGCGCCGCGCTCGAAGAGTAATTTGCTGCCGCGGGCGACCGTGGTGACGCCCAGGAGCTTGTACGGGCCGTGGGCCTTGTCCAAACGCAGCTCGGCTTCGATCCGGTCGGGAATCACCGTGCCGGCCGATCGCCGCAAGTCTCCGCCCGGCCCGGCCGCCTCTTTCTTAAGCGGGGCTTTGGCTGCGACCTTGGTTGCACCTTTGGCTGCTGCCTTCGGTCCGGCTGCCGCCTCGCCGGAAGCGATTTCGGCGGCGCTGATTGTGGCCAGCCGTTGCTCGACGCGGGTCTTGGCCAAGCCCGTCAGTCCGGCGACCGCTTGGCGATACCACAGGCCGGCCCGCCGCAACATCGCGTCTCGTTCGTCGCCCTCGCGCGTCTCGGCCAACGCCCACCAAGCGTCGCCCAACTGCACCTGTTGCTCCGGCTGGGAGGGACGCTCGTTCAGTTCGCGGGCCGCGAGCGTCTTCAACTCCGCGTCGCTCCCGCGGGTCAGGAAACGGGCCGCTTGGTCCCAATCGCCCTTGGCGAGCCAGTGCCAACGCCCGACCGCCAACAGGGCTTCGGCGTTGTCCGGCTCTTTTTCCAGCGCGGCCCGGGCCTGCTGGAATCGCTCCCCCAGCGTTTTGGCCGTTTGGACCTTGAGGCGGCGCTGCTGCACCTCCTTGCGGAACTTGCGTCCGGCGGGTGCCTGGCACGCCCGGCTGACCAGATCCGCAATCGTGCCGGCCGCTTCCAATTGGTCCGCCGCCAGCGCCTCGTCGATGACCTGCCCGGCAGCCACGACCAGCGATGGGATGCTCGCTTCGTCGTCGGCGCCCCGGCTGACCTTGGTCAACATCTTGACCTTGGCGTCCAGTGTGTCGACCTCGAAGTCGTTGCCGATCGACGTCACTGCGGCCATCACCAGCACGGCGTCATGGGTCTCGCAGGCCAAGTCCATCGCCCGCTGGAGGAAGACAAACCGCTCCTCGAGGTTTCCGTCGGCCTTCTGGCCTTGGAGCAGGAAGTCCTGGGCCAGCTTGAGCTTCTCGGCCGGCGTCTTCCTTGCAGCCGGCTTGTAGACCTCGTCGATCTGCTGGCCGATTTCCTGCTGCTTTTCCTTGGCAGGAAGCGGATGCCGCTTCGGTTGTGGCGGCGGCTGCGGTGGGTCCGCTGTCGGCGGGCCCTCGACTGGCGCGGGTTGGCTGCCGACGGCCGGAGTGCCCTGGGCGACCTGAGGCGGCATTTCGGACGCTCCCGCTGCGGACGCTCCCGATTCGCCGCCAGCGGGATTCGCCACGGCCACGACCGTCGCTCCATCGGCCGGCCCCGCGTCCGCAACCCACAACGCCCCGCGAACCGTGATTCCCTCGTGACGCTCCCAGACGAAGCGGACGTGAATCCGCTTCGCTTCCGACGGATCGCGCAGCGGCGCCCATTGCCAAGCCGCGAATTCCCGCTGGGCCTTGTCGCACGTCTCGGGCGTCCAGCGGCCGAAGGGCACCCAGGTCTCGCCGTCGAGGCTCAGTTCGAGGCGGCCCTGGGACGCTCCACTCGTCGAATGAAAGCGAATGCCCGTGCGGTCCAGCCGGACCGGTTCGGCCGTCTCAAACATGTACACGTTGTTCCCCGGCGCAGCACCGACCCAAGCGCTATGGCCGCCGTCCGCCAAGACCTTCCCAGCCGGTTCCGGCGGCGCGGCCGGCGCAGGCGGCTGGGCCGGCGGCGCCGGCTCCAAAGCGGATGCGGTCTGCGGCGGCGGAAGCTCCGGCGGTTGCGTTCCCGGCGGCTGGGCGGGCATTGCCGGCTGAGACGGCAACTCCGCGTCGGGCGAGATCGTCGTGGGCGATCCGGAAGCGGCCGGGAGCGGATCTGGCTTGACAGGCTCGGCGTCCGGCGTACCGGTCCGTTGACCGGCCGCGACGGATGCGGGGCCGGAAGCGGCCGGTTTGCCCGGGGAGCCTGCAAGGCCCCGCCACAAACCGAAGGCCGCGACGATCAGGATCATCGCCGCGCCGGCGCCAACGATCGCGGTCTTGTTCTGCCCGCTCTTGCGGGAACGATAACGCGACCCAACCGAGGACTCCGCCACCAGCGGCTGCAGGACCCGGACCACGGCCGGGGAGACTGACGGGGCAGCACTCGCCCGTGCCGCAGGATCGGCATCGGCCCCCGGTTTCCGCCGCAACGACTCGTCGTAGGACCTTTTCTTCTCAGGATTCAGCAGGCAGACCCGCGCGGCTGCGATCTCGTTCAGAATCCGTTGCGAAACTTCGCTGTGTTTGCCCGCTTGAAAGGCCCGGACGTGGCGTGTCCGCTGCTCGGCGGCATAATCGATCACCTCCGGGTCGCTCTCGAACTGTTTCAGGCCCAGCAGCCGGTAGTGGTCGGGAGGCTGATCCTCGGGGGGAATCGCAAGCCACTTGTGATACGGATCGAATTGCCCGGTCATCCCTCGTCTCTCCAAAGCCGGTCCGGTGTGCGAGTGTCAGGCAGCGGCCTCTGTCGATTCACAATCATGGGCTGGTCGACTCGTCGACGAGACCTATCGTCGATGAAAGCCGGCGGCCTTGCAAGCCCATTCCGATGACCAACGCAAACGCCGTGGGGCGGTCTCTCAGTCGGTCGTGGCGTCAGGAAACGCACCAGAACATGAGGTGCTTTAATAGCCCGCTGACGCTGACCAGCAGGATCGTCGCCAGCACGGTCAGGCGGAAGGCGCGTTCGTTGATGCGCTGTTTCAGCAACACGCCCAACCGCGCCGTGGCCAGCGCCGGCAGCAGCGCACAGGCCGCCAGCAGGAGCATGCGGCTGGTGACCATTCCCAACACCACGTAGCTGGTCGTCGACGCGACACACAGACAGAGGAAGTAGGCCAGCAGGGAACTGCGGAACACGTCCTTGGCCCACTGGCGCGACAAGCCGTAAATCACCACCGGCGGTCCGGATTCGGAGATGCCGCCGCCCAACATCCCGCTCAGCAGGCCGATCAGCGGCTCGGTGACCGGATGCGCAGGAAACCGGATGCGCACGCGGGCCAGAAACAGGAGCCCGAACAGCAGGGTTACGACGCTGATGGCGGCGCCGATGACGCTGGTCGGAAAATGTCTCAGCGCCAGCGCGCCGATGGGCACGCCGGGCAGGCCGCCGAGCAGCAGCCCGCGCACGGAGCGCCACTGGATGTGACGCCGTCCCTCGCAAACCAGAAAGCCGTTGACGGCCAGCATCAGGAAAGCGTAGCCGGGCACGGCGTCCCGCGGCGACATCAGCAGCGAGAACAGCGGCACCGCCAGCAGCGAGCCGGCGAAACCGACGGTCGACTGGACCAACATGCCCGCGCTGGCGATCAGGGCAAAGGCAAGCAACTCCGTCATGGCGTCTTCAAGAACTCCAGCTCGCGAGCGGCCGGCTCGGCACCGCGAGCCATCAATTCATCCCGCGCTTCGCGCCAAAACGCACGGATCGGCTCCGGCACGTCCGGCGCGTCCTGGAACCCGGCGTTGACGAAAGCCTCCGCGATGCGGCAGCCCAACTCCGGCGTGACGACGGCTTCGCCCAGGCACAGGCAATTGGCGTCGTTCACGACGCGGGCCAAGCGCGCGGTCTGCTCGGATTCGCAGCTCACCGCGCACACGCCCCGGAACTTGCCCGCCGAGATGGCCGCGCCGGTTCCGCTGCCACAGCAGTTGACGGCCAACTCGGCCTCGTCGGCATTCAGAGCCTGCGCGATCCGTTGGCCCACGGAGGGGAACTTGCAGAACTCAGCGGTGTCCGGGCAGCCGACGTCCAGCACCGTGTGGCCGAGCGCCTGCAAGTGCGATTTGACGGCTTCCTTGAGCTGATATCCTTTGACCACGGAACCGACGGCGATGTTCATGGGCATCTTCCTTTCCCAGCGTTGGAGGCAGAACGTGAAGGATGCACGCCTGGGACGTCCACGCCTGCACGGATGTTCGTTAGTTTATTGTTCTTCCACCCGGATGAATTCACATTCCTCTTCATCCGTGCTCTGGCTATGCCATCCGTGCTATAGAAAAATACGACTCGCACGGATGGCATAGCCAGAGCACGGATGAGTCAAGAATTATTCGCCGTGTGCCGCTTTCTCCGCCGCCAGCCGCCGGCAGGCGGCGGCGATGTGTGTTGGCCCGAAGCCGTGCTTGTCGAACAGATACTGCTCGCTGGCTACTTCGCCAAATTGGTTCGGCACGCCGAGCCGCACGACGCGCGTGGGGCATTGCTCGGACAGCACTTCGCACACCGCTCCGCCCAAGCCGCCGAGGATGCTTTGGTTCTCGACGGTGACGACGGCTCGCGTTTTCTGAGCGGACGCCACGAGCGTGACGGCGTCGAACGGCTTGACGGACGGATAGCGGTCGGCGTACAATGGCGGTACGCCTATCTGATCAGCGTCATTCCGGCACTGCTCGTGCTGTGGGTGTGGTCGAGTGTCAGAGAGCCGGAAAGTTGGACGGATGCGCGGGACAAGGCGACCACGGGCGAGGGCGGCAAGCTGGGCAGTTTCCGGGAACTGTTCTTCCACCGCGTTTGGGGACCGCGCGCGTTGCTGGGCATGGTGCTGGCCGC
>CAYUFW010000351.1:0-4848 GCA_964443915.1 uncultured Pirellulaceae bacterium
AACGCCACCGCACTTTAGAAACGAGGAAGTTAGAAACTGGAAATGGCACTAGCCTCGCCGTTTCCGGCGAAAAACCAGCGGCCTGCGCCGTGCCGCTCACGTCCCTCGGCTTCGGCGACGGCCATCATCCGGCGCCCCTTCGCCCCTGCTCAGGTTCCGGATTTTGCCCGGCTTCTCATTTGCCGCCGACGGCGGCGACCAATAGGCGGCTCCTCGAACGCCCAGTTTCAGACGGAAGACGGCTTCTTTCGCCGCCACGGTGGTGTAGAGATACAGTCCCTGGAAGTGACAATTTGTCGCCTGCGGTCCCCCCGCGTTGTACTGTCGCAGCAAGTCCCCCGAGGGCAAGTCGACGACGTTCACGACGCCGCCCACCCACATGGCGACGTAGAGACGTCCTGCATCGTCGAAGACAAAGCCGTCCGGAGCGAACTTGCCGCCCAGGATGTTGCCCAGCGTCTCCTGGGGAAAATCGATCAGAACCTGCGGCCCGCGCACCACCCCGGTCGCGGCGTCCAGATCGAAGATCAGCAGACGATAGCGGTCGCTTTCGCCAACGCACAGGTGCAGCTGATCGGGCGTGACGCCGATGCCGTTGGGGTAGGCCAGACCGGTGGCCAGTCTCGTCGTCTTCTTGGTGCCGATGTCGTAGCGGTACACCGAGCCGGTGGGCTTCTCGGCCGACGAGTTGCCGGGGTCGGTAAAATAAATGTTGCCTGTCCGGTCGAGGGCCACGTCGTTGATGGCGTCAAACCGGACTCCGTCACAGCGATCGGCCAGCACCTCGACCTTCTGCCCGTCGGGCGAGATCCGCAGCACGCGTCCGCCCCCGGCGTCGGCGGCGATCAGCCGGCCCTCGCTGTCGACCTTCAGGCCGTTCGCCTGGACCTTGCGGCCTTCCACGGGAGAGGCTCTGTTCAGGTCACACCAAATAGAAGCCGAGCCATCCGGGGTGATCCGTCCGATCGTCCCCAGCTCTCGATAATTCACGGCGTACAGGTTGCCCTGAACATCGAACGTGGGGCCCTCGGCAAAGGCGAAGCCCGTGGCGCACAGTTCCGGCGTCACGCAGTGGGAAGCAGGCAGTTCCTCGCCGGCTGGGGCCGGGCCCGCCGCCGCCCAGAAGCAGCCCAGCAGCCACCAATTCCCCCAGCCGCCGGTGCGTCGCGGTCCGTTGGTCGTCGCGGACTTCCTCATCGCGGTACCTCCCCTCGAGGCTCGATAATCAACGGTTGTTCACTGGCCGGGTCGCCCACGCGGACGGACATCTTGCCCTCGATCAGGTCTTCGATCGCCCTGCCTACGACTTCCGCCCGCCATCCTCGTGCCAGGGCCGGAGGCGGGGGCGGCGGAGCGGCCGGCGCGTGGTTTGTCAAATGATGGGCGATCAGATCGCGGACGTCCTCGACGGAACCGACCAGGCTGGGCGCGACCCGCTGCGCTCGGCAAACGCTCGCCAGCGCGGTCGCCAGGAACTGGCCCAACAGGTTGAACTGCAGCCGGTTGGCCGTCCGGCTCAACGGCTGCGGACACGCTTCATCCGGCAATTCCAGCGCGCGGCGGATCGCGGCCGCAAGCTCCGGGAGATGACGCTCCTTGTCGCGCCGGTTCAGGCCCCGGATGGCCCGAATCCGTTGCACGTCGTCCGTCCCGGCCTTGGCGAGTTCCGCCATCAGGTCGTCGCGCAGGATGCGCCGTGGGGGACAGTTTCTGCGTTGGGCTTCCGCGTCCCGCCAGTGCCACAGTTCCCGAATCATGGCCAGCGCACGGGGCCCAAAATTCGACAAACCCGAGGTGCGCCGCCACCGTTCGTGGAATTCGGCTGCCTCCACGTTCGTCTGCCAGTCCTCCAACTCCGCCGCCAACCAGTTCGTCCGGTCCAAGGCCCGAATCCGTTCCCGCAGTACGTCCCGCAGAGGCTCCAAGTAAACGACATCCTGCAACGCATATTCGATTTGGCGATGGGACAGCGGCCGCCGCCGCCAGTCCGTCCGCGTCTCGCCCTTCTTCAACGTCTTGCCGAGCAGCTTGGTCACCAGCGTCCCGTAGGCGGCCGGATACTCCAGTCCGATCAGCCCCGCGGCAAGCTGGGTGTCGAACAGGCCCCCTGGCCGGCGGCCGATGGCTTGCAGGCAAAAGCACAGTTCGTGCCGCCCCGCATGGACAATCATCTGCCGCCGTGGGTCCGGGACGAGTTCCCAAAACGGCCCCAAATCCCTGATCGAGAGCGGATCGATCACGGCCAGGTGTTCGGCCGCGGCGACTTGGATCAGGCACAATTCGGGCCGATAACTGTCCTCCGAGACAAACTCGGTGTCGAACGCGATGCAACTCGCGGCCGCGATTTCGTCGCAGAATCGGGTCAGCTGCCGGTGGTCGTCGATGTATGCGTACTTCACGGCTCTGATGATAAGCCATGCCGCCGGCGTTTTCCAGCCGTCCGACAGACGCTTTCCGCCGCACCGCGAAAGGCCAGCCACCGGCCGGGATGCATCCCGTTGGTCGTCGGACTTCCTTGCGGTACACTTGTCGCCGCGGAGATGTTGTGTTTGGGGGTGCGGAAAGGGCGATTCAAGGGCCGATGACAGGACTTCTGGTGAGCGTGCGTAGCAGCGGGGAAGCGCGACTCGCGCTGGAGGGCGGGGCCGATCTGGTGGACCTCAAGGAACCGCGCCGCGGCGCACTGGGGCGGGCGGAGCCGGCGGTCTGGCCCGAAGTGGTCTCGGCCGTGGCCGGGCGCGTCCCGATGAGTGTCGCCCTGGGCGAAATGAGCGAGGCCGGCAAGCCCCCGTACCCGATCGTTCTGGCGGCCTTTCAGTTCGCCAAACTGGGCTTGGCAGGCTGTCGGACGTGGGCCGATTGGCCGCAACGCTGGGCGCAGCAATTGCAGTTCCTGCCCGCCGGCGTGACGCCGGTCGCCGCGATCTACGCGGATTGGCAGGACGCCGAAGCGCCTCGGCCCGAGGAGATCCTCCAGCACGCGGCCGGGTCGAACTGTGGGGTGGCGCTGTTCGATACGTTCTGCAAGACACGCGGCGATCTGTTGGATCACCTGGGCCACGGCGAACTGGCCCGTCTGGCGCATTTGGCGCGAGACGGCGGGTTGCGAGTCGTCTTCGGGGGCAGCCTCGGTCCGGCGACCATCCGGAAAGTGCTGACGCTCCAGCCGGATTACATCGCCGTTCGCGGCGCCGCTTGCCGGGGTGGGCGGACGGGTGATGTCGATGCCGGCCTGATTCGCGAGCTGCGGCGGCTGGTTCGGGACTCCCCGCCCAGCGGCGGCCCGCCGTGAGAACACCGAAGAGAAACGTAAGGCCACGTGCGTTGCCGCCATGCTTGCGGTACGATAGGAGGACGCGAGTACGAGGAATCCATGATGAGCGATCAGCCGGAACACGATCAGGCGACACCGGATCGAGCCAACCCTGCCGCCGCTGCAACCGGCCCACCCCAATTCCCCGAAGCACCCTTGATCCGGACCAGCACTCGCCCGGCGGCGGACGTGCCCGCCGTCACGGTCGGGGAGGATTTGAGCGTTCGCCGCAAGACGCAGAAGGCAGCACGACGCGGCGGCAATGTACGGCCGGCCAAACGTCGTCCGCCTCGCTCTCGGGCGTCCGGCTGGATCCTGTTTGGCGCCTGCGGAGCATCTGCCTTGCTGGTGGTCGCTCTGCTGCTCCACAAGCTCGACTGGCCGGCTAGCGGCGGCGCAGCGTCCCCGCGCGGCCGGTCCCACGCCGAGAACGCTGCCGAGGCTCCTCCCTTGCCGGAATTCAAGCCCGGCGAACAACCACGAAACGGCGCGTCCGCGACGGAGACCAAACCCGGCACGCCCGCCCGTGACGGCGCGTCCGCGACGGAGACCAAACCCGACGCCCCCGCCCGTGACGGCGTCCGCCCGAAGAACGTCAGACCCGCTGATATTTCGCGTACCGGCGTGCGCCCGATGGACGCCGAAGAGTTCACCCGCCGCCGCGAAGGGATCGACAGTTTTGCCGAGATGGGCCGAGCCGAGGCGGAAAAACTCCATCGGGAAAAACCCAAGACCGGTTCGCCGGGAAAACCCGAAACGCCGTGACGCGCCGCTCGGCCGTCCGGCCTTGCTTGACTTCCTCGGCCGACCGTCGGATACTGACAGAGCCGGTTGAAGAGGAGGACTGCCGTGGCGATTTCGGTGATTGAGGCCGTCAGGATGGGCATCTGGGACTTTGAACCGGACGACCAGGAAGCCTCCGACTTCGAAGCCACCAAGGCGATGCCCGGAACCGATGAAAAGTTGGTGGTGATGGCGGAACGGGTGCGGCAGGGACTGCCGTTGTGGCACCCGGAGGACCGTCGAACGTACGATTCCACGGACGAGATTGACTGAGTCACGGGAACGGGGGACCAGGCTTGACGATTCTCAGACATCGCGGCAAGGGACCGTACCGAGACGGCTGTGGTTTCGTCTTGTTGACCTTCCTGTTCTCGTGCCTCTTCCTGCTCCTGAACAGCGCCTTGATCAGCCGGTTCGTGCCCGCTCCCGAAACGGCGCCGGGGCTGTTGGCACGTCAGGGCGTCAATCAGGCGGTGCTGTTCGTCGGCCCCGTGATCTTGATCTTCGTCGAGTGGTGGCTGGTCGACCTGGTGGTGGCCTTGGTCACGCGGCGACGAAGTGTCGACCTCTTGCCGCCAGAACGGAAAACGCCCCCGTAACCCGATCTCTTCAACCGCTGCGTTTCACGCACAACAGGCAGCGATCGTCGGACTGAGGATGGCTGCCGACGAAGCGGTCGACGTCGTCGATAATCCGCTGGCCGAGCTCCGCCGCCTTGCCGCAGGTAGCCGCCAACTGGGCCAGCAGCCGCT
>CAYUFW010000351.1:4858-7229 GCA_964443915.1 uncultured Pirellulaceae bacterium
GTTGTCCGTACTGCTGTCCCCCGGCACTCTGGGCCTCCGTGATGCCGTCGCTGATCAACACCAAGGCATCGCCGACGTTGATTTCCAGCCGTGTCGGTTCGTACGTCAGCGAGGGCAAAACGCCCAACGGCAGACCCGCTTCCGTGTCGCCGATTTCCACGACGCTCCCATCGGGGCGCCGCAGCAACGGCCGCAGGTGGCCCGCATTGGCAAGGGACATTTGATGGTTGGACAAGTCCAGGATTGCCAGGACCATGGTCACGAACGCCCCGTCTGGATTCCGCCGCGTGAATCGCCGGTTGACTTTGCTCAGAACAGCCACCGGATCCCGCTCCGTGGCCAGCGAGGCCTCCAACTCGCTGGCGACCTTGACCATCAACAGCGCGGCCGGCACCCCTTTGCCCGACACGTCGCCGACGACCAGGGCCAAACGGTTGTCCTCCAGCGGCAAGTAATCGTAGTAGTCTCCGCCGACGAACTTGGCCGGGGCGTAGTAATCGAAAAACTCGTAACCATCGATCTGCGGGGGTTCGCTGGGCAGCAACTCGACCTGAATCTCCTGGGCCAGCTTGAGTTCCGTTTCCAGCGAACGCTCGCGCAACGCGGCTTCGTGCAGCATGGCATTTTCGACGACGAACGACACTTGAAACGCCACCGTCGCCAGAAGTTCCAGGTCTTCCCGGTTGAATTTCTGCCGGCTGTCCAGCGCGTCCAGTTGGATGGCCCCCAGCGGCTTCCCTTCCAGATCCAACAGCGGCGCCGAGATGGTCAGCGCTTGATCCGACATCATCACCTTGCCGGTGGCGATCACGTCGCGCATGAGCCGGCCCGCCGAAGCCGCCTCACCCGTCTGCTCGGAACCCCGCTGCCGGACGCGCATGGTCGCCGGCCGGCTTGGCCCGGTCTCGCACAGCACGATCGCTGCCCGGTCGGCCTGCGCGTGCAGCGTCAGCAGGCCATCCAGGACGCTCGGCAGGAGTCCGGCCAGCGTCACACGCTTGCGCAACTCCTTCGTCAATTGCATCAAGGCCAAGAGCTTGGGCTGCGAGTGTACGTCCGTCCGCATCAGCCAGCTCGTCGTCGACCCGTCCAACACGGGAGTCAAGTCCGGGGTCTCCGACTCAGGCGGGCCCGTGACTTCGTCGCTCACGCCACGCGCACTCCTGGACGCCTCGTCGTAGTACACGAAGGCGTAGCCGCAGATTTCAATCCGATCGCGATGGCGCAGCGAGTGGACCGCGTGAGGTTTCAGCAGCACTCCGTTGAGAAACGTACCGGACTTGCTCTCCTCGTCGGTGAGCGCGAGACCTTGATCGCCAGTCACGACGCGCGCATGCCGCCGGCTCACGCAGGGGTGCGAGAGATGAATTGAGCACACCCGTTCGTCGCGCCCGATCGTGACGCTGAACGACTCCGGCGAAAGCACCGCGTCATCGAGCGCAAATTCCTTTGGCGCTCCCGGCCCCTTCACCAGCCGCAGAACTGGCATGGCCTGTCTCCTTTCGGCAGCGCGGACGCAAGGCACGATGTTAGTATACGGCAAGTCAGCCGCCGTGGCCACGATCCACCTTGTTGCATTTCTGTGCAGTCCTGCCCTACGAGCATGCGAGCCGGTTTTCACGAGGGCACGCCCCGGCCGAGAGTCAATCCCTAGCTACGAACGACGCAACTCGTTAACCAGCATAACCTTGCCATCTGTCCCCAGGGGAATCTCCGGACCGCGGCACAGCCTTTGCCAGCCTTTTTGTCCCATGCATGCGTCTCGGCGCCCTGACGGTTGCCAGACAGACTCCGGCCCCGAGCAAGCCTGACGTCTTCGGCACGCTCTTCCGTCACAGAAAAAAGGCAAATCTCGTCACGAATCCACCTGTCACGGAACTTGCCGGCCCCCTACGATGCGATAGAAGCTCACTTTTGTAAGGGAGAAAACGAACATGGCTCTCAAGACTACCGAGTGGCTGGAAGACAATTCCGACTTGGAAACGCCCGATCTTTTCGCCGCGGACGACCAGGACGACTTCGATTCTGAAATCGAGGATGGAGCCAATGCCGTTTGGCCCAGTGGCGGATTGTTCGACGAAGCCTTGCCGCCCGCTCCGGGTCGCTGCCGCCGCGTGCCTCACGATTGGTGAGGAGGTCGATCCCGACCGCATCGGCTGCATCGGGGTTTCGCTGGGCGGCCACAACTCGCTGTTTGTAGCCGCGATCGCGCCGCGACACCTGTACATTCACGCTCCGCAGAGCGACACCAACTTCCGCCTGGACAGCGTGAAACGTTGCGTGCAGGCGGCGACGGCCGTGTATGCGCTGCTCGGCGCGGAGGACCGGATCGTGGCCGTGTACCCGCCCGGCGGACACGGCTTTCCCAGCG
>CAYUFW010000352.1:0-7158 GCA_964443915.1 uncultured Pirellulaceae bacterium
GGAGGCGAAGAACGAATCTTTCCTCAGAATCAACGACGCCTGCTACGTGTGTCACGGCAACTATCGGGAAGAACCGATGGCAGTCGATCACGCCAAGGAAGGCGTCAGCTGTATCGACTGCCACGGCGCGTCGCTGGCCCATCGCAACGACGAAGACAACATCACGCCGCCGGACAAGATGTATCCGTTGGCCAAGATCGACGCCGCCTGCACGGCCGAGTGCCACGACACCCACGACGCTCCGGCCCGCGAGGTCCTCAAACGCTGGCAGGAACGCTGCCCGCAAAAGACCGATTTCACGCAAATTGTCTGCACCGACTGTCACGGCAACCATCGCCTGACGCGCCGGACGGTGCGCTGGAACAAAGCGACGGGCGAACTGCTGATGCGGGCGGCCAAGACGGACTCGGCCGAGAAGCCGGCGCCAGCCAGTCCGTGACGCAGCCTCACCGGACCACTCCTTTCCCTGAGGGGCCTGTCGGCGCATCCCAGCCGACACGCTGCGGACCATTTTGACGACACCGCCGTCGCCCCGGGTCCTGGCGAACGGTGGGCGTTAGCCCACCGGTTTTTCCCGGGGTTGGTCTGCCAGCATCAAAGGAGGCGGTGGGCTAACTCACGCCGGTTTCGTCAAGGTTCGTCTGCCAGCATGAGAAGAACCGGTGGGCTAACGCCCGCCGTTCGCCGAGCCGAGACCACTCTTTTGCCCGTTGGGTGCTGTGGTTGGCCGAGACGGGGCCTCGCAATTGGCCCATGGCTTGCTGCGTATAATTCTGCAAGAGACACTTCCGTTCTTCGATAAGGAGGCAGAGCCATGTATCGCAAATCGGCTGTTTTCACGCTGATCGCGGCGGCCTGGGCCACGCTGTTGGTTGCATCCCCGGCGGTGGCCCAACGCTCCCGCCAGTTTGATCCCCGCCCGCCCGAGGAAGCTGAACCACCGCAGGTCCGCGAACGTCCGGATGCCGGACCTCAGGCCGGGCAGCCGGACCTGCGGGGCCGAGACTCCCGTGAAGGGTCCGAGGACGGCTGGCCGGGCGGAATGCAGGAACGAGCCGCTGCGCCCGGCCAGGCGCGGGTTCTCCCCGGCTTCACGTGGCCGCCTCAGTGGTGGCTGGGAGTCTACGTCTACAACACGCCCACAGGCGTGGTCATTACGCGGGTGGTTCCCAACAGCCCCGCAGCGCGGGCCGGCCTGGAGCCACGCGACTGCATCGTGGCGGTCGAGGGCTATCAGGTAGGTTACGTCCACCGCCGCTTGTACGCCTTGGGGCCCGAACTGCAATTGCGGGCTGACCGGAACGGCGAAGTGCTCCTGCTGGTTCAGAATCGGCGGAACGGCGAGCTGCTGAACATGGACGTGCAACTCATGCCGTCGCGCAACCGCACATGGGACAGGCCCGCGCCGCGGTTGCCCGATGAGGGCCGGCCTCGCTAGCACGCAGCTGCACCCCTCCCCGTGGCACGGCCTACTCGTTGGCCGTGCCCGCCGCGCGCAGATGCCGCGCTGCGTCCTCCCGCCCAGGTGTGAGGGATCCACACACGCGTCTCGTCCGCTTCACGGAAGCGCGAAAACGCCCGGTGTACTTCTCTTGTCCGGAAAAATCCGTTACAGTCCTGATCATCTAAGCATGCAGGGGCCGTGCGGGTCCGACGTTCCAGCCGCCAGCCCCTGAAGCGGACTCCTCCTGACGCGAGACGAACCATGCCGACCGTAGGCCCCTTTCCCACGCTGTGCAACGAAATCGCCGGCATATCCGTTGCTGAACTGGCGCGGCGTTACACGACCCCGTTCTACGTCTATGATGCCGCCAAGATTCTGGAACGCATCGACGACCTGCGCGCCTTCGATGTCATCCGCTATGCCCAGAAAGCCTGCTCGAATCTGGCCATTTTGGATTTGATCCGCCGATCCGGCGTTTTGGTCGACGCCGTCAGTGCGGGCGAGATCCGCCGAGCCCTGGCCGCCGGGTACGCGGCGCACGGCGATCCGCCGCCGCTCGTCTACACGGCCGACATCTTCGACGAGGAATCCTTCGACTTGGTCCGCCACCACAACATCCACGTCAATGCCGGTTCGCCGGACATGATCGAGCAGTTGGGCGAAGTCGCGCCGGGGCGGAACATCACGCTGCGGATCAATCCCGGTTTTGGGCACGGTCACAGCCAGAAGACAAACACCGGCGGCGAGCAGTCCAAGCACGGCATCTGGCACGAGCAATTGGAGCACTGCCTGCGGCGTGTGGACCATCATGGCCTATCGGTCACGGGCGTCCACATGCACATCGGTTCGGGCACGGACCTGGAGCATCTGGCGCAGGTCTGCGGGGCGTTGGAGAAGGCCGCCTTGACGGTGGGCAGAACGGTGACCTCGATCAGTGCCGGCGGCGGGCTGCCCGTGCCCTACAACGAAACGCAGTCCTACGTCGACTTGGACCAGTACTTCCGCCTTTGGGATGACACCCGCAAACGGCTCGAACAGACGTTCCAACACTCGGTCAGGCTGGAGATCGAACCGGGCCGCTACCTCGTCGCGGAAAGCGGCTACGTGGTCACCGAAATCCGCGCCGTGAAACGCATGGGGCAGAACCTGTTCTACCTGGTCGATGCCGGTTTCAACAATTTGGCGCGGCCGATCTTGTACGGCGCGTACCATCCGCTGGCCGTGGCCCCGTCAGACGGTGGCGGCCGGCGGCCCTTGCAGCCGGTGATCGTGGGCGGTCCGTTGTGCGAATCGGGGGATATTTTCACGCAGCAGGAAGGCGGATTCGTCTGCCAGCGGGAATTGCCGGCGGCAGCGGTCGGCGACTACCTGGTGATCGGCTGCGCCGGCGCCTACGGCTACGTCATGGGCTCCAATTACAACTCCAAGCCGCTGGCCGCCGAGGTGTTGATCCGCAACGGCCACGACCACCTGATCCGCGAACGACAGACGTTCGAGGACCTGGTCCGGGGCGAAGTGATACCCTGACCTCGTTCACGCTTCGGGGCAGTGCGGATGCGGCCCGCTTCTCACGGCCCGCTGGCGTTCAACGGCGCAGCGGTTGCGTCAACGCCGGTTACGTTGGGCTCGCTCACGGGCGGCCCAGCCTCGCTCCCCGGCGCGGCGCCGAGGTCCGCGCGAACGACCGCCCCCGGAGACGGGGCGGTCTTGGCGATGGTCGTCCGTTGTCTGGCCGCCGGCTCCACATTCACCCACTTGTCGATCAATTCCGCATCGACCGACGCTTGCCAGAGGGCCAGCACTTCGCCGACGTTCAGGTGCGGATTGCCTTCCTGGTTTCCTTCCTGGCCGCCCGGAACCGGAAACCGGGCGACCCACAAGAGGTCGATCTGCGAACTGTCGCGGAAGTAGTAACCGCCCACGATTTTGCCGTCGGCGTCCAGGTCCAGCAGATAGTGAAAATACTTCGTGCGGTCGTTCCGCGGGGCCTGATCTTGTTCCCGATTGATGTTCGAAGCGTACTTGATGTTCATCTTGACTTCGACCTGCCGCCCGCCCGCCCGTCTGGCCGTCGACGTGGAAAAGGCGTAGATCGGGTAATTCCATTTCTCCCGTCCCGGCATCGCTTCCATGGCGATCGGATGCGAGTGGCGGCCCAGCCAGTTGGCCAGGACGGCGTGCAGCGTTCCCGGATGCACGTTGCCGTAGTTCTCGCCTCCCAAGTCCACGATTTCCGAATACGTGTACAGTTCGGCAAGCAGCCCCTTGATGTCGGACGGCGTGAACGTGACGCCGTTCTTGGTGACGCTGTGCTTCGGCTCGCCGTGGCGGATCGCGGCCGCTGCCCAACCGTTGCAGTGACCGTGCCAGTAGGGAGTGCCGTACGACCGGACCGTCACCAGGCGCGTCCCAAAGCGGCGGCTGCCTTGGCGCACTTGCCGGGTCACGACCTGTTTGTGAGCGGCGATGTCGGATCGCTCGAAGGCGGCAGCGGGGCCGCTGCCGGGATAGAACGCCTGATCGTATTTCTGCAAGGACCGGTACGTTCCGCCAATCGAATCCGGATAGATGTAACCGGCGTACGGCACGCGGAACTCCGGTACGCCGCCCTGGGTGGGCAGATCGTCGTACTTCCAGACGAAGTCTTCCCCCCACAGTTCCGGAAAGACGCGGTTCTGCGTGTCGACGTCCACCTGCGGGACGGGACCCGACGATCCCCAGCCTGGCACGGACAAGACCAATGCCACCAGTAGCGAAAAAGCGTCCATCGAAAGAACTCCTTCTGATTGGAAAAGACGAAGCGAATCTTCGCGGCGCGACGCAACGGGTGCCAATGCGGCGAGGAGGCACTCGAGAAAAGAACATCGTCGGCGGCGCCGAAAACTGAGCTTCGGCGCCCACCCTGTTCACCATAGAGGGGTTTGACGTTCTCGACAAGTTCTCCGGATGCTGGATCTGACGCCGTCGAAGGCCGGGACGGCGCCAAATTCGGCACAGACCGGGCATTCACCGCGGTCGTCACCATTCCCCTCGCCCCACGAGACGCCTATACTGAGGCCGTTCCCAGGAGGTTTTCATCGCCCATGTCCGAACTCGATCAATACGATTACCACTTGCCGCGCGAGTTGATCGCGCAAAGCCCACTGACGCAGCGCAGCGATGCCCGGCTGCTGGTGGTGCGCCGCGAAACGCAAACGCTGGAGCACCGCTTCGTCCGGGATCTGTCGGCCTTTCTCACATCTGGAGACGGTCTGGTGTTGAACGACACCCGTGTCATTCCGGCGCGGCTGGTCGGTTATCGCACTCAGACAGGTGGGCGATGGGAAGGGCTCTATTTGGGCGACGACGACCACGGTGTGTGGAAAATCCTGGCCAAGACGCGCGGCAAGATCAAGCCGGGCGAGACCGTGACCTTGCTGGACCGGGACGGACAAGACGCGTGCCGCCTGCTGCTGGTGGATCAAGTCGGGCAAGGCGTTTGGGCCGCGCGGCCGGACACATCGGAAAACACGCTGGCCTTGCTGGAACGAGTGGGCCGCGTGCCGCTGCCGCCGTACATTCGCGACGGCGAAATGGTCGACGACGACCGGGAGACGTACCAGACGGTCTATGCCGACAAACCCGGCGCGGTAGCCGCTCCCACCGCCGGCCTGCACTTCACACCCCAGCTCCTGGCGCAGTTGGAGGGCAGCGGGATCGAAATTTGCCGCCTTACCCTGCACGTCGGCTTGGGCACGTTCCGCCCGATCACCGCGGCGAAGCTGGACGAGCACCCCATGCACGCCGAGTGGGCCTGCATCGACGCGCCGACCGTCTTGCGGTTGAACGAGATCCGCGCCACGGGCGGCCGAATCGTCGCCGTGGGAACCACCGTCGTCCGGACGCTCGAGACCGCTGCCGCCGCCGGCCAACTCCAGGCCTGGCAAGGCGAGACAGACCTGTTCATCCGCCCGCCCTATCAATTCCGCGCCGTGGACGCGCTGCTCACGAATTTCCACTTGCCCAAGAGCACCCTGCTGGTTCTCGTCCGCACGTTCGGCGGCGACGAACTGGTCCGCCGCGCCTACGACGAGGCCATCCGGCAAGGCTACCGCTTCTACAGCTACGGAGACGCGATGCTGATCCTGTGAAGCCGCAGCCCCTACGCTTGCTTTTCGTTCCTCTCCGGCGTAGAAAAGTACTGTCGTCGCGAACGCGCGGCCGATCGGTTACGACTCTCCTACAGCCCGTCCACCAGCAAGGTCCCGGAGGTGTTTCATGTCCAGCGAATTCACCCGACGAAGGTTTATCGAACACGCGGCGGCGATCGGGGGGGCCGTGGGGCTCGGCCGTCTGTGGGCGGGAGAGCCGGCGGCCGCTGAACCACAGCCCTTGACGCCGATCGGGCAGGGGAAGGGCGTTCATCCCGGACGCGTCATCTGGGTCCACGATCCGGAAGTAACCGATTGGGAAGGTCCCGGCGACGGGCACTGGTACCAAGACAACCATACGAAGCAGGGTCGCGTGGACCAGATGGTGGCGCGGGCCGTCTGCGATCTGGCCGGCGACGGCACGCCGCGAAACGCGTGGGACAAGCTGTTCCGGCACTTTAACCGCACTCGCGGCAAAGGCGACGTCGGCTACCGGCCGGGCGAGAAGGTCGTGATCAAGCCGAACTGGGTCGGCATGATCTGGCGCGAGGGGAACGTCGATCCGGAGACGTACCAACTCGTGAAGCGTCAGGATTACATGAACACCGCTCCGCAGATGATCATCGCCCTGTTGCGGCAGTTGGTCGAGGTCGCGGGCGTCGCCGAGGCGGACATCACGGTCTGCGACACGCTGGCTTATCTGGTCAAGGAGTACTACGAGATCTTGCACGGCGATTACCCGAAGGTCCAGTACCAGGACTACGCCGGTCGGTTCGGACGCATCCAGGTCCAATCTTCCACCGCGCCGTTGTATTGGAGCTGCCGTCCGCAGGGCGTCACCCAAGACTTCGTGCCGCAGTGCTTTGCCGAGGCCGAGTACCTGATCAACTTCGCGAATCTGAAAGCGCATACCGGGGCCGGGGTCACCTTGTGCGCCAAGAACCACTTCGGTTCGCTCGTCCGCTGGCCGGTTCAGAAAGGCTACTTCGACATGCACCGGGCTTCGTTTTCCAGAGCCACGCAGGTCTACCGCGAACTGGTCGACCTGATGGGCCACGCTCACTTGGGCGGCAAGACGGTGCTGTACCTGATGGACGGCCTGTATTCGGGCAAGCACCCGATCGATCCCGCGCCGCGGCGCTGGGCCTCGCCGCCGTTCGACGGCCAATGGGCGGCAAGCCTGCTGGCTTCTCAGGATCCGGTCGCTATCGACTCGGTGGCAGTTGACTTTCTGAAGGCCGAGTGGGACGATCCCCCGCGTCGTTCGGGCGCCGACGATTACCTGCACGAGGCGGCCTTGGCGCACGATCCGCCCTCCGGCACCTTCTACGACCCCAATCATCCCACGCCCGACAAGCGATTGGCGAGTCTCGGCGTCCACGAGCACTGGAACAACGCCCAGGAGAAGAAGTACTCGCGAAATCTCGGCACGGGCGAAGGGATCGAACTCGTCGCCGCTCGCGTGGGATAGGCTTCCAATCTGTCAACCAGCAAGTAGGCCGGAACCAGTCCGTAGGCCGGAACAAGTCCGTAGATCCTATGAAACGTCGCGGCGGTTAAGTCCTATGGTTGAGTATTGTTGGT
>CAYUFW010000353.1:0-5197 GCA_964443915.1 uncultured Pirellulaceae bacterium
TCGTGCGGATAGGTCGGATCGTTCAAGAACACGGGCCGGCCGGAGATGTTGGCCATCAGAAGGCCGGACGGAATGACGACGAAATCCGACTCGCAAAACGCCAGGTAACCGTCGTCGTTCAGCGTGCTGAGCGTCAAGCAAGCGGTCGTCTCCGACATGGGCATGATCGTGCCCATGCAGCCGTTGACGGTGATCGCGTGACAGTCCGCCTTCTTCATGATGGCCCGGAAGATTTGCTCCAGCAGCATCGCGTTCTCGACGAACTTGGCGTCGGTCTCCAGCGTCGTGCCGGGCAGCTTCAAGTAGGCGTCGGCCCGTTTCTTGGCCAGCGCCACGGCCGCCGCGTCGGCCCGCGCCGCCTTGATCAACTCGCCCAACTCCGGGTACATCACGTGCTGGATCTCCAGCTGGAAACGCTGCTTGGCCAACTCCGGTGCCTTGGGCTGCGCCCAGCCGCCGGCGCCGCCGATGGTGACGATCCGGCTGTGCATCGTGTTCTTCAGGCCGCACAGGGCCCGCAGTCGCCAGAGCACTTCGTCCTGGCTGTCCACCACCACGTCCTGCTCGTCAAAGGTCTTCGTGACGCGCTGGTCCGTGTGGCCCCGCAGTTGGATGGGGCTGACGATCTCGTACCACAGCGACACGGGGCCGGACTTGTGGCGGACGAAGTAGATGACGTCCTTGCCCTGGTCGCGGAACTGCTGGAAGACGTGCGAGGGTCCGCCCGCGGCGTACAGCAAAACCGTATCCGCGCCGGCCAGGTCGGCCGCCCCCTCCAACTGCTTCGGATCGCGGATCGCCGTCACGGGCAGGAACTGCACGGGGAAGTCGGCGGCTGCTTGCAGCTTCTGCACCTCGTCCTGGATGCGGGCCGTTTCGGCTTTCGCGTCATCCTCGGTCTGGATGCCGCCCCAGGGCCGCCAACTGGTCTGCGGGGCCCGTTTCGGCGTCGCGTAGGTCAAGATCGGCTTGACCACCAGCGGCTTGCGGGTTGGCGGGGCGGGCAGTTGGTCGTCCGCGCCGGCGATTTCGCTCCAGGAGGCCCAAGCCAGCGCCATGCCGCCCAGCGCGGCGCCGCTCATCCCCCCCAGAAAACTGCGACGAGAAATGCCTTCGCTGTCGCCGGCGCAGTCGCAGTGCGGGCAGCAGTGGGCGCGGAATGCCGAACCGTGATCGTGGTCAGACATGGCGGAGTTCTCCTGATGAGTGACAAGAGGATGCCGTTGGGAGCGTCTGTGCGGAAGCCCGCGTTTTCCGAAAACAGGCGGGCTTCTTCGGTCGCAGTTCAAGGCCGGGTCAAGTTGCCGGCTCTCGCGTCGGTGGGCAATTCCGGCCCGCTCGACAGTCCGGTATAATCGACTTTCCGTTTTTACCCGATTCGTGTTTCGTCTGCAAGCAACGAAGCCCGGCTCTTTCCGAAAAGCGGGCTGCTGAGAAGGAATGCAGGAGGCGCCACGAGCGTGACGACCAACGACCAGCCAGCGGCATCGCCTCCACCGGCTCCCCTGCCGCCTCCGAGAGCCAAAGTCAAGACGCTCGCCTGCCTGGGCGGCATCAGCCTGGAGCGCGGCGTGGCGATGGACGAGGTGCAGGGGTACGTCAAGGACCCGACCAACATCGTCTGGGTGGACATCCAGGATGCCGGGCCGGAGGAGTACTCGCTGCTGCTGGAGGAGTTCGGCTTTCATCCTCTGGCCCTGGAAGACGCGGCCAAGGGTCAGCAGCGGCCCAAGGTGGACGAGTACAAGGGCTACCTGTTCGCGGTCATCTACGCTGCCGCGGGCCGAGGCGAAACGGGCGAATTTGCCGCCCGCGAAGTGGCTCTGTTCATCGGCCGGAACTACCTGGTCTCGCTCCACCACGGTCCCCTGCCTGCCGTCGAGGAGGCGATGAACCGTTGGACGCGCGGGGGGCAGATGCTGAACGAAGGGATCGGCTTCCTGGTCTACACCGTCGTGGATGCGATCATCGACACGTACTTTCCGGTGATCGACGGCATCGAAGACGAACTGGAAGCGTGCGAGATGCAGATGTTCGACCAGAGGCAACCGATCGGAGTCGAGAAACTGTTGCGGTACAAGCGGACGCTGGTCGCCCTGCGCCGGCTGTTGTCGCCGCTCCGCGAGGTGTTCAATGTCTTCCTGCGCCGCGATCATCCGTATTTTTCGAGCAACACGCTGGCGTATTTCCAGAACGTGTACGACCACGTGCTGCGGTTGTTGGACGCCTTGGACACGGAACGCGAAATGTTGGCGGCCGCCCTGGATGCCCACTTGGCTGTGGTCTCCAACCGCGTCAACGCAACGATGAAGACGCTGACGGTCATCACGGTTGTGGTGGCTTTTGCCGGGTCCGTGTTTGGGGCGTGGGGAATGAACTTTGGCAAGATTCCGCTGGCCGATAATCCCTGGGGTTTCTGGGTCGTGTGGTTCGGTACGATGATCCTGATGGGACTGGCGCTGCTGTTCAGCTGGACGCGAAAGTGGCTTTAGCACGAAACGGGAGACGCCAGCTCCCAGAAACGAGGTTCGCATGAAAATCCTGATTGTCGACGATGATCCGATCTCGCGGAAGCTGCTGCGGAACTACTTGGAGAAGTGGGGTTACGAGGTGGAACAGGCGGAGGACGGCGCGGCCGGCTGGGACTTGTTCCAGAGAGACGACTTTCCGCTGGTCATCGCCGATTGGATGATGCCGGAGATGGACGGCGTCGAACTGGTCCGCCGCATCCGCGCCCAGGAGCGGCCGGGATTCGTGTATTGCATGTTGCTGACCGCCCGGGCGCACAAGGAAGACCTGATCGAAGGCATGGATGCGGGGGCCGACGACTTTCTGAGCAAGCCCTTCGATCGCGACGAACTCCGCGTCCGGTTGCGGGAAGGCGAGCGGATCGTCACGCTGGAACGCGCGGCCGCACAACGAGCGGAGGCGTCGGCGGCCACCGCGCCGGCCACGGCCAGCGGCGCCGCCGCCACGGGGGTCACCGTCGCCTGGACGGAACTGTGCCGCGAACTGGAAGAACCTCTGGCTGCTGCTGCCGTGGAGTTGAACCGCCTCCGCCGTCAGATCCCGGAAACGGCGTCGCCGGCCGTCGACCGGGTCCTGGAGCACCTGGCCCGCGCTCGCCGCGCGGCGGAACACCTCCGCCAGCGGCCCGCGCCGCCGGGCAGCGTCTGAAGAGAATAGGGGAGAACATCGCTCGCCGCGGAACTCGGGCGATTGCACGAAGAACCATGCCCCCGCGGGCCACGGGCATAGAATGCAGCCGCTTCGTTGGGGCCAAGCGGCGCTCCGAGACGCTCGGTCCCCAAGACGAGTTCGTTCGAAAAAATGGGGCCTCCCGCGCTTGCTTGCCCGGACTGCAGGAGGGATAATGTGCATGGTGAGGCGGACGTTCCGGCCTGCCGGAGTCACGAGTAGCCCGTGAGGAAGTCTTAACATGCGGCGATCGGTTTTGGTGGAGTTGGATTTGCCGAAGGATTGGCGGAAGTTCCGTCTTCCCGCGCCATTGCACCAGCGACTTCAAGAGCTGCTCGACCGACAGGATCTCGAAGGGCAACTTTCGCCGCGTGAGCGACGTGAGGCTACGGCCCTAACCGAGTTGGTCGACATGCTGTCTCTGATGCGGCTGCGAGCGGAACTGGCGGCAAAGCGACCCGCGTCATGAGCCTGCATATCCCGACAATCTTGGCCCAACTCGTTCGGAAGCGTGCCGGTAACGCCTGTGAGTACTGCAGGCTGCCGCAGTCCTCTCAGGAAGCCACCTTCCACGTCGACCATATCCAACCTGCCGCAGCGCAGGGTACCACCATCGCGGACAATCTCGCGCTGGCGTGTGTCACGTGTTCTCTGCGAAAGGCGGCGCGAACCGAGGCTCTCGATCCCGAATCCAAACAACTCGTTCCGCTCTTTCACCCGCGGCAGGATCGTTGGACAGCTCACTTTCGCTGGACGCCGAGTTGGCGGGTGATAGGACGAACCTCGAAGGGACGGGCGACCATCGTCGCGCTCGGAATGAATCGACCGGCCATTGTCTCGATTCGCCGGACGCTGGCAGCGCTGGGGCGGTTTCCATCACCTTGACGCCGGGGGGCGAGGATGCTGGCGGACGGATTTAACCGACAACTCAATCCGGTTCCCCATACCCAGGAGAGGCATCATGACTGAGCGAAATCAAAACTCTCGCGTGATCGGGTTTTTGGACGTCGGACTGGCACTGCTGAGCTTGATCACAGCCCAGTGGCAAGCGCACGGCGCCGACAACGAATCTCGTGGCGACGCGAAAACGATCCACCTGGCTGCCGGCCAGATCGTCTGCCGGCCCGGCGACACCGAGTCGCCGCAGGTTTCCGACCGGGTGTTGCGGGTTTCCAGAACGGAAGATTTCCAACTCAACGGCCGGGGCGACGCGCCCGCGTGGGACAAGGCGAGTTGGGAACCGCTGTCACTCCGCTCCGCGGACAGCCATCCCTACCAGACCCGCGTCAAAATGCTCTATTCGACGACCGGCCTGTACGTGCTGCTGGACGCCACGGACCGGGCCATCACGGCGACGATGAAGGAGGATTTCCTCGATCTGTGGAACGAAGACGTGTTCGAGTTCTTCCTCTGGCCGGACGAGCGCTATCCGCTCTATTTCGAGTACGAGATCTCGCCGTTGGGATACGAGCTGCCGATCTTGATCCCGAATCTGGACGGCACGTTCCTGGGCTGGCGTCCCTGGCATTACGAAGGGACGCGGAAAACTCGCAAAGCAACAAGCGTGGTGCGGGGGACGGAGCCGCCGGGCACGGATGTCACCGGTTGGAAGGCCGAGGTCTTCGTGCCTTACGATCTGCTCAAGCCGCTGGGCAACGTGCCTCCCCAGAGCGGAACTCGGTGGCGAGCCAACTTCTACCGCGTCGACTATGACGGCGGCAAAGCCGCCAGTTGGGACTGGGCGCGGGTCGGACCCAGCTTCCACGAGTTCCGCAAGTACGGGACGCTGGTCTTCGAATGAGTGCCGGACCGGACTCTATTGCTGGAGCCATTGGATGTCCGCCGCCTGCTGGCCGCCTGCTTGATCACCGCGAAAACAAAACAACAGCTGCAATCCGAACCGGAACGTCGAGGCCCAGCCCAGACCGACAAAGGAAACGGTCAAGGGAAGTAGAAGACAACTGAGAGAGATGTTCCGTGGGGGAAGTAGAACCCTATG
>CAYUFW010000353.1:5207-7138 GCA_964443915.1 uncultured Pirellulaceae bacterium
AAGTAGAAGCGGTGGAAGCAGAGCTCTGTGCATCTCTCCCCGAAGTAGATCCTCACTCACTATACGAGGGCTTTGATCCCTGCTACCTCTCAGGGCGGCGAGGCGGTATTCTGGAGCCTGTCGAATGTCTTTCCAAGGACGATGCCATCAAGGAGCCTGCTCATGCGATCGACCTGTTCGCCTCGAATCGTGTTGTCTCGCGTTTTGACGGTCGTTTTGTGGATTTGCGCCGTCGTCTGCTGCGGCGTTTCGGCCGGCGGTGAACCGATTCCGCTGCCCGAACATCCGCGGCCGGATTTCCGGCGGAGCCAATGGCTGAATCTGAACGGGACTTGGCAGTTCTGTTTCGATGCCGATGATGCGGGCTTGAAGGAGAAGTGGTTCGAGGGCACGACCTCATTCCCGCGCAGCGTCGTGGTGCCGTTCCCCTGGGGATCGGCGCTGTCGCAGGTCGCGGACGAAGCGCCGCTGGCCTGGTATTCGCGGACGGTGCAAGTGCCGCAGGCGTGGCAAGGCCAGCGGGTGTTCCTGGTCGTCGGGGCGTGCGACTGGGAGACGCAGGTGTGGCTGGACGGCCGGGCACTGGGGACGCACCGCGGCGGCTACACGCCGTTCGAGTTCGAGTTGACACCGCACTTGCAGCCGGGCCGCGACGCCCGCCTGGTGCTTCGCGTGGACGACCGCCCGCGGCCGTTCAAGCTCGAAGGCAAACAGGGCTACGGCAATGCGCGCGGGATCTGGCAGACCGTGTACCTGGAAGCCCGGCCGCAGACGTTCCTCACCGCCGTGCAATTCTCGCCCGACATCGACCGCGGCCACGTCGCCGTGAGCGCCCGGCTGAGCGCCGCCGCCCCGGCCGGCACATCGCTGAAACTGCGGTTCAAGACCGGCAATCTGCCCGAGGTCTCGCAGGCGGTGGCCGAAGGGGCCAAGGAAGTCCAGTTCGAGATGCCCATTCCCAGTGCCCGGCTGTGGTCGCTGGACGATCCGTTCCTGTACGAAGTGGAAGCCGCCCTTGGCGCCGGCGATCGGGAGGACCGCGTCGAAACCTATTTCGGCATGAGGAAGATCGGCGTCGTACACTTGCCCGGCACGAAGCACCCCTACATCGCGCTGAACAACCAGCCGGTGTACCTGCAGATGACGCTGGACCAGTCGTACCATCCGGAGGGCTTCTACACGTTTCCCAGCGACGCGTTCATGCGGGACGAAATCCTGCGGTCGCGGCGGATCGGGCTGAACGCCAACCGGTTGCACGTCAAGATCGACGTGCCCCGCAAGCTGTATTGGGCTGACCGGCTGGGCCTGTTGCTGATGTGCGACGTACCGAACAGCTGGGGCGAGCCCGACGCCGAAATGCGCGGCGAGATCGAACACGCCCTGCGCGGCATGTTGCAGCGGGATTTCAATCATCCCTCGATCTTCTCCTGGGTGCCGTTCAACGAGACCTGGGGACTGTTCACCAAGCAAGAGAAAAAGCGGGCCTACCTGCCGGAAACGCAGCAGTGGGTGGCCTCCGTGTACCGCCTGACCAAGCAACTCGACCCGACGCGGCTCGTCGAGGACAACTCGCCCTGCAATCACGACCACGTCGTGACCGACATTAACAGCTGGCACGCCTACCTGCCCGGCTACGAGTGGCGCAAGCACCTGGAGCAGGTGACGGCCGACACGTTTCCCGGCTCGGCGTGGAACTTCGTCGCCGGCTGCACGCAGGGGACCCAGCCGCTGCTGAACAGCGAATGCGGCAACGTCTGGGGCTACGAGGGCAGCGCGGGCGACGTGGACTGGAGTTGGGATTACCACATCATGATGAACGAGTTCCGCCGCCACCCGCAGGTTTGCGGCTGGCTGTACACGGAGCATCACGACGTGATCAACGAATGGAACGGCTACTACCGCTACGATCGCAGCGACAAGGAGACCGGGCT
>CAYUFW010000354.1:0-7070 GCA_964443915.1 uncultured Pirellulaceae bacterium
TGCGGGCCGGCTGGTACTACGGCGAAACGACGGAAGCGTTTGGTGTCAGCTATCGGGTGGGGCCCGCCAAGCTGCCAACCGGCCTGTACCGAAACATGATGGGCAACCAGGCCATGGCGTGGGGCCTGATGGCCGCCGCCCGGCTCAGCGGCAAAGAGTTGTTCTACGGCTCGTACCCGATCACGCCGGCCAGCGACATTTTGCACGAATTGAGTCGGCACAAGAATTTCGGGGTGCGGACCCTTCAGGCGGAGGACGAAATCGCGGCGGTTTGTGCCGTGATCGGGGCCGCGTTCGGCGGCGCCATGGCGGCCACCGCTTCCAGCGGCCCGGGCATTGCGTTGAAGACGGAGGCCATGGGCTTGGGCCTGATGCTGGAATTGCCGATGTTGATCATCAACGTCCAGCGTGGCGGCCCCAGCACGGGGCAACCGACCAAGACCGAGCAAGCCGACCTGCTGCAAGTGATGTTTGGGCGCAATGGAGAGGCCCCCCTGCCGGTCCTGGCCTGCCGCAGCCCGGCGGATTGTTTCGACGTGGTGCTGGAGGCTTGGCGGATCGCCGTGCGCTACATGACGCCGGTGGTCATTTTGTCGGACGGTTACGTCGCCAACGGCGCGGAACCGTGGCGCATCCCGCGATTTGAAGACCTGCCGACAATCCCGGTCGAACACCCGGGACCGAGCATGGAAGACGAACCGTTTCTGCCTTACTTGCGGGACGAACGGCTGTCGCGGCCGTGGGCGCTGCCTGGAACGCCCGGTCTGGAGCACCGCATCGGCGGACTGGAAAAGCAGCACGTCACCGGCAACGTGAGCTACGATCCGGACAATCACGAGTTCATGGTCAAGCTGCGGGCGCAGAAGGTGGAAAACATCGCGATGGACATTCCTTTGCAGGAGGTACACGGACCGCGAGCCGGCGAGTTGTTGGTGCTGAGTTGGGGCGGGACGTATGGCGCGTGTAGGACGGCTGTCGAACACGCTCAGGCCGAAGGGCTATCGGTCTCCCACGCCCATCTCCGCTACCTCAACCCGTTCCCCGCGAATCTCGGTGAGATCCTGGAGAACTTCGACACGGTCTTGATCCCCGAGTGGAACATGGGCCAACTGAGGCTCTTGGTGCGTGCGAAGTACCTGATCGACGCCCAGGGACTGAATAAGATCCAGGGCAAACCGTTCAGCGTGGAAGAAGTCGTACAGGCCATCCGGCAGCACCTGAAGTGAGCGCCCCGGAAGCCCGGCTTGTTTGGGAAAGCGGGCTTCGGGTGTCAGCCACATGGTGCCCCACCGGAACGTGGAAGTCAAAAAAGGAACTTGGTATGGCTGTTGCGGAACTGCCCGTCCTTACCGCCGCCGATTTCGCCAGCGATCAAGACGTGCGCTGGTGTCCGGGCTGCGGCGACTATTCGATCCTGGCCCAAATGCGGAAGATGCTGCCCGGCTTGGGGATTCCCCGCGAGAAGATTGTCTTCATCTCGGGCATCGGCTGTTCCAGCCGGTTTCCCTATTACATGAACTGCTACGGCATCCACAGCATTCACGGCCGCGCGCCGGCGGTGGCCAGCGGCCTGGCGGTGGTCAACCCGGAACTGCAGATCTGGGTGATCACGGGCGACGGCGACGGGTTGAGCATCGGCGGCAACCACCTGATGCACTGCATCCGCCGCAACATGGACATCAACATCGTCCTGTTCAACAACCGGATCTACGGCTTGACGAAGGGGCAGTACTCGCCGACGACGCCGTTGGGGAAAGTGACCAAGAGCACGCCCATGGGGGCGATCGACAATCCCTTGCACCCGATCTCGATCGCCATCGGTTGCGAAGCGACCTTTGTGGCGCGTTCGATCGACGTCAACATCAAGCACCTGGGGATGGTTCTGGAGCGGGCGGCGGACCACAAGGGAGCGTCGTTCATCGAGGTCTATCAGAACTGCGTCGTGTTCAACGACGGGGCCTTCAACTACGCGACCGACCGCGACCTGAAATCCGACACGGTGCTGGCGCTGGAGCACGGCAAGCCGCTGATCTTCGGAAAGAACCGCGACAAAGGCATCCGCCTGAACGGCATGGACCCGGAGGTTGTCGAATTGGGCAAGGGGATCACGGAGGACGATCTCTTGTTCCACGACGAGAGAGCGCCGGAACCCAGCCTGGCGTATCTGCTGAGCCGCCTGCGTCACGAGGACGGATTCCCGGAGCCGATCGGTATCTTCCGGGCCGTCGACGCGCCCAAGTACGACGAGGAGCTGAACCGGCAAATCGAACTGGCGCGGGCGAAGCGTGGCGAGGGAGACTTCAACAAACTGTTCACCTCTGGCGAAACGTGGGTCGTACCATGATGCTCTGCCCTTTCTGCGGATACGAGAACATCGAAGGCGTCGACGAGTGCGAGCACTGCGAGTGCTCGCTGACGGATGTCGAGTTGCTGGTGCCGGCCACTCAGGTCGAACGCGATCTGTTGCGGGACCGGGTGGCGCTGCTGGCGAACCGGCCGCCGGTGACCGTGCCGGGGACCGCCGCCGTCCGCGAGGTCCTCCAACTCCTCGCCCAGCACTCGGTCGGCTGCGTGGTCGTGGTGCAAGACGGCAAGCTGGCCGGGATTTTCAGCGAGCGGGACGCGTTGCTGAAGCTCGGCACCGACGCCGCCCGGCTGGGCGACCGCCCTGTCTCCGAGTTCATGACCGCCAATCCCAAGACGCTGCGGGCCGACGCCAAGATCGCCTTCGCCGTCCAGCACATGGACCAAGGCGGCTTCCGCAACTTGCCGATCGTCAACGAAGCGAACGAGCCGCTGGGCGTCGTGTCCGTCCGCGACATCCTGCGGTATGTGGCGGCACGGATGGGCGTCGTCCCTTAAGGCGAGCGGAGGTGGATCATGACGGCGCGCTGGCCGTCGCCTCCGGTGGCGGGACGGGAGTTGCGGAGGTCGCTGGACTGCAGCGTGCCGGGCTCCCGCGCCGTCCGCAACGGCTCGTCGGCGGCCTGGCCGAGCGAAACACTGAGCCAGCCGTCGCGGATCTCGAACTGATCGACGTCCAGACCGGCCAGCCTCGGATCGGTCTGGTACCGCTGGCCGATCAGCTCGATCGGCTGGTTCTGGGCGAAAACGCGGCTGAAAATGCCGCGCAGGGCGATCTGCTCTCGGAGGTGCAGCCGCTTGCCGATCAGCTCGACGTATTGATCGCGGACGAGGTCGACACCGGACTGAGCCGGCGTCCGGCGATAATGGACCCGGACGCTGAAGTCTTTCCAGCGTTTGTTGCCCTGCGCCAATTCGGCCAGCGCCAGTTGCAGGGTGACTCGACCTTCCTGGAACGCGACCCGGATGGGGACCTCATCCGCGAACTTGACGAACACGTTCTCCGGCAGTTCCTCCGGCAACTCTTCGTCCGCCAGCTTGAAACGGTTGTCGATCTCCCGACTGAGTTCGCGGACGTCGGCTCGCCGTCCCTCCCATCCGAGTTGCTCGAACAGGTTGTTCAGGGCCGATTCGTGAATTTGCAGCTGGAACACGCTGCCGGCCGGCGCGATGCCCCGCGGCGTGTGGGCAGCCAATTGACCGTGGCCTGCCAGCCGGTAGCGGCCCGCCAGGCAACTCTCCGTGGTCTGCATGTCCACGACCAGGGGGTTGAGCGCGAGTTGGTGCAGAGGCAGGTAGAAGTTCTCCCGGAAACGTTGCTGCAACTCGTTCAAGCGGCAGCTCACTTCCGTGTCGATGCGATCCGAGGCCGTGGCGGTGACGCGGTCTTTGACTTCCCGCTCCGCAGCCGGGGTCTCCGCCCGGAAGCGTCCGATCGCAATGGCACGCGCGAGATCGCCCACCAGGGGCACCGGATCCAGCCGGGTGGTCACGTCGGCCAGTTCGCTGCACGATTCGGCTTCAGCCACGGCCGCTCGATGGTACCAGCCGAAGCGGTGGATGACGACCTCCTTGGCGGCCTCGAAGTTCGAGTTTCCACGACTAAAGAAGGTAGCCGGTCCGGTATTGGACCGCGTCTCCGTCGCCACCTGGCCCTTGGCGACCAAGCCGATTCGCCAGCAGTCGGGACTCGGCACGAGACGGACGTCCAACTCGGTGAGCGTCTCGCTGCAACCGGTCGTGTACGCGCCCTGAATGATTTCGTCGACGCGTTCCGCCACGGGCTCCGGAGGCGGCAACATCCGCTGCAGGAAGGACTGGGCGACCCGGACCCGCAGGTTGGCATTGCGGTAGTTGACGTCGATCCGGCGGCCGAGTTCGGCAATCGGCGCGGCGTCGGACCACCGCAGGACTTGTTGGGCCGCCGCGACGTGGACCGCGGCCGACGCGGCCTGCTCCGCCTCGTATCGCTCCAACTCGGCCAGCAGCCGCGAGTAATCGACCGGTTCCGTGGCCAGACGTCGGAGTTGCCGCAAGTATTGAGCGCAAACGGCTTCTTGCAGGAACACCTGCTGGCTGGGCACCAGCACGCTGTAGTCGGTGCGTAACAAAATCCGCTTGGCGAGGTTGCGGCAGGCGACGGTGTCCGCGGCCAAGCCGCCGAAGAACTGGGCTTCGGCGTCGGCCATCAACAGGTATCGCCGCCACGATTCGCCGTTGGGATCGCAGCGCAGTCTGGCGGCCAGCGCGTCGTAGGCTCGCCGCAGGCCCGCCGCATCCTGGACGGTGGCGGCGGCCGACGGAGTGGACGAGGCGATCGTGTGAACTTGCTCCCAAATGTCAATCCGGCGTTTCAGGGCCAGAACGGCACGCGCCCACTCGGAACGCAGCGCCGGGTCGGCCGTGGTGCTCGCGTGCAGCGAACCTTCGTCGGCCAACCGCTGGAACTCCACAATCAGCGTGCCGGCTTGTGCCGCCGCGAGGGATTCGGCGGCACTCAGCCGCTCCAGTCGTTCCAGCACCGCCGCGCACCAATCACGGCAGGGTGCTTCCGCGCCGAGCACGTGCAGCCGTTCGGCCAGCGCGGCGGGATGAGGCCAGTGTGACAGCAAGTCCGTGCCGGCGCGCAGCGGCTGACGCACCGCGTATGTTTCCGCCAAGCGGTCCGTGTCCTGTGCCACGCCCGCGCCATGGCGGAATCCCGTGGGGCTCGCACCATCCGTTGCCGGCTCGTCGCACGCCACAGACGGATCGCAGCCACGGGGACCTATTTCGATGCCGATGTCCGGGCTTCCCGCGAGGCCCGTATCGGAGTCGGCTGGGGCCTTCCTGCGGGTGCCGGTCCAGGCCGCCTCCTGCGTCGGAAGTCCGTGCGGTCCGGTGCTCTGGGAGAGGGCCGGTGCGTCATGAAGCCCTTCTGCCCACGCGATGTTGTCCGTCGGCAGCGGCTTCAGTTCCGGTCTCGGCGTCTCCGGCTGGGCAGGTTCGACATCGGCTTCTGTCAATTCGGGCCGATCCGTCGCCGCGAGGGTGGGCGGCGCCGGTATCAGCGGGGCCCGTCGCGGGGGCTCGCTCGCGACCCGCAACGGCTCCGGAAGCGGCGTGGCAGCCAGCCCCAGGGGCCGGCTGTCCCAAGAACTCCATTCTCGAGGGGCGCGGGCGCTCAGGCAGAACAGGACCACCACCAACGCCAGCAACAGCCACACGGATGCAGAGCAATTCCGCTTCATAAAAGTAGAGCAGCCCCCAAAGGTGTGCGGATACTTGGCAGGTCCAGCCGAAATGCGTACAACTCCGGCATCACTAGATCGTAAGATCGGTATTTTCCGTGCGTCGGGTAGAACGAGACTTGCTGCTAGCGATCCCTGTTAGGAAGGCATTTCCGGATTGGCCGTAAACCTGTACCGATCCTGCCGAAAACTCTAAACGGGCTGAGTTTGTGTCCGAGGTGCCCTTTCTGGTTTGGGAAAAAAAGCGTCTAATCACAGTCAGTTCCAACCAGGGCAGTACAAGCTGTGTGCGTTTACCACTTTCTCCTCGACAGTCAGAGCCGGCATGAAGGGTTATAACCTTACGCACCTGAAGCAACTGGAAGCGGAGAGCATCCACATCATCCGGGAAGTCGCTTCAGAATTCGACAATCCGGTGATGTTGTACTCCATTGGCAAGGATTCGTCGGTCATGGTCCAGCTGGCGATGAAAGCCTTCCATCCGGCCAAGCCTCCGTTTCCGCTGATGCACGTGGACACGACCTGGAAATTCCAGGAAATGTACGCCTTCCGCGAGAACTACGCCAAGAAGGAGTTGGGGCTGACCGTCCTCACGTACGTCAACGAGGAAGGTCGAAAGCTGGGTCTGAACCCGTTCGAGCAGAGCGGCAAACATACGACGGTGATGAAGACGGAGGCGCTCAAGCAGGCGCTGGAAAAATACCAATTCGACGCGGCCTTCGGCGGGGCACGGCGGGACGAGGAGAAGTCGCGTGCCAAGGAACGCGTGTTTTCGTTCCGGGACCGTTTCCATCGCTGGGACCCCAAGAACCAGCGGCCCGAACTCTGGAACCTGTACAACACGCGCGTCAACAAGGGAGAGAGCATCCGCGTTTTCCCACTGTCCAATTGGACCGAGCTGGACGTTTGGCAGTACATTCATTTGGAGCGGATTCCCATCGTGCCCCTGTATTTCGCGGCCGAGCGGCCCGTGGTGCTCCGCGACGGCAATCTCATCCTGGTGGACGACGAGCGGCTGCAGTTGCTGCCGGGCGAGAAGCCGCAGAGGAAGATGGTCCGCTTCCGCACCCTGGGATGTTATCCCTTGACCGGCGCCGTGCCCTCGACCGCCGCCACGCTCCCGCAGATCATTCAGGAGATGCTGCTGTGCAAGACCTCCGAGCGGCAGGGCCGCGTCATCGACAACGACGACGAAGGCTCGATGGAAGACAAGAAGCGGGAAGGGTATTTCTGACCTCGGGGCGCGGCGACGACGGACGTGGCGGCCGGCCTGTCAGACCGGCTGGCCTTGGTTCGGGGAGAGGAGACGACAGATGAGTTCCGCGGCAATCGTGTTCGAAGAGCGCGTGCGCGTCCCGGCGGATATTGGTACACGCTGCTGGAGATCGAGTAGCCAACCTGATTCTAAGACCGTCTAACCCGAGCAAGACTCACCGCCTATGTCGCACCACTCGGATTTGATCGCCACCGACATCG
>CAYUFW010000355.1:0-7050 GCA_964443915.1 uncultured Pirellulaceae bacterium
GAACGCGCCTCAAGCGTGGTGACTTCATATTCATCCTTCATCAATCGAGAATGGCTTTCGCTCCCTCGACGATCCTCTTGACGGCATCTTCGTTCAAACCGCCGGCGGGGACCGCCTGGAGGGATTTCACCGTCTTCTGCTTGTAGTGCAGCACGGTGACTTCCGCCTGTTCGCTGACTCCGAACCTGTGGGCGTCGGCGGTGACGGTTAACGCCACGTTTTTCAGATTGTGCGTTGTCCCGAATTCGGCGACTCTTGCCTGCAAGTCATCCGCGGCCTCGGCGGTGAAATTGATGACGGCCGCGAGCTTCTTGTCCTGGTTGTCGGCGACGAGTTTATCGATCTGCTTGGCCAGACTGGCCAAGGCGTCATTGGGCGTCTTCGCAAAAGCGAACACGACCGGACGGCCGCCCAGCCGTCACGTATAGCACAGCGATCTGCCGGCTGAGACGCCGTCGTCGATCCCGCCGCTCTTGACACACGCGTAGCTGCCGATCGGGTCACCTACAGCGACGCCGCTGGCCGGTGGATTGCACCCGACGCAAGCGGCGACGGCACACCACAGCACGCAGGCCGCCGCCGAGAAGCCATGAACTTTCATACGTTTTTCTCTCCCTCCACGTTACCAGATCACCAAACACTTGCGGCGCGACCGGCACGCAGCAAAAAACAGGCCGTGAGCACCGTTCGAGGAATAAGTGGCGTAACTCTCCCGCTTGCGATCCCGCTATCTACCGCAAGCTGGAAGCTTACGCCACGGAAACCTCGAACCGTCGTTTTCGACCGGTGCTTGCGCCAAAGTCTCCGCTCTATAGTAGGGTCGGAGCGCCCCTGGGGGAAGCCGTGCCACAAGTTTTCCAATGCCTTCGGGCGACCACCGCGACTTGCCAGATTCCCCGGAAAAGGGGAACATGATAGGAGGCTTCGTGGAGATTCCCGTTGAGAAAGGACGCCATGCGCGAGATCCAATCATTGCCTGTCACCGCCTTGCGTTGGCGATGCGATCCCGAGTGCTTCGATTTCGAGACGACGGAGCAACTGGAAGACCTCAGCGAGTTTGTGGGGCAGACCCGCGCGTTGGACGCCGTTCGCTTCGGCATTACGATCCGCCGCGAAGGCTACAACCTGTACGTGCTGGGGCCGCCGGGCGTGGGCAAGCGAACGATCGTGCAGAGCTTTCTGGAGACGAAGTCGGCGGAGGAGCCGAAGCCGGACGACTGGTGCTACGTCAACAACTTCGACAATCCCCACCAGCCGCGCGCGCTGCGGCTGCCCGCCGGACGCGGTCCCAAACTGGTTCAGGACTTGCGGAGTCTGTTCGAGGACCTGCAGACCGCGATTCCGGCCGCCTTGGAGATGGAGGAACACCGCAATCGGCTGCAGGAGGTCGAGGCCGAAGTCAAGGAGCGGCAGTCGCAAGCGTTCCAGAGCCTGGCTGACAGATCGGCTGAGCGGGGGATCCAACTGATCCGCACGCCGGCCGGGTTCGCTCTGGCCCCGCTCCGCGAGGGCGAAGTGTTGACTCCGGAACAGTACGAGAAATTGGCCGACGAGGAACGGGAGAAGATCGAAGCGGCGGTGGAAGAGTTGCAGACCGAACTGCGGGACTTGGTGGAGAAGATCCCCCAGTGGCGCAACGAAGTCCGCCGCAAGACCAAGGAGTTGAACCAGGGGGCCACGCGGCAAGTCGTCGCCCAATTGCTGGACCACGTCCGCACGTGGTACACGGATCTGCCGGACGTGCTCAAGTTCTTCGACGCTTTGGAGGCCAGCGTGATTCAGCGGGCCGACGAGTTCCGCACGCCAGACGAAGAGGCGGCGGGACCGCTGGGCGTGCCCGCCCTCCGCCGCAGACTGGCGGATGCGTACAGCGCCAATCTGATCGTGGAACACAGCCAGACGCGCGGCGCCCCGGTGGTGTACCTGGAGCACCCCAGCTACGTGAACCTGGTGGGACGCGTCGAGCACGAGACGCAGATGGGCACGCTGGTTACCGACTTTACCCTCATCAAACCAGGCGCGTTGCACCGGGCCAACGGCGGCTACCTCGTGGTCGAGGCGGTGCGGCTCCTGCAACAGCCCTTTGCCTGGGAGGCGCTCAAGCGGGCCCTGTACTCGCAGCACATCAAGATCGAGTCCCTGGGGGAGAACCTGAGCCTGGTCAGCACGGTTTCGCTGGAACCGGAACCGATTCCGCTGGACGTCAAAGTCGTGCTCCTGGGCGACCGGATGCTGTACTACCTGCTGTACCAGTACGACCGGGACTTTGGCGAGCTGTTCAAAGTGGCCGCCGACTTTGAAGAGCGGACGGAGCGCTCGCCGGAAAACTGCCGGCTGTACGCGCGGCTGATCGCCACGCTGGTGCGGCGCGAGAAGCACCGGCATTTCGACCGCACCGCCGTGGCCCGCGTGCTGGAACGCAGCGCCCGCGTCGCCGCCGACTCGGAAAAACTGACGACGCACATGCGGACCGTGGCGGACTTGCTGCGGGAAGCCGACTACTGGGCGGAGCAGGAGGGCTGCGGCCTGGTCAGCGTCCGGCACGTGCAGCAGGCGATCGAGAAACAGGTGTACCGCGCAGAGCGGTTGCGGCAGCACGTGCAGGAGGAAATCCAGCGCGGCACGCTGCTGATCGATACCAGCGGCGGGCGGGTCGGCCAGGTGAACGGCTTGTCGGTCATCGATCTAGGCAACTTTGCCTTCGGCCGCCCCTCGCGGATCACGGCCACGGCGCGGCTGGGCAAAGGCGAAGTGGTCGACATCGAGCGGGAGGTGGAGTTGGGCGGGGCGATCCACTCCAAGGGCGTGCTGATCCTGTCGGCCTTCCTGGCTTCGCGGTACGCCCAGCGGCACCCGCTGTCCGTGTCGGCGAGCCTGGTGTTCGAGCAGTCGTACGGGATGGTCGAGGGGGACAGCGCGTCGGTGGCCGAACTGTGCGGCCTGCTCTCCGCGCTGGCCGACGTCCCAATCCACCAGTCGCTGGCCGTCACGGGGTCGGTCAATCAGCACGGCCAGGTGCAGCCGATCGGCGGCGTGAATGAAAAGATCGAAGGCTTCTTCGACGTCTGCCGGGTCCGGGGGCTGACGGGCGAGCAGGGCGTGCTGATCCCCGCGTCGAACGTCAAACACCTGATGCTGCGGGAGGACGTCGTGGCCGCCGCGGCGGACGGCAAGTTCCACGTCTGGCCGATCGAAACGGTGGATCAGGCGCTGAGCCTGTTGACCGGACTGCCCGCCGGCGAGCCCGACGCGGAGGGGCGTTTTCCCGAGGGCTCGGTCAATCAGCGCGTGGCGGACCGGTTGTGGGAGATGTTTCAGTTGCGGCAGAAGTACAACACGGAAGGCAAAGCGGAGAAAACGAAATGACTGCCGAGGAGGAAGTCGAGCACGGACTCGAGGCCGACCGGGAGGCGCGGCGGATCGTCGTGGCCTTGGACGCTTCTCCGTGCGGAAGGGCGGCGTTGGCCGCGGCCGCGCAATGGGCGGCGCGGGCGCGGGCGGAACTGCAAGCCCTGTTTGTCGAGGATGCCGACCTGTGGCGGTTGGCCAGTCTGCCCATGGCCAACGAAGTGCCGTTGTCCTACGCCGTGCCGCATCCGTTGGTTGTAACCGGTTTGGAGTGCGCGTTCCGAACTCACGCCGAGCAGGTCCGGCGGGCTCTGGCCGACGCCGCCGACCGGTTGCAGATCCGCTGGTCTTTTCAAGTCCAGCGTGGGGACCCGGTCCGGACCAGCCGAGCCTTGTCGGGCCGGGCGGAACTGCTGATCGTGGGCATGGCCGAGACGGCCGGCACGACGTCGTATGAACGTCGCGCGGCCGCCGGCTCGATCCTGGCGATCGACGAGGGCTCGGCCGCCAGCGACAACGTGCTGCAGATCGCCGCCGAACTTGCCGGGGCCAACCTCGGCGACTTGGTGGTCCTGAGTCCGGCGACCGAAAACGGCGCGGGAGCGTCGCGGCGGCGGCGGCAGATCGATCAGTGCCTGGAGGGCTGCCGCATCGGCTACACGGTCCAGCCCTTGCCGGCCCTGGACGCCCGCACCATCGTGCGGCTGGCCGAGCGGCTGCGAAAGCGTCTGCAGTTGCTCGTGCTCCACAGCGACCTGCTGGACGAACCCGACCTGGAGATCCTGGTCAAACAACTCGAGTGCCCGCTGGCCCTGGTGCCGTGACGTGGCCGGCTGCCAGGAACGGACCCGCGTTCGCCCGTGTCGCGTTCGCGGGCGTCGTGGCCAGTGGCCTCGGCGTCACGTCGTCAACCGCCTGGCCGCGGACGCTCCTGGCCCCCCAATGCCGCCTCGCGATTCGGGAAACAGCGAAAACTACGCCCCAGGCGGCTGACAAACAGCTCCAGAGCATCCAAGTGCTCCGGCGATAATCCCGACAACCGCAGGAGGCCGCCCTGCACGGCGATCTGTTGTTCCAGACGAATCAGGTGCCCGATCAGGCGGCTACTCAGGATCGTGACTTCATCCAACTCCAGAACCAGCCGGTATGCATGACGTTCCCGTAGAACCGTCCAAAGACGGGACATGAATACGTCAATTTCCGCCTCGTCTTCCCGCCTGATCCTGACGCACAGCCATTCCCCCACCTGCTGTGTGTCTAGTTGCCAGCCAAAGTCAGTTTGAACCATTTTGAGGCCCCCCTGCCTGATAGGGCGACAACGGAGAGCAGACACAACACGGAAGCCGCTGTCGCTTGCGACATTTTATTCTATGCCAATATCGTGTTTCGGACAGGTTCGTTTCTCAGACGATTGGCCGCGATCCGGCACGTGCCGGCCACATCGCTGACCCGCGTCCCGCCGTTCGCCAAGGTTGCGTTCACCGGCGTTGTGGCCGACGGTCCGGCGTCGCAACGTGGGCGACGTAACGCCCTCCGGCCGATTCATGTCGTGCCGCTCTCAGCCGACACCCCCGGGGGTTTCGTGCTCAGCGACTCCCTGGCCGCGATCCGGAAACCACGGAATAAGCATCGAGGTGCCCTCGCGATAACGGCAGTAATCCTCGCCGAGTTTCCTCACCAAGCTGCGCTCTTCCATGTGGATTCCCACAACGATGGCCGAGAGTTCCAGTCTGGCAAACGCCGACTTGGCCGGCCGGTTCTATCTGGCCAGCCGCGGCGTGCCAGACTACTTGATGACGCTGGTGCGCGGCGCTGCGGCTGAGGCGCCTTGGAGTGCGGGGGCTTGTCACCGCTTTGGATTGGTTTCCTGCTTTCCCCGCGCGCCATCCACATCGAAGGGCCAACGGCCGCGGGACGCTGCTGTTCCCGCGCGGCCGTTTCCAGATGACCGGCGGCCTTCCCGCGGCGTTGGACGACTTGTCAACCGGTGCAGGGTCTGCGATGCTGGATCGCCGGAGTCCCGGCAGGAGGTGAGTCGGACTGCCTGGCACGGCGGACGTGCAGGAGTTCGTCACGGGCCGGGAGAGTGCCAGGGGGTACTTGACATGATCAAGCAGCAACTCGCGTCGGGAATGACGCGGATGGGCCGCCCAGACAGGAACACGGGGGCTGGGCAAACACGCCGCAAGTTCTTGCAGATATCCGCCTTGGCAGCCGTATCGGCGAGTCTGGGCCGCACGGTCCGGGCTGCGGGGTCCGAGCCTCTGAAGCTTGGAATCCGCGCTGCGAGCATGAGGCTGGCCGGCACGCCGGACGTGTTCCAAGCGGCCGCCAAAATCCCCGGCCTTCGCGGCGTCGAACTGCAGGCGACGTCCGGCCAGCCCAACCTGCGCGACCCGGAGACCGTCCGGCACTACAAACGGGAAGCCAAACGCTGGGGCCTGCAGGTCCCTTCCCTGGCCGGCATCTGGGAGCGCGGCGTCAAGATCCACAGTCCGAACGCCGCCGACGGCGTGATCGCTTCGATTCGCGCTGCGGAAGTGCTGGGCGCCGGCGCGCTGCTGGCCGCCTTCTTCCGGGACGATGCCCCCAAGATGTCCGATGAGTCGTCGTACGGACCGATCGTGTCGATGCTGCAACGAGTCGCCCCGAAGGCGGCGGATGCCGGCATCGTGATCGGACTCGAAAATTCGCTCAGCCCCGCCGACAACAAGAAGCTCATCGACTTGGTCGATCACCCGGCGGTCGCCGTCTACTACGACCCTCACAACATGGATTTCTACGGCTACGGCGATCAGGCCGTTCCGGGCATCCGACTGCTCGGCAAAGAACGCATTTGCATGGTCCACGTCAAGAATGGAAACAAGCTGATCGAGGAACCCGGCCCGATCGACTGGCCGGCGGCATTTCGCGATTTCCGCCAGATCGGATACGAAGGCTGGTACGTGTACGAGAGCGGACACGAAAGCATCGAGGACTGCATCGCAGATACGACCAAGAACAACGAATTCTTGAAGCGGCACCTGCAGCCATGAATTCATCCGTTGACCGCAGGGAGACCAGCCAGGCGCGAGGCGAACAAGTCATTGTCGATCAGGTTCCGCGAAGTCGCGCTGTAGGACGCCGCCGACGATCAGATTGCCGCCAGGCTCCGACCGTTGGCGCGGCTCTGGCACAGTGCCCGTGCCGCCTGCTATGATGTGCGTTCCGCGTAGATTGCCGTCCTCCCCTGTTTTCTCCCTCCCCGTTTGTTGGTGAAAGGAGCGATGACCCATGAGTAGCTTGAATCGGCGCGATTTCCTGGGGCGGGCCAATCGGTCCGCCGTCGGCTTGGCGGCGGGATTGACGATCCTGGCCGATCCGCGGTCCGTGCGGGCGGCACCGGCCAACGACCGGCTCGTGCTGGCCATGATCGGCGTCGGTGGAAACCGTGGCAATCCGTTGGCGACGGGGTTCCTGGAGCGCGACGACTGCGAGATCGGCTACATTTGCGACGTCGACCGCCGGTTGCTCGAACCTCGGGCGGAGGCCTACGCGGCGCGGCAGAAGGGCAAGCGGCCCAAGTGCGTTCAGGATTTCCGCGAGATGCTCACCGACGCTGCGGTCGACGCCGTGGTGATCGCCACCCCGCCGCACTGGCACGCCCTGGCGACGATCCTGTGCTGCCGCGCCGGCAAGGACGTCTATTGCGAGAAGCCGCAG
>CAYUFW010000356.1:0-6721 GCA_964443915.1 uncultured Pirellulaceae bacterium
CGGCATTGCCAGTTGCTCGAGCAAATCGACCGCAGCAAGCACCTTCTGCACTTCGTAGCCGATCACGTGCCGGCCCATTTCAAACGCCTGCCGGTAGATGAACTCGCGGTGCGGCTGATTAGTGTACGCGACGTGCGAGCTGCCGGACAGTTCGTCGCTGCGGCTGATCAGCGCCGGGATGGCGACCAGACAGCCGGCCGCCGCCAGGTGCCGCACGAATTGCACCTGCGCGGGCAGCCCGTCACGGACGCCGCAGAACATCTCGGGCGTCCAGTCCGCATCCGGCAGGGCGACGACGCCCGCTCGGATCGTCTCGGGCACCAACAAGAGCCCTTCCGCCGTCACGCCGACCAGCGCCGGCCAGCGGACGGCATGGACGGTGACGCGGCTCGTCCGCGCCACGACCGACGACCGGTCCAGCGACGAAAGCAGTTCAAACCGGCATCGGCCTGGCTCGGCTGCCGCGAGCCGCGGATCGACCGCGCCGATCAGTGCGCGAAAGCGTTCGCGGTTTCCGGCGATGCTTGCTGCATAGACCTGGACGCTGGCGTAATCGCGCTGCCACCGCGCCGCGCGCCCCTCACGAGAAGCGGCAAGTTCGCGCAGGCAGTACCGGTTGAGTCCCTCGACCATGACTTCATCCAGCGGCTGCCCGATGGTCAGCGGCGCCGTGCCGGGGAGAATCTGATCGGCGGCGTGCAGCCCGCCGGCCAACACCAGCACCATCGCTTCGATGAACCACCCCATTCGAACCAGTCCGCACTTGTCACGCATCACGCACCTCTACCTCTGCGACGCCGCACGGTCACGTACTTCCACAAGCATCACGGGAACTCGCACACCGGCGAAACGCGGCGGCGGCGGACGGCGATCAACTGGGCGACGATGCTGGCGGCGATCTCCGGGACGGTGACCGCACCGATGTCCAGGCCGATCGGAGCGTAGACGCGGTCGAATTCGTCCTCGCTGACGTCGCCCGAGTCGACCAAGGCTTGGCGCAGCAGCTTGATCTTTTGCTGGCTCCCGATCAATCCCACGTAGCGCGCCGGCTGTTCGAACACGGCCGCCAGCGCTGCCGCGTCCTGACCGGCACTGGGCGTAACGATCACGATGTACGAGTCCGGGGCGCGCTGAAACCGGGAGAGCATCTCGCCGACGGGGCCGCCAATCGCGGTCGTGCCGGCCGGGAACCGACTCGGTTCCGCGAATTCAGGGCGGTCGTCGAAGAGGACGATCTCGAAGCCGACGAGCGCGGCTTGCGCGGCCACCGCTTGGCCGACGTGTCCGCCGCCGACGATGATCAACTGCGGCTTGGGGATCCAGGGCTCGACGAGGACCGTCACTTCCTCAGCGCCGTCCGGCGAGACGGGCTTCACGAAAAGCCGCGCGGCCGGGCCGTCGGTGCATTGCCGGATTTCGTCTGCGGTGGGAAATCCCGCGTACGTGTCAAGATCCGTCGCCGGCACCCATTTCGCCTCGACCTGCAGCGGAGTGCCGCCCCGCAGCGTCGTCAGCCAGACTCCAGACTCGCCCCGTTTCAGCGTCGCTGCGGCCTGGGCATAGAGCTCCTGGAACCGTGCGGGTGTGGGATCGAGGAGTACGCGCATCCGCCCCCCGCAGAGCCCGGTTCCCTCGTCGTTGCGGGCTCCATGCAGATCGGCCTCGAACACGGCGGCGCGACCCGAACGAATCGCCGACGCCACCTGACGTTGGGTTTCGGCTTCGACCACGCCGCCCCCTACTGTGCCGGCCAGGACGCCTCGCGGCCCGATGACCGCTTTGGCCCCGGCGCGCACTGGCGTCGAGCCGGCGCAGGACAACACCGTGGCGACGGCGAATCGGCGACGAAGCTCCAACAGCTTCAGAATCGTTGGCAACAGGTCCGCGATTTCCATTTCAGTCAGCCCGTTCGTTGGTAGCATGGCCCTCCGAGCCGTGCTACAGGAAATCACAGCCGCAACGGCATTTCCCGCAGGCGTGTGCCGATGGCGTGATGGACGGCGTTGCCGATCGCGGGAGCGATGGCGATGATCGGCGTTTCGCCGCCGCCGACCGATGGCAGGTCGGGCCGGTTCAACAGGTACACGTCCAGCTTGGGGACGCCCTCGAAACGCGGCACTAGATCGTCGCCGAACGACGCGTTCTGCAACCGCCCCTCGGCAAACCGCATCTCCTCCCGCAGCGCCTTCGCCGGGCTGAGATCGACGGAGGTGAGTTCTGCCCCGTACGACGGCGCCCGCAACACCTTGCCGTACAGCATGCCCGGCCGAGACAGGTCGGAGGGAAACTGGTGGGCGCCCGTGACCAGATCGCGCAGACTCGGCCGCGGGACGGAAGTGCCCAGCACGCGCCACTCGGCGACCGGCGTGAGCGTGACGCCCTCCGGGATGCTGTGAGCCAACGCTTTGGCCGCATCGCAACTGCGGGCCAATTCGGCGTACGCGAGCGTGCGCTGACTGGCGGCGTGAACGATCTGGCCGTCGCGGACGGCCACGGCGGCGGGCTCGACGCCCCAGCGCTGGCAGGCCAGCGCGACGAGCAGTTGCCGACCCGCCGCTGCGCCCTGCCGCACCGCCGGCACCGTCGAGGGCGTCGTGCGGCTGCCGGCCGTGATGCCGTCGTCGGGAACCAGGCTTGTGTCGCCCATGACGAGTTGAATCCGACTGACAGGGACGCGCAATTCTTCCGCCGCGGCCTGCGTCAGCTCGGCACGGGCCCCCTGTCCCATTTCCACCTTGCCCGTCAGGACGGTGATCGTGCCGTCGTCGCCAATGTGCAGCCGGGCGGACACGGTGCGCGGCCGGCCGCCGCCTCGTTCACCGCGGCGTTGCGCCGAGACCTCGCCCTCGCCGACCGCAATCACCAGCCCCGCGCCCAGCACTTGGACGAAGCCGCGCCGGCTGAGATCGAACTCGTGTTCCAGGCGGTCGGACGACTCTTCCGGATCGCACAGCGCGGCTGCGTCGTTTTCCAGCTGGTGGGTCATGGCCGCACCTCCTTGGCCGGCGAGGCCGCACGGCGGACGGCGTTCCGGATCTTTACATAATCACAGCAGCGGCACAGGTTCCCGTTCATCCAAGCCGCGACGTCCGCGTCGGTCGGCTGCGGGTTCCGGTCCAGCAACGCCACGGTGGACAAGACCATGCCTGGCGTACAGTAGCCGCACTGGATCGCTCCCTCGGCCAGGAACGCCTCCTGCACGGGGTGCAAACGATCGCCGCTGGCCAAGCCTTCGATGGTCGTCACGGCGTGATTGGCGGCCTGGGCGATCGTCGTCTGGCAGGCCTGCGCCCGCTGGCCGTCGATCAACACCGTACACGCGCCGCACTGGCCCTCGCCGTAGCCGTATTTCGTGCCGGTCAGTCTCAGATCCTCCCGCAGCACTTCCCGCAGCAGCCGCTGCGGATCGGTCGTTACCGTGCGCGGTTCCCCGTTCACGGTCAGTTTGATGATTGCATCCATAACCTGATTCCGATCGTCTTGCGGATGTCGAAACCTGATCCCTTGGTTGTACCTGTCATTCCCAGACACGTTGTGACGGAATCATTTGACACCAGAAGCCGGATGCAGTCCAATACCGCCACACAGTTTTTCGGGGATCGACCGGACTTCGGGCCAACGAGTTTTTTTTCCGTGAAGTGTCTTGTTCCGTCAGCGCTGCTGTTGGCGATGTTCGCCGCCCGCCGAGGTCGGGCCGGCGCCGCTGCTGACCGGCGGCGTCTGCACCGCAGCAGCGTTCTATGTGCAGACCTTGAAACGTAGCTGCGGGAACTCCAGCGCCAGCGGCGCGAGGTACACGATGGGAAACAGCGGCCGTTTGATGTCCCGCAGACCCGCGAGACTGACGAACACGAAAGCGCCCGGCGGCAGCCCCAGCTGCGCCCGATAGTCTACTTGCGACGCCGGCAGCCTGATCCCGTCCGGCACGACGCGCACGCGGCCATCGAGTCCAGGCATGTGCTCGGCCAACTGCTGGTGCATGGCGAAGTGAAACACGGCGATCCGGCCGGCGCCGGCCAGCGTGCCGCGGACGGCCAGACCGCGACGGGGATCGGCCAGCATTTCGTTGGCGTCGGTGCCGCGCACGGAGACGGCATAGGGCGTGCCCCGGTATTAGTTCCCGGCCTTGATGTTCCCGTAATTTGAGTTGCCGTTCGATTGGGAGAGGAGGTGTTTGTATTCTGGCCGCAAACGTCTGATTTCAGGGAAGGGCCGAACACGGGGACGATCTCCGAATCGTGGCCGTGAACCTGGATCTACGGCGCTGCGTGTGAAGTTCTCGAACTCATCGACGTCCAGGAAGACGTCCCGCCGTGCCAGAAACTCGCAGGCGTGAGTTTCAAGAAAGCCCCGGCCTGGCGGAGCCCATGGAGTAGACTCAAGGTGCAATCGCAAGGCTCCGCCAGACCAAGGGTCGCTTCGATTTCTTGTCCCACGCGCGGGGCGTTGCCCACGACGACTGGCCGCGCGGAGTGTAGGATGCCTGAGCGACGGTCGGATGGCGAACGAACGACGCGGAATCATGACGTCGATCGAGCCGAGGGAAGGAAAAGACGTGGTGGGGTGCCCCTTGACGGACATCCCCACCGCGTAGTTGCCTCGGGCATCTCGTCGAGCCCACGTCACTAGAAACCTAGCTTGCACGTTAGGCTTGTCAAACGCGGGCGAGAGAATTTGCGAAGACCTTGCGGGCGTGCAAAGAAGCCCGGCCTTTTCGGGGAAAACCGGGCTTCTTCCTCACTTCAGATTTTCACCAAGCCGCCGGATTTCACCGATTCAGTCTGCTTGTGGCAGAGAATGATCGCGTCGCGTGCCAAATCGCCGGACAGAACGGACGAAGGCCGATTGGCTTCGACGCACTTGACGACCTCCTCAATTTCACCGACGAAGGCTTCCGACGGATCGCCGCCGCCGACCTCGGGGCGAACGACACTGCCGTCGGCCGGCAGGACCTTCAGGGGCATCAGTTCGCCCTTGTCCTGGAAGCCGGCGAACTCGTATTGCATCGTGGCCTTTTCCAGGTGAATTTCGAACCCGTGAGTGAACGGACGGCCTTGCTGGTTGATCACGCCGCTGGCCGCACTGACGACCAGGGACGGATCGGCGAAGTGGAACATGGTGTTGCAGTATTCGACCACATCACCCCGCAGCCGACCGACCGTGACCAGCGAGGTCGGCATCCCGAACAGGAACCGGATCAAGTGAGCATCGTGGACATGCAGGTCAATAAGTGGCCCACCGCAGCGGTTGGGGTCCCAGAAGTCGGTCATCCAGGCCGGGTCTGAAACCACGCGCTTGAACGTCCCGCCCAGCAGTTTTCCATATTCCCCGCTGTGGATCAGTTGCACGGCGTGGGCATACTCGGGGAAGAACGGCAGCACGTGCCCAATGAACAACTGCTTTCCGGCTTTCGACGCGGCCTGGACCATCTCGTGGCACTCGGCCGTGGTCAGAGCCATCGGCTTCTCGCACAACACGTGTTTTCCGGACTGGGACGCGGCGATTGCGGCTTGTGAATGCATGGATGGGGGCAAACAGCAATCCACGACGTCCACATTCTTGTCCGCGAGCATGTCGCGGTAGTCCTTGTACCGGGCGATTTTCGACAGGTCCACCATCTCGCCGGGCGGGCCGAAGTTGCCCTTGATGTCCCGCCAGTCGCCGGACAGGCGTTTTTCGTTCGGTTCGGAGACGGCAACGAGTTCGACCCCGCTCACCCGTTTGTAGGCCAAGTAGTGAATCCAGCCCATGAACCCAATTCCGGCAAGTCCGACACGGATCATACGAGCGACTCCTTGATCTAGCGACGACATGGAAAGCCTTGAATCCGCCCAGTCTAACGTCTGGGGCGAAAGACGACAACCGAGCCGGGACACTTGAACAGACTAGCGGGCTGACGTTGGGGAAGACCGGATGGGCTAACTCCCACCGTTCGCCGGGCCCCGATGGCCATCGAGTTGGGCAGTAACCTTGCACAGTCCAAGTTCCGGCTTATAGTTACGTTTTTACGGGACGGAAATGCCGGAAGCACCCGGTTTCTTGCCTTTGCGTCGAACCAACTTGGCCTGAGCAGCGTAGTTACGCCTAAACTCGTACCCTACTTGGAGAACGTTCATGGATATGCCAGCCGCTGCAGCGGGAACCGCGCCCCTTGGGGCTGGGGAAACACCCGGTCAAGATTCGGACGTGATTATCGAGACGCGCAGCCTCTCGAAGACGTACCGCGATTTTTGGGGTCGTCAAAAGGTGCGGGCGCTCAAGGCCCTGGACCTGGAAATCCGCCGTGGCGAGATCTTCGGGTTGCTGGGCCCCAACGGCTCGGGGAAAACGACGACCATCAAGTTGATCCTCGGTCTGCTCTTTCCCACCAGCGGCCGGGCGATGGTCTTTGGGAAGGACGCCAGCGATGTAGCCAAGAACGAGCGGATCGGCTACTTGCCGGAGGAATCCTACCTGTACAAGTTCCTCAATGCCGAGGAAACGCTCGATTTCTACGGCCGTTTGTTCGACATGCCCGCTGCGTCGCGCAGGCAGCGGATCGACGAGCTGATTGACCGCGTGGGCCTCAAGTGGGCGCGGCGGCGTCAGTTGAAAGAGTACTCCAAGGGCATGACGCGCCGCATCGGCCTGGCCCAGGCACTGATCAACGATCCGGAATTGATCGTGCTGGACGAGCCGACGACGGGCCTGGACCCGATCGGCACGCGGGAAATGAAGGACA
>CAYUFW010000357.1:0-6464 GCA_964443915.1 uncultured Pirellulaceae bacterium
CGTCGGCGCGGTAGCTCCGAGCGTGAACCTCCCACGGGCAAGCCGGGGGCATCGGGCCTGGCTGACGAGGCGGCGAAGGCTCGTCCATCGCTCACGTTTCCATCCCTGCCCCGGTGGTCGGCTCGGAGGACAGTTTGCGGCGGCGGAGGCTCGGTTTTTCGATGGTCACGGTGGTAAAGGGCTCGACGCTCTCCGTCAACCAGACGCTGGAGCCGATCACGCTGTCGTGGCCGATCACGGTCTGGCCGCCCAGGATCGTGGCGCTGGCGTAGATCACGACGCGGTCTTCCAGCGTGGGATGGCGTTTCATGTTGCGGATCAGCTTGCCGTTGGCGTCGGTGGGGAAGCTGAGCGCGCCCAGCGTCACACCTTGATACAGCTTGACGTGATTGCCGATCTCGCACGTTTCGCCCACGACGACCCCCGTGCCGTGGTCGATGAAGAAATGGTGGCCGATCTTCGCTCCGGGGTGGATGTCGATTCCCGTCACGTTGTGCGCCCATTCCGTCATCATCCGGGGAATGAACGGGACGCCCAGGACGTGCAGTTCGTGGGCCAGACGATAGACCGTCACCGCTTCCAGGCCGGGATAGCAGAGGATCACTTCGTCCAGATTCTTGCAGGCAGGATCGCCGTCGTAAGCGGCCTGGACGTCCAGCGCCAACTGCCGCCGCAGTTCGGGAATCCGCTTCAAGAAGGTGATGGCCGCACGCTGGCCCGCAGCCGCGTAGTCTGCTTTGTCCGTCAGCGGATCGATACCCCGTTCCACGCGGGCTTCGTGCTGCAGGGCACGGGCGATTTGCGTCGTCAGCGTGTCGTGCAGCCCGTCGATCAGGTCGCCGACGTGGTAGGTCACGTTGCCGATGTGCAGCCCCTCGCGGCGGCGGTAGCCGGGGTAGAGGATGTCTTTCAAATCCTGGATGGCCGCGACGACCTCTTCGTACTTGGGCAGCGGGCAATGACCCAGGTGATTGATCGAGCCGACCGTGGCGTAGGTCTCGACGATCTCGTCCGTCAGTTCGGGCAGGTGTTCTTTCAGTCGCAGGTCGGATGCCATGGTGAAGACTCCCGGAAAACACCCCAGTCACAGGGGCAAGCGGCAGACAGAGGACACGGTGGGTGAGGGGGGTGATGATTGCGTCCGCTCAGGCCGGACAGATGCAGCAGCGACAGGTGCTAGCTGGAAGCAGAATGAACATCACCGAAGTCCCCGTGAGGAAAGGCCAACTTGCCTAATCTACCATAGCGCGGAGTCGCGATTTTTCAAGTCCCGCCGGGTTTCTGTCCGGCGAGGGCCGGAACACCGCGTGGCACCGCTATTCTTCGGTCCCGGCGGGATCGGGAGTTTAGGCAAAGGCGTCAAGTCGGCACTCGGCATCGGACCTGTCGTTCCTGCGGACAGGCCGGAAACCCGTGCCCCACGAGACGTGGCTAAGGGTCGTAAGTGAGCGGAATGGCGCTAGCCACCGGTGACCGGCGAACCGCATTACCGGCGGCGAGCGCCTTGCCGCTCGCCTGTCACCGACCGGTCATTTCTTGAACGATCCTAAGCCGAATCGCTGAGGGCCTCCTCCAGGACTTCCTCGTTCACGTAGATCGGCAGGGGCGGGTTGCAGGTCACAGCGACGGCGATGGCGTCCGAGGGCCGCGAGTCGATTTCCACCAATTCGCCGTCGCGGCGGACGCGCAGGACCGCGAAGTAGGTGCCTTCCCTCAGGCCGCTGATGACCACGCTGTCCAATTCGCCGTCCAGTTGCTCGACGACGTTCACGATCAGGTCATGCGTCAGCGGGCGCGGTGTCTGGTAGCCTTTCACGCGGCGGTCGATGCTGGTCGCTTCGAAGATGCCGATCACGATGGGAAACTGCCGCTCGCCCTCGACCTCGCGAAGGTAGATGATCTGCTGATCGTGGATTTCGCTGATGATGATCCGCGAGAGTTGCATTTCGACCGGCATGGGAAGCTCCTCGGCGTTGATGGCCCGCCTGCGTGGAATCGTATCGACAGCCCGAATCGTCCGAGCCGCCGCACGGTTCATTATACGGACAGCCAAATGCGGTCGGCTAGCTGGCCACGGCGGTGCTAGCAGTTTCGCGCCCGCGGAGGCGGCGGATTTTCCTGTTGCCTTGTTTCCCTGGTTATTGGTAACCTCCCCATGCTTTGTCCCGAAAGGGGGTCTCGTCCGTCCTTTCGCTGGGTTGGCGAACCGTCGCGGACGTGGTTCTTTTTCTTCCGGCGGAGACAGCTGATGAAATCTGCTCACCGACCGTTCCGATGGAGTCTGAGGGCCCTTGTCGCGTGGAACGCGGTCGTCTTGCTGCCGTGGGCGTCGGCGGCCGCCGAGGGGACCCAGTGGATCTGGTCGCCGGAACAGGAAACCGGCAGCGTGCCGGAGGGCACGTGTTATTTCCGCAAGACCTTTACGCTGGACGAACCCGTCGCCGCCGACCTGAAGATCGCCGCCGACGACCAATACGAGGCGTACGTGAACGCTCGCCGGATCGGCTCGGGAGAGGGTACCGAACGACTCGACCAGTACGACGTCAGCGGCTTTTTGCGGTCCGGCGAGAATCTGTTGGCGGTCCGAGTGATCAACGCGCAGGGAGCGACTGCCGCGTTGGGCGTTCGTCTGACGGTGAGGGACCGTTCCCGCGGTTTGGTGACGATCTCTTCCGACACGTCCTGGTTGACCAACGTCTGGCCGCTGCCGCTCTGGCACACGCCGCTGTACAACGACACGCGGTGGGCCGACGCGCAAGCACTCGGTCTGGTCGGCAGAACTCCGCCCTGGGACGACGTCGTCCCGGCCCGAGAACACGTCGCCGGGGCACCGGCGGCGGAGGCCAAACCGGCGGCGGGTCCCGCCGGCAAACCGGCTGCGCCGCCGGCTGCGAGCCAAACGTTGTCTGCGGGAAAGACCGACCGTCCGACGCCGGCAGCGGCGGTGGCTCCGGCCCGGAGTCCGACGCCGGCAGCGGCGGTGGCTCCGGCCCGGAGTCCGGCGCCGGCGGCAAGTCCCCCTTTCGTGGCCGGAACCCAGGCGGCGGAAAAACCGCCGGCGGCCAAGACGGCGCCGGAAGGCGAAGAAGCGCAATTCGTCGTGGAGCAACTGCTGGACGGCCAAACCACCGGCTCGCTGCTGGCCGTGGCCTTCAACGAGTTCGGGCACGCCGTCGCCTCGCGCGAGCAAGGCGGAGTGCTGTTGATCCACGACAATGACGACGACGGTCTGCTCGATCAGGTCCGCGTTGCCAACGACCAGATCAAGGATTGCCGCGGCCTGTTGTGTCTGAACGGGGAACTGTTCGCCACGGGAAAAGGCCCGCAAGGCTTGGCGCTGTACCGGCTGACGGACCAGGATCGCGACGGACGATTCGAGCAGTCGCGGGCGCTGCTGAAGTTCGAGGGCAACGGCGGCCGGTACGGTCCGCACGGCATCGCGCTTGGTACGGACGGGTTTCTGTACGTCGCCGTGGGCTGCCAGGCGCGGCCCGTGGCGGAGTTGGAGCGAGACAGCCCGTACCGCGACTACTACGAAGGCGACTTGGTGCAGCCGCGGTACGAGGACCCGGATGCGGAGATGTCGCAAGTCAAAGCTCCGGCGGGCGTGATCCTCCGCCTGACCCCCGACGGCAAGCACGTGCAGGCGGTCGCCGGCGGACTGCACGATGCGGCCGACTTGGCCTTTGACGAGTTGGGCGAACTGTTTGCGCAGGACAGCGAAGCGGAGGCCGACGCGAGCCTGCCCTGGTTTCGTCATGCGGCCGTGTATCACGTGTTGCCCGGGGCCGAGTACGGCTGGCGGAGCGGATCGGCCAAGTGGCCGGAGCACTTCGTGGACCGCCTCCCGCCGACACTGGAAACGGGGCGCGGCGTAGCGACGGGCATGGTCTTCTACAACCATTCCGCGTTCCCCGAAGAGTACCAGAACGCGCTCTTCATTGCCAATTGGACGCACGGACGGATCAGCGCCTTGACGCTCAAGCCCAACGGCGGCTCGTACACGGCCGCTTCGGAGTTGTTCGTCGATGATCCCACGCTGCACGTCACCGACATGGCGGTCGGCCCGGACGGTCTCCTGTACTTCGTCACCGGCGACCAGGGCCAGGCGGGCGGCTTGTATCGCATCCGCTGGACGGGCCAACTGCCGCCTGGAGCCAAGAATTGGGGCCAGGGCCTGAGCGCGGCCATCCGCCAGCCTCAGTTGTCCGCGGCCTGGAGCCGTCAGAAGATCGCCGCCACGCAAACCGAGTTGGGCGACGATTGGGGGCCTTCGATCGTGGGCGTGGCCCACAGCGGGGCCAATCCTTGGCGCTACCGCACGCGGGCCCTGGACCTGATGCAGCTGTACGGCCCCACGCCGCCCACGGAACTGCTGACGCCGTTGGCCGGAGCCGAAAACGAGCAGGTGCGTGCGAAGGCCACGGAGTTGATGGGCCTGCATCCCGACAAGGAAACCCGCGAGGCGTTGATCGGCCTGTTGAGCGACAGCGACCGTGCGGTCTGCCGGCGGGCGTGCGAGGCCCTCGTCCGGGCCGGACAAGACGTGCCGCCCGACAAGTTGACCGAGTTGTTGAAGTCCGACGACCGGTTCACTGCCTGGTCCGCCCGCCGGCTGCTGGAACGGCTCCCCGCCGACCAATGGAGCGACCGCCTGCTGGCCAGCGACCATCATCGCCTGGTGATCCAGGCCGGCCTGGCCTTGCTGGTGTCGCAGCCCAGCCCGGAAAACGCGCGCCGCGTCTTGGACCGGTTGACCGTGCTGGCCGGCGGCTTCACCACGGACCGCGATTTCGTCGACATGCTCCGCGTCATGCAGTTGGCGCTGATCCGCGGCGAAATCGCACCGGAGAAGGCCGCCGAACTGGCTCAGTTGCTGACCGAAGAGTTCCCCTCCAGCCACCGGCTGATGAACCGCGAGTTGATGCGGCTGCTGACGTACCTGCGCGTCTCGACGATCCTGGACCGTTACCTGGAGTACCTGGGGGCCGCCGACGTCCACGAGTCGGACAAGCTGCAAGTGGCCTTGCACCTGCCGCTGCTGAAGGACAACTGGAACGTCGGCCGGCGCATTCAATTGATCGAGTTCTTGGACGCGGCCCAGGCGCAGCACGGCGGGAGCAGCCGGGCCAGCTACGTCACCCGCGCCGGACGTGACTTTGCCGCGTCTCTGTCGGACGAGGAGTTGAAATCCATCCTCAGCGAAGGCGACCGCTGGCCCCACGCGGCCGTGGCCTTGTTGTACCGCCTGCCCCCACAGCTGGACGCCGACACGCTGGCCACGCTGAAACAACTGGACGAACGGTTGCTGGCCCGCGACGACTCCGAGACCACGCGCTTGAAAGTGGGGCTCGTGGCCGTGCTGGCCCGCAGCGGCGACGCCGAGTCCCTGGCCTACCTCCGCAGCCTGTGGGACCGCGATCCCGAACGCCGGCCGGCGGTGGCCATGGGACTGGCCCAGTCGCCGACCGAGGAGAACTGGAACTACCTCGTCCGCAGTCTGCCGATCGTCGAGGCGGATGTCGCGCAAGAGATCCTGCAGAAGCTGATCACCGTGAAACTGGCGCCCGAGGAACCGGAGTACTACCGCCAAGTCATCCTTCACGGCCTGAAACTGGGCGGTCCCGGCGCCGACGACGCCGCGGCGCTGCTGGAACATTGGACGGGGACCCAGCAGGTCACCGACGGCGATGGGAAGTCCAGGTTGGCCGCCTGGCAGAGGTGGTTCGTCCAAACGTGGCCGGATCATCCGGCGGCCGATCTGCCCGCGGCACGCGCGGGCCGGGTGTGGAAGGACGACGATCTGCTCCGCCAAATCGGCAGCGACCAGGGCGTGAATGGCTCCGTCAAGAACGGAGCCGCGGTCTTCGTCTCGGCAGGCTGCGCTCAGTGCCATCGCTGCGGCGATCAAGGCGCAGGCCCGGCGCCGGACCTGACGACCATCAGCCAGCGGCTGATGCGCAAGGAAATCGTCAAGTCGATTCTGTATCCTTCCGAGATCATCGCGGTGCCGTACCTCAACAAGGCGGTCGTCACGACGAGGGGCCGCGTCTATTGCGGCCGCATCAGCCCGATTGTGGAACCGGGAAAAGTCGCGGTCGTCCAGCCGGAGGGCCGGCGGATCGCCGTGCCGGACGCGGAGGTCGAGGAGTCGCGCACGATCCATGCCTCCGACATGCCGGAGGGGCTGCTGGAGCGGCTGAGTTCGCAAGAGATCCAGGACCTGTTCGCGTTCCTGCTCGCCGACCGCCAGCTGGAGCTGGCGCTCCAGCCGAGCAGCAACTCCGAGCCGCCGCGGCGGGAGGCCGGCCAAGGCAAGCCCAAGACGCCGACGGAAAGCTCGGCCGTCCGCTGACAAGCCGGGGCACGAATTGGCACGACTCGTCCGCGAACCATGTCGTCTTTCGCTCCGCGAAAGAACGCCCGTTCGCGGAGCGAAAGGCGACCATCCCGCGGCGCAGGTC
>CAYUFW010000358.1:0-5845 GCA_964443915.1 uncultured Pirellulaceae bacterium
GGCTGAGATTCAGGCCGTACACGAACTCGACGCCGTCCAAGGGGGGCGGATCGGAGACCTTGGCTGGGACCTGATAGCGCTGCTGGACTTCTTCCCGGATCCGGGCAAAGACGCGTTCCTTGTCCTCGGCCGTCATTTCCTTGTAGTGCTTCTGCAGAAACTCGTCGAGGCTCGGAACGGCGTCCGCGCTCAGGTGCCTTAAGGGTGAGACGGCCGCAGCGACGGCCGTGACCCCCGCCAACGCGGCGACGCCCTGAGACAGGAAACCCCGCCTCGTCACCTCCGGAGCGTCGGACGGCGCCGGCGTCGGGTCGGACTCGGTCCGTGCGTGAGGATCGGCCATGGTTCACTGCTCCTGGTTCGGCGCGGCTGGCGGTTGCGAATGGCTCTTTGTGGAGCCCAGCCGGAGTGGATCGTGGACGTGCGCGTGGGCGGAGTGATCTTGCGGTCCCATCCGCAACGTATTCGGTCCCGGCGCCGGGTGCATCGGCCGGAACGACGGCTGGTGCGGGTTGTGACACTCGATGCACTTCCGCCGCGTCTGCTCGCCCCGCTTCGTGTCCCAGTAGCCGTTGGTCCGCCCGTGCGAACCGTGCTGCCAGTCGCGATACACCGGCCCGTGGCATTTCGCGCACAACCGCTGAGGCTGGTCCCAGGGGATCTCGTCGCCCGCGTCGTCGGCAAAGGCGTCGCGGTTCGTGCGGTGGTGGCAGTTGAAGCAGCGCGTGTTGATGCCGTGCGCGAGCTGGATTTCGCGGTGCTGGGTCAGTGTCCGATCGGTTTCGGACGGCGACGGGATGATCCGGTGGCAGTCGCTGCAGCGGTAGTCGAACACGGCGACCGTATATTCCGGCCGCAGCTTCGGCCGCTCGACCGGCGTGGGATCGGTGACCCAATCGGCGACCGGCGAGGCAGGCACGACAGGCGAAATAAAGGGCAAGGGGTTCAGCACCAGGATCGCGGCACAAACAAAGAGCACGGCCGGGACCCAGAAAGCCCGCGCACGATTGGCCGCCGATCCAGAGGTTTGGGACATGGTGCGATTCCGACGTCGAAAAGAACGGAACCAGCCCGCCGAGCCCGGCAGACCGCATGTCGTCAACTCGGCATTCTTAGTTGCAGAGTCGAAAGGCATTATCGGGCGTGCCGGGACGGCGTCAAGTATGGCGGGGCAAGAAATTGACCCAGGTCAAGCCAGAGCCAACCGCAGGACTGCCATGACGATGACGATGCCGATCGCCAGCACGGTCGTTCCGCAGCCGGCTTTCGGCGAAACGTCGAGGCCGGCTTGGCGGCCGAGCGACTCGACGGTGCGTTTGGCCGTCAGCAGGTCGGCGCCGGTCGCCTCCTTGTAGACCTTGACCGCCTCGATCTTGCGGTTCTCGCGCAACAGTGCGAGTACCTGGTTCTGCAAAGACTCCGGCAGGGACGCCCCGACAGCGGCCGTTTCCGCGGCGTCCTGAGCGGCTGCATGACCTTCCGTGAGAAACTCGCCGCAGTCAGGGCACTGCAGGTCGGATTTCGCAACCTTCTGCCCACATGCGGGACAGGTCTGTTGGAGTCTGGTCACGAAGTACCCCAGGGAGCGGAGTTCCTGTTGCGCCTCGTCGCTTCCCGTCGCCCGCAGGGTCCCCTCCACTTCGTTCCCTTGGGAATCCATCGCTTGGTACGCAAAGGTGGGCATAAGCATGGCTCCTGACGCGATTCCTAACGACGACATGCGTTCACGGCGACGCCTTGTTGCCGCCAACGCTTCCATGTTAGCATGACCGAGTGGACGAAACACGAAGGCGGCAGCAATTCTGTTTCCTGCCGGATTCCCGATGAAGACCCACCGTCTCTTGTTCGCTGTCGCGCCGGCGCTGGTCGTCGCCCTTGCGTGCTTGGCCGCGTCCGGGGCCCAGCCGCCGGGGCCGTTCCTGACGGACCCGCCGCGCGTGCTGGAACGGCTTTTCGGGCCCGACGCCCCCGAAGACGAGCAGGCGTTGGCCGAGGTCAAGCTCTCGCCGCGAGAACAAGCGGAACTGGGCCGGGCGGCAGTGCAAGCCTATTTCGACGGGCTCAAGGCGGCCCAACTCCGCGTGCTGAGCCGTGGCCGGGACGTCGAGTACCTGCGCCAGCTCGCCGAAACCGTCCGGCCTCGGATGACCAATGCCCGCGACTGTCCGCCGCTGAAGCTGTACCTGATCGACGCGGCGTGGTTCGAAGCCCGCTCGTTCCCCGAAGGCACCTTGGTCTTCAGCCGGGGAATGCTGGACATGGCCGGCAGCGAAGCGGCGGTGGTGGGCATGATCGGGCACGAGCTGTCGCACTTGGACCACCAACACCATTCGCTCCGCTTGCGGCGCATGAAGTTGGCTCAATCCCAATTGGCCAGCGCCCGCGGCGGCGGTTTACAGCAAGCGTTCACCGCCGGCACGTCGATGGCCCGCATCTGGACACGTCCCTTCCGGCCGGAGGACGAGTCGCAGGCCGACCTGGACGGCGCTCGCTGGGCCTACCAGGCCGGCTACGATCCGCGGGAGTTCGCCCGCCTGATTGCCGCCGCGGCCGAGCAGCAGCCGAACATCCCGCTGCCGCAATTCCTGCGCTCGCACCCCTTCAGTCCGGAGCGCATCCGAGCGCTCGAGGAGTTCTATCTCGAACTGCAGAAGCAGGACCCCAAGCAAGACTTGTACGTCGGCCGGGAGAACCTCCGGCGGCGGATCGTGCGCGCGGAACAGCGATTCTGAACGTCATGGCGGTCGTGCTCGCAGCCAAAGGGCTCAGCATGCCCAGACAGCGACCATGACGATCGCGGCCAGCGCACCGCCCGTCAGGATCGCGGCCACTCGGCGATAGCCGCGGGTCCAGCGGTCGAGGACGCGGACCAGCAGGCTCGCAACAAGCAAGCCGATCGCGCTCAAGACTAGCTTGGCCACGACCCAATCGCGCTGGCGCCGGGCCTGCGCATCCGTCTCGGCGATCCAGTTGTCGATCGTCGCCTGACGGAATCCGAGTTCCAGCCGGACTCGCCACATCGTGCCATAGGCCCGCTCGCGGCGCTCTTCGTTCTGCCGCCGGAGTACGTCGGGGCGCGAAAGCAGGCGGCTCAACGGTTCCGCTGTCAGGAACCGCTTGCCCAGCGCTGGCTGTTCGGCCGACAGCCAGCGGCGAAGGGCGGCGTCCAGCCGCACTCGAGCCGAAGTCAAGGCGATGGCCGCGTCCGGCTCCCAATCCGATTCCACCCGTACCCACTGCCGTACTCGGTCGGACGAGACAGTGTCCGCCTGCCGCGAGACGCTGTCGGCAAGCATCGCCTGCGGGACTTGGCAAACCACTGACAACAGGGCGAATGTCGTGAGTTTCATGGCTCAAGCTCCAATGCGTCGTTTGGGACGACGCCGGGAAAGAGAGGCCCTTGCGGGCCGTCGGGTTCAACGTCGGCAGAACTCCCCACGGATGGCCTTGGGGTACCACGGAAAGCCTGAGCGTGTTGGTTTTCATCCGTAGTATCACCATGCCATCCGTGGGGAGTTTGTGCTTTCGATTTCCAATGCCTGTTCCTTCCGGCCCACATCTACCGCGGGTTGACGGTGTCTCGCCCGAGCGGGTCTTGGTGATGTTGCTACTGCTTGACCCCGCCTGCGCCGGCAAAATACTCGTCGAACTTCTCCGTCGCCGATCGCGTGTCGGCTTCGACGGGGATCCCGTCCGCCAGCGGCTGCTGGCCTTCGACCAGTTTGTTCAGCGTCCGGATCCGCTTCTCGACCGCCAGCGCGAGGTCCTTCGTCTGCTGCAGCTTGGAATGATCGAACTGGAAGTTGCCGCCGGCCTGAGCCAGTTCCAGCAGCTTCAGTTCCGCCTGCAGCGATTCGGCCTTTTCCACCAGAACGTCATGCTGATGCTGGCAAGTCCGAATCTTGTCCGTCGCCGCTTCCAGCGTCTTGCGGCGCGAATCGAGGATCCGCTGTTTCGCCTCCAGCCGCGCGCGGCCGTCGTCGTAGCGGGCCAGTCGCCGCGCCAGATCGTCTTCGACTTGCCGCCGCGTGAACGGCTGGCCGGCGAACACATACTGGTCCTGCTTCTTCCGCAACGACTCGCGCAGCTTGTCCATCTCCGCTTTGGCGGTCTGCTGCGATTGGTCCAGGTCCGCGATTTCCCGCTGCAGGTACTCGATCTCGACATCCAGCTGTGCCGCCACTTTCTGGTTAGCCTGGATATCCGGGATCAGCTCCGCGGTCATCTGCTCCAGCCGCTTCAGTTCAAACCCGATCGGCACCGCATCCCGGACCTGTTTGCCGAACTCCGCGTGGACCGTTCGGACGTAGCTCCAGATCGTCCCCGCCCCCACCGACGACACAATCGCCGCCGCCACCGTCGCCGCCCACCATTTGCTCACTCGAAACGTCATGGCACGCCTCACATCTACCGAAAGGTTTCTCGGTCGGCCGAATCGCCCCCTGCGACCCGCGCCTCCAATCATTGGGCGAACGAGGCGGCGGGATCTGGCACCTGAGGCGGCAAGAAAATGAAATCCGGAGGACCTTCGGAACGCTAATTCACGCTGATTTCCGCTAATTCTCCACATCGGCGCCGAGTAACGAGGATTCGCGTTCTCACAACAAATCCGCTCGTTTTTCGCGTAGAATTCAAAATACCCCGCCAGGATTTCGGCGGCGGAACGCCGTATGATTGGCCGATCACGAAGCCGCGTCGTAGCACGCGCTCTCCGAGCCGTGCATAGGCGTGCGGAGGCTCGACTGAAGAAGCCACGGCTCGGAGAGGCATGCTACGCTTGCGCCATTGGAGTCATCCTATGCCACATCAACGTCCCATGTTCACCGCCGACGATCCGGTCCGTGTCCAGTTGGAGAGCGGCTACGGCGTCCGCTTCGTGCGGTTCCTAGGCCGCGGCGGGTTTAGCGAAGTGTGGCACGTCGAGAAAGACGACGCGCCCCTGGCTCTCAAGATTTCGATCGAACCGTTGGACGATGGTGTGGCTGGTGCGGCCATCGAAGAACTCGAAATCGCGAAGACCCGGGGCGTGAACCAGCACCCGTACATCGTCAAGTACTTCGGCCGCCTGCCCAGCGACCACTTGGTGACGCTCTGGGAACTGGGCGAGGAATCGCTGCTGGACGTGCTCGAGCGTGCGATCACCGAGGGCAGGGCGGGCCTCACCTGGCCCGAATTGCTGGACGAGCGCACGAACCCGCCCGGCTACATGCTGCAGGTGGCCAAAGCTCTGGACGACTTCCACGCCTTGGGCCAGCTTCACCGGGACATCAAGCCGGCGAACCTGATGCTGTTCGGCCGGTACGTCAAACTGGCCGACCTGGGCTTGGCCAAGCGTGCTTCGAAAACCACCCTGCGCACGGTGCATCGCGTCGGTACGCTGGGCTACCGGCCGCCCGAAGCGGAGCGGGGCGAGTGGAAGCCGACGAGCGACTTGTACAGCGCGGCCGCTGCCTACGTCAAGCTCCGCACGGGCCACGAGCCGTTCGGCGAGCCCGACGACATAACGGAGATCAGCGCTCGCCAACGGGCCGGCGATCCGATCGTGGATGGCTTGGATGATTTCGAGATCGGCCCGGTGCGGCACGGGTTGACCCCCAACCCGGACGACCGCCCGCAAGACGGCGTGCTGGCCTTCTTCCAGACGATCCGGCCGGGCCGTCGGCAAACCTGGTTTGTTCCCTCGGCCGTGGTGCCCGAACCGAACTTGGTCAGCGTCAAGCAGTTCGAGGTTCCACCGATCGACATCCGCCCCGAGCCCGTGCGCATGGTAGTCGGTGACACCCGCGGACTGCCCGAAGTGCCAGCCGCAATCGTCAAGCTGTTGGGGGAGAAGCGGGGTTTGGAG